>NZ_JBQIIT010000002.1:0-305341 GCF_056795635.1 Adlercreutzia sp. | reverse complement strand
GAGCCCGCCGCATAGGCGCCGCCCGGGCCGCGGGCCCCGGAGGGGGCCTGGCTCGGTGCGCCCGAATCGCCGCCGCCCCGAGCCAGCCAAGGGGTTGACAAAACTATAGAGACACCCCCCCCAGGTGGCGTACGGAAATTCGTCGGAAAGGCCCGGGATGAGGGATCTCAATCAGCCGTTATGCGCCCCCGCTGTGAAAAAGTGTACTGTTATTACACTTTTTCTTCGGCAAAAGTGTAATAGTGACACGTTTTTTTGCATTCCATGGTAAGATGGGGGAGCGTTGGAAGAAAGAAGGGCCGCCATGAAACGCAAAATAGATGCCGTGCTGCTCCAATGGGCTGAGGATCCTCGCGCTCAGCCGCTCCTCATTCGGGGGGCGCGGCGCGTGGGGAAGACCTATGCCTTGAAGAAGCTCGGACGCGAGCATTTCGACACCGAGAACTTTGCCTATTGCGATTTTCAGACCGATCTGCAGAACCTCACCCAGATTTTCGAGGACAGTCGCACCGTTGAGGAAGTGGTTGAGGCGCTGGAGCTCTTTCTCCATCAAGCGATTGAGCCGCAGAAAACCCTGATCGCCTTCGATGAGGTGCAGTTGTGCGAGAAAGCCCTCAACTTCCTGCGCTTCTTCGCGGAGAGCGAGTATCGGGTCATCGCAACCGGCTCGCAACTCGGTCTCACCTTGAAAAGCCGCAGCCTTCCCTTCCCGAGTGGCATTACCCACCTCTATCTGAGACCTCTCGATTTCGAGGAATTTCTCTGGGCCATGGATGAGGAGCTTTTGGCGGCAGGCATACGCAAGGCGGTGGCCCGACGAAAGAAGTTCACGGCTCATGAGGATGCGCTGGACCTCTATCGGCGCTATGTCGTTGTGGGCGGCATGCCGAGGGTGGTGGAGGCCTATCGTGAGAATCGATCTTTACGTGACGCGAGAACCGTGCAGGCCGAGATAGCCGAGACCTACGCAGCCGATATAGCGCTCTATGCGCCACCGAACGAGACGGTGCGGGTGCAGCAGGTGTGGAGCAGTATCCCGCGCCAGATTGCGAGAGAGACCACGGGGAAGTTCAAGTACGCGGATGTAGTGTCTGGGGGAAGAAGGCAGCAGTTCCAGAATCCTCTGGCATGGCTTAAGGCCGCCGAACTTGTGCTCATTAACGAACAGACCAACGAGACGAGTGCCCCTTTGGTGGCTCGGGACGACGGGAGCTTCTTCAAGGTGTACCTTCTCGACACGGGATTACTGTTCTACCGCATGAACCTCGATGGAGAGCTTCTGCTGGACGCGCAGAAGCGCAATGCCCTCAACCCTCGCTTCCGAGGGGCCCTTGCCGAGAATTACATCATGCAGTCGCTTGTCGCCAATGGGCTTCAGCCGTTCTACTGGGTGCCCAAAAGCGGCTCGACGGCGGAGATCGAATTTGTTTTGCAGAATCAGGCTGCCCAGGTCATCCCCATCGAGGTGAAGAGCGGAAGCCGCGTGTCCTCAACCAGCTTCCAATCCTATCTTCGCAAAAGCATGGCTCCCTTTGGCGTGCGATTGTCCGAGAAGAACATTGGCGAAGACGGAGGCATCATCAGCCTGCCCCTCTACGCGGCCTTTTGCGTGGACGAGAATTTCCTCATGGGAGGAGTCCCCAACGTCTACGAGCGGTAGGATAGAAGCGGAATACTGAAAAGCCCCCGTTGGGGGAGGTTCGCGTTCCCCGGATCCCTTGCAACGCGAGCCTCCCCTGGCGGGGGCTTTCTTGATGAACGTCGGCCTTGGTGGGAGCTTCTGGTGTGTGCCGGCTCCGGCAAGGCTTTCTTGGCGGGCGCCGGCCCCGGCGGGCGAATGAAAGCCGGGGCCGACATGGGCGGCGGGGGCGGCCGTCCCGACGCGAGGGGTGCGTGAGGGGAGGGAGCGGGGCGGCCGTGTCGCCTTCTCGGAATGGCTTAAGAGGATGTCGCCGCTGCGGCATCTCTCGGAGCTTGTGAATCGCCAGGGAGCTCGGGGATGCTCGGCTCGGTGGCAGGGTCGATTTCGGTCAGGTAGATGCTGGGGGTGGTGACGGCGATGCGCTCGCCGCGACGAAGCTTTGCGCGGGCGATCTCCAGCTTGAGTGTTTCGGCTTCCACGAGGCTTGTAGAGGTGAACCAACTGGCGATCAGGCGCTGTGTCGCTTTGCCTGCCGCAGTGTAAAGGCGGCGGGTATCGGTGGCGCGGACGAGTTTCTGCTTGTCCGGGGTGGTCACGGTGGCGTCGAAGTAGTCGCGCGTGGGGAAGAAGCCGTTCACGAAGCCGGTGAGCACCAGAGTGGTGGGAGTGCGGCCCGTCAGGTGCGCGCTGTCGCCGATAAGTACGCAGCCTTCGGTGGCTTCGAAGACGGGGGCGCTCATGCGGTTTCGGGCTCGGGTTATCAGGGTCTGGGCGTCGTCCGGCGCGGGTGCGGGTACACTCGTGCCGAAAGAGGTGTCGATGGCGGAAACGGCTGGCTTGGGCTCGGGAGCGGTGAGGGCGCGGACAAGCTGTATCGCGTGCTCACCGCTTTCGCCGGTCAGATTAAGAGCAGAGGCGATAGCGCCGATCAGCTCGTCGCCTTCCAAACCCTGAACTTGCTCGATGAGGGTGCGGCCTGCGCGGTAGGCGTCCAGAACGCGCCCGATGCCGGTTCCGGGGAAGCTCTCTGCGGGCGCGGCAGCCGCCACCTCGTCGAGCATCGCGCCGAGATCCTTGCCCTGCTCGTCGGCCTCGGCGCGCATATCGGCGAATACCGCGCTGTTGGCCAGGTAGTCGTCGAAGCCGCACCAGGCGCGCCACGCCAGGGCGTCATGCGCGTTGGCGACCAGTGCGAGGGCCGTCAGCAGGCGTGCGGCGGCGCAGCGGTCAAGGTCGCGGTAGTCGCCCGCGGCCACGCGCCCCCGGACGGGCGTCGCCGTCGCAATGCCGCGGGCCTCAAGCGCGCGGGCAACGCGGCGCTCCCAAGCGGGATGGAAAGCGAGCACGTAAATCGAGGAGGGGTCGGCTCCCGCCTCCAGGGCGGTCTGCACGGCGTCGGCCACGGAGGCCATTTCTGCGGCAGGGTCGGTGGCTTTCAGAGCCGTGAACGAGGCGGCGATTGCTGCGCGGTCGGGAACGGTCGGCGTGGCCGTCGTGCCCGACGTCGCGGATGAAGCACTTTGGGAGGGCGAGGGGGCGTCGCTTTCCGCCTCCGCATCGCCCAAGGGTGCCGCGCCCGCATCCAGCGATGTGCGCAGGCGGCTTGCGGCTCGCGCAGCCGCAGCGCAGGCGTAGCTCTCGTTCAGCACGATGCGTTCGCAACCCTCGTTGGCCTGGGTGAATTCGCCGATGCCCTCACCGTAGGGGTAGCTGTCGAAGACCTCTACCACGGCAGCGGGATCGGCAGCCACAATGACGGAATCGCGGGCGAGCAGATTCGCTAAATGCTGGGAGGCGCGGGAGTGCATCTGGTAGTCGTCTACGAGCACGTGGGCTCGCTGTGCGCTGGCCAGTACTTCGGGGCATGCGAGCAAAAAGCGCACGGCCATCGCCGACGCTTCCGGTTCCAGGATGCCGCCGGTGAAGCGTAGCACGTCCTTCAGAAGCGCGTGGGTATCGGCCTCCTCGCCGGGGATGAGCCAACGGTCATCATCGTCGGCGCCGCCGGCCAGCTCCGTCCAGTTGCGGTAGAAGAACTTGAGCATCTCGCGCAAGCGCCGCTGCTTCAGGCCGCTTACCTTCATGTCCTCCATGATGAAGCCGAGCTCTACCGGCGTGACGAGGCGCCCGGCGCGTCCGCTGAAGGCGCGGCCCTCTTCGCTGGCGAGCATTCCTAAGGCCACATCACGGGTGCAGGTGACCTCAACCGCGCCTCCGCGTTCGCCGACGACTTCGATCAGGCGTGCGGCTAGGACGCGGGCTGCATCCGGCGTGGCGGTCAGCACGAGCATGTCCTCCGGCGCCGCGCCATCTTCCAAAAGCGTCGCCACACGCGTGATGAGCGCGGCGGTCTTCCCGCAGCCGACGCCGCCTTCAATAAGCACGGCGGTCGGGGTGGGGGCAAGTTCCAACGTCATAGCATTCCTCTCTTCCGCAAAGGGCTCGTTCCACGTGTCTTTCCCCGTCAGCCGGCCCCGGGCGGCAGGCTGACGGGGAAAGACCGCGCAGGGCGATCTTTCCTGGGCGCGGCGTCGCGGAAACGCGCGCCCCGCTCGCGTCGCAGGAGGGGTGACGACGCGAGCGGGCTTGCCCTAGGCTGCCGGCACGGTCTCGTCGTCCTCCACGATGACGGTGGAAGGCGCCGCCTTCTTCGGCAGAAACGGCATGGTGATGGCACGTGTGGGGCAGGCCTCCACGCAGGCGCGGCACTTGGTGCATTCCGAGAAGCTCATGCCGGCCTCGGGATGCCGCACGTTGATGCCCTGGGGGCACACGGCTGCGCATGCCTCGCAGGAGGTGCCCTGGGCGCTCTCGCGGCATTTCGCATTGTCGATGGCGGGCACGAAGGTGCGGTTCGCCTTGCCCACGAGGCTCATGAGCGCGCTTATGGGGCAGAACTTGCTGCACCATTTGCGGAAGAACACCACCTCGGCGAGCAAGAGCGTCGGCACGAGAATGACGCCCCAGGCCACGTCGCCGAAGGCGAACAGGCGCATGACGAGCACGATGGTGGCGAAGGTAAGCCCGATGGGACAGATGAGGCAGAACACGGGAAAGCCGAAGACCGCCGCCGAGAGCAGCGAGCCGCCCAGGATGACGTGGCGGGAATCGAACGTCGCCCGCTTCTCGGCGCAGGAAGAGCAGCTGTGGCCGCAGCCGGAGAGGGCCGCCTGCTCGTCGGCGGAAAGGGGCGCGGGCGCGTCGGCGGCCTCCGATCCCTTCGCAGCTTTCACCAGCGGATTCTCGTCGGCGGGCAAAACGCCGGTGCCGGTCATGTCGGTGTTCGAGGTCTTCTTCGAGAAGACGCCGCGGATCTTCGATACCACGGGCACGGGGCAGATCCAGCCGCAGAAGGCGCGGGCGAACAGCAGGATGAGGGCGATGGCGATGACCACGGAGATGACCGCCCGGGGAATCATGGTCTTGGTGGCGATCATGGTCATGAGGGCTCCCAGGGGGCACAGGAGAGAGATGTCCTGCCAGCCGATGGCCGACAGGGTGCCCACGCCCACATGGGTGGCGAAGCCCACGGCGATGACGCCGATGACGGCGAGGGGAATGATGGTGCGGAGTCGCTTGGTATTCACGCGCGGGCCTCCTTAAGCCTCGAGGGGACGGACGACGATGGCGCGCTCGGTGGCGCCGGCGGAAATGGAGCCGTTCTGCAGCGAGACGCACACGCTCTCGCAGGCGCCGCAGCCGTTGCACTGATCGTTCAGCACATAGGGGCGGTTGTTCTCGTCCAGGGCCATGGCCTCGTACTCGCAGGCGTCGTAGCAGAAGCGGCAGCCGATGAGGCGGTAGGCCAGGCACAGGTCCTGGTTCAGCTCGGCCAGGCCCAGAGCGCCAGTCTCGGGGGTGGAACCGGTCTTCAGCGCCTCGGTGGGGCACGATGCCACGCACAGCGGGGTGCCGCCGTTCTCCTCGGTGCACCAGTCGCACCAGTTCGCGCTGAAGTCCATGACGGGGGTGCGCATGTTCAGGATGCCGTCCTCCAGGTGGGCCGGGGCGATGACGCCGCGGGGGCACACCTCGTAGCACTTCTCGCAGCGGATGCAGGCCGACACGAGGGCATCCTCGTCCTGACCCCCGGGCGGGCGCACGAGCGGGGCGCTGCCGGCGTAGCGCACGGCTCCCAGCCCCAGAAGCGCCGCGGTGCCTCCGAGCCCCACGCACAGGGCGCGGCGCGTGATGACGGGCCGCTGCTCCTTCTTCGGCTGGGCCGCGTCGGGGACCTTCTCCTCCAGTTCAGCCATGGTTTCCTCTTCCTCTCTCATTCGCCCTTGGGGTTGCAGTACACGGTCGGTGCCGACCGATGGGATGACGGTGCGCGGCCGCTCGATACCTCGACGGCCTCCCGTGCGCCGGGTGCCCTACTCGGCTTCTTCCGCGTCGGTGGCAGCGGGGGCGGCATCGGCCTCGGCCGCTTCCGCCGCTTCGCCCTCGTCGCCGAAGATCTCGTCGAAGAACTCCTGCTCCACCTGGATAAAGCCGTCGGTGAGGCTCGCGAGGCCCTGGTACAGGCCGCACTGGGCGAAGCGGCGAAGGTCGGCGGTCATGAGCGGCACCCAGCTGGCCAGGTGGTCCTCCAAAAAGTTGCGCTGGGTGGCCAGCAGGCGCTCCACCTCGGCCTCGTTGCCGGCCTCGGCCGCCGCCACGATGCGGTCGCCGAGCACGGCCATGAACTCCAGCTCCAGGGCCAGGTGATCCTCAGATTCCTTCCAGGTGGGCAGCTTGTCGAGGCCCTCGCTGCGGTACACGGCGAGCACCTCGTCGCGGGCCTCCTGCATCATGAGGCGCTTGGGGGAGGTGTACACCGACTCGAAGGGGTAGGCGGCGGAGTAGGCGTCGATGCCGTGGCCGATGAAGGCGCGCACGTAGTCGACGGCCAGATCGGTGATGGCGTGGGCGTCGGCCCCGGACAGGTAGGTGGCGATGGTGCGGTAGCCGGTGTCCACGGCGGTGTTGCCCGTGGCGGCCGGGAAGCGCATGGCTTTCAGCTCGGCCAGGAACTCCTCGTCCACTTCCACCCGGTACAGGCGGGCCAGCAGGCGGTAGACAGCACAGCGCTGGGCCGTGAGCTCGGTCAGGGCTGCCAGGTCGGCGGCCTCCTCGGCGGCAAGGTCGGTGGTGACGGTGTCGGTCATGGGAATCTCCTCAATGTCGGGGAAGGCGAGAAAACCTCGTCCATTCCAGTGGTTCCAGGGGGGTGCGGGGCCGCGATGGCGCCCGTTCGGTCCCGCGGCCCGGGCGGCTACTGGCCGTCGGTTGCGGGCGCGTCGCCGGCGGCATCGGCCTCGGCCTCGGCGACCTGGGCCGCCACGAGATCGGCCACCAGACGCTGACCCTCCTGGCCGACCGCGGTGATGCGCCAGCTCTTGTCGCGCCATTCCACAGCGTCGCAGCGCTCCAGCTTGTCGACGAAGTGGGGGGCGTACAGGCGCGGGCTCTTCAGCAGCTCGTCGTTGTCCACGGCATCGTTGATGGCCGGGGTGGTGGCGCCGCCCTCCTGGGCGGTCAGGTTCAGGATGCGCTCGTAGATGGTGGCGTAGCGCGCATCTTCGTTCAGCAGATCGGTCAGGCGGGCCAGGGGCGCATCGGCCTCGGCGTAGGCCGTGCCATCGGCGGTGGCCACCCAATGCACGGCCGGGGCCTCGGCGGCCTCGTAGTAGGACACGCCGTCCACTTCCACGAGCACCGGCTCCGGGTCGCCCTCGGGGTAGGGCTCGCCGTCGGCAGTCACGCGCGCAAGGCCGCCGGCCCGCTCAAGGAGGTTGGCCAGGCTCGCGGGGGTGTACACGGAGAAGTTGTCGGCCTGCAGGCGATGCACCTCGGCATCCAGGGCATCGGTGGCCTGGGGGGTGGCGCAGAAGGTCAGCATGCCCATCAGCGTCTTGCGGCGCGGGGCCATGGACTGGAACAGATCGGCGATGCGCTCGGCGGCCGGGCGCGTGTCCACCTTGGGGGCCGGCTCATCGGTGTGGGGCGTGCCCAGGTAGCCTTCGGTTACCGCCCCGGCGTCCTCTTCGACCTCATCGTCGAAAGCGCCCAGGGGGTCGAAGCCCATGGAATCATCCAGTGCCAGATCGAGAAACGAGGAATGGTCTTTCATATCATCCGCCCTTTGAACAAATGCTTGCATTCCGCTCTCGCGCACAGCGAGAGATGAACCTCGCCCCCGAGGTTCCACTTTTGCAAACATTGTCCGTCTGAGAGTTCAGGCGGTATCCCCACGCCGCATCATAGGCCAGCGCCCCCGCATCCGTCAAGGGGCAATTCTGACCGCCTCTGTCACCCTTGGGCGAGAGCGGCAAACCTGCGGGCGCCCCGGACGCTGTCGGAGATCCGTGCAAAGTAACGCCCTTTTGGCGAAAACCTGCACGTTTTGCGGCGCTTTGCACGTTTCGCGCGCCAAAAGGCGTTACTTTGCACGGGTAGGACTGCCCCGGCTTCTCAGCGCTCTGCGCTCAGGCTCCGTAGCGCTCGGCCACCCAGCGCTCCGTCACGTCCGCGAAGGCCCGGGTGGCCGCCGAGGCGGTGTCCCAGGAGCGCACGGCCAAGTAGATCTCCCGGGCACAGGGGCGTTCGGGCGGCAGCACCGCCAAGGGGAACAGGGGCCGTGAGAGGATGAGGCTTGGCAGCACCGAGAAGCCCAGCCCGGCGCTGACCATGGACATGACGGCGTAGTCGGAGTCCACGGTGAACCGCACGTTGGGGGTCACGCCGTTGGCCTCGAAGAGCGCCTCCATTTCCGAGGGCCGCGCGTTGCCCTGGAGCTGGATGTAGGGCTCGCGGGCCAAGGCCTCCGTGGGGAAGACGGCGGCTCCGGCCAGGGGATGGTCGGGGGGCAGCACCACGAGGAGGGGATCGGTGTGCAGCGGGATGGCGTCCAGGGAGCGGCGCTCGGGGGCCACGGAGAAGGCGCAGTCGGCCCGACCCTCCCCGGTGGCTTCCACCAGCTCCTCCTCGTCGTCGATGCACAGCAGCTTCAAGTCGATCTTCGGATACTGGGCGAGGAACTCCTTGGCGATCTGCGGGAACCACTCGATGGCGGCGCTCGTGAAGGCTCCCACGCGCACGAGGCCCCCTTCCCGGTGGTTCAGCTCGCGCACGCGGGTGGCCAGGGCATGTTCGTCGGCGTTGATCGCTTGCACAAGACCGAGCACCTCGCGGCCCTCGGTGGTGAGGTGCACGCCGCCGTACTCGCGCAGGAACAGCGTCAGGCCCAGCTCCTTCTCCAGTGCGTTCACCAGATAGCTGATACCGGCCTGGGTATAGCCCAATTCTTCGGCAGCGGCCTTGAAGCTGCCGTGGCGGGCGGCGGCGATGAACGCATCGTAGCGCTGGTTGGCCATGAGGGCTCCCCTTTCGTAGTGCAGTTGCATAAGTATAAGACTTTCTTGAAATGTTTTACAATAAGTCTCGTTTTACTTTCATTTAATGGGGCATTAGTATGTCCATCGTTCCTCAACCAGACAAAACGCGCCTCTGTGGAGGCTTGGATATTTGCGCTCTGGACAAGGGCGCGACGCGCGGAGCGCCGCTCTGCGCAATGGAAGCGAAAGGAGTGAGTCATGAACCGTTGGGCGCAGGCACGCTGGCCGTTTGTGGCCTTCGTGATCATCGAAGTGATCATTTTCGGGTCGGGCAGCGCGGTGACGAAGTTTGCCTACGACTCCATCACGCCCCTGTGGTGCCTCGCCGTGCGCTTCGGTCTGGCCTCCGTGGTGTTTCTCGCTTTCTTCGGTCGCTCCATGGCGACGCGGCTGCGCACCGTGCGCGTGCGGGTGTGGCTGCCCCAGGCCCTGTGCATGGCCCTGTCGTATCTGTGCTGCAACGTGGCCCTCGATCTGACGACGGCCACCAATGTGGGCTTTCTGGTGGCCCTGCCCGTGATATTCGCGCCTCTGCTGGCTACGGTGGCCGAGCGCACCCGCTACCCGCGGGCCATCATTCCCTTCCAGGTGGGTGTGGCCGCGGGTCTGTACCTGTTGTGCAGCCAGGGCGGCAGCTTGGCTGTGGGCCCGGGCGAAGTGCTGGCCCTGGGGGCCTCGGTGGCCCTGGCCGGCGCCCTCGTGTTCGGAAAGCAGGCCTTGGCGCAGTTGGATGCCGTCAGCGTGGCCGGCACCCAGATCGTGGTGGCCTTCGCCCTGTGCCTCGGCTGCGCCCTGGCGCTGGAGCCGCCGGTGAACTTTGCGGCCGTGCAGCCTGTGGCCTGGGGAATCATCGCGTTCTTGGCGCTGTTCTCCACCTGTCTGGCCTTCTTCCTCCAGAGTGCGGCCCTTGACCGTCTTTCCTCCACCACCGTGTCGCTGCTGCTCACGGGCGAGCCGGTGTTCACGGCCCTGTTCGCCTACTGGTGGCTGGGCGAGACGCTGTCGGTCGTGGGGCTGGTCGGTGCGGGGCTCATCGTGGCCACGGTCATCGCCGCTACCTACGTGGACGGTCGGGCTACCGCGCCCGCGGCGCCCGCCAGCGTCCCCGCTGCGGGCCAGGCGGTCGGCGGTGGCACGGGCGCGGCTCCGGCAGCGCCCACGGCTCCGACAGCGGCCCCAATTCCCTCCGCAGCTTCGATCTCGGCGGCGACCCCGACGGCTTCCACACCCGCACCGGCGGCTCCGCGGGTGGCCTTCGGCTTCCGCGCCGGTTCCCACTACGGGCGCCATAGCGGTTTGGGGTCGTGGATGCTGACCCGCATGGCGCGCAGCAAGGATCGCCTGGCCGCTTAGGGCCGGAAACGGTGACCATTGATATCTCCGGGCTTCCCGCGCCTCAGACGATGCGGTTGAAGCCGTTTGCACCCCAAAGGCCCCGGGCGCATGATCGGACGCGCTCGGGGCCTTTTCCTATTCGGCGACGATGACCCCGAGGCGCCGGGCAAGGGCGGCGGCCTGGTAGATGTTCATTTTCGTGCCGTATATCTCCGCCATGGTGTCTGACAACGCCACGCCCTGCAGCTGGCAGGTGGTGAAATCGAGACCGAGGAGCGGGGTGCGGAAGAAGCTCGTGCCGATGAAGCGATCGTCGTCGAGCAGCACGTAGTGCAGCTCCATCTCGGCCATATCGGCTTCGGAGAAATCGCAGCGTACAGCCTCCACTCCCCACCAGCGGCAGCGATTCTGGGCACTGTAGGCCAAATTGCAGTCGGAGAATGTCACCTGCTCCAGGTTCGCCTCCATGAACGAGGCGCCGGTGAGCTTGCAGTTCTTGAACACGCAGCGGGTGAAGCCGGCGCTGTCGAAGTACGTGTTGGCGAAATCGCAGCCCTCGAACACCGTGTCGGTGAACAGGGCACCGGTGAAGTCGCAGTAGGAAAGGAAGCAGTTCGTGAAACGCGCGCCGATGGTCTCCAGCTCCGAGAAGCCGGCGTCGGCGATGATGAGATCGCGCGCGTCGATGGCCTCGAGGGGCCCGGGCGCACCGTCCAGCAGCTCGTCGGCCTCCAGGGCGCGTAGTTCCTCGGGGATGGTCGGCAGCACGAGGGCCCGTTGGGCCGCCGCGCGATCGAAGGCGGTCTGCACGGTATCGGGAAGCACGGCCACGGGAGATCCTTTCGCCGGGAGCAGAAACGGAGCGTCTATCGTATCACGGTCGGTTCGACAGCGTAAGTCCTGCGATGGTGAGTACGAGGCCGCCGACGATGGGGACGGTGAGGGCCTCGCCCAGCACGATGGCCGAGGCGGTGCCGGTCAGCGCCGGCACGAGGTAGATGTAGGTGCTCGTGGTGACGGGCCCCAAATGCTTTACGGCGAAATTCCAGGTGACGAAGCAGGCGGCCGAGGCGCCGAGGCCGAGGAACAGCAGGTTTCCCGCCACGACGGGCTCGGCCAGGGCGGGCAGCGGCGCGGGCCCGGCCATAAGGAGGGTGGGCGCCATGAACAGCAGGCCCCAACCGAAGATGCGCTTGGTGGCAGCCAAGGTCTCGTAACCGGCCTCGGCGATGCGCCCCACGATGATGGAGTAGACCGCCCACACGATCGCCGCGGCAAAGGAGAGCCCGCAGCCGATGAAGTTGGCGCGGGCGCTGCCGATGAAGGGATTCTCGCCACTGGCAGCGCCGACGAGCGCGATGCCGGCCATGGCCAGGGCGAACCCAAGGGCGAAGCGCGCCGGTGCGGTGGGACGGGAGCCCCGGGCGAGCATGATGAGGGCGCAGAACAGGGGAGCTGTGGCCGCAATGGTGCCCACAGCGGTGGCGCTCGTGAAGGTGAGGGCGATGTTCTCGAGCAGGAAATAGCAGGTCACGCCCGTCAGACCTGCGGCGGCGAACAGGCGGCCGTGACGCGGGTCGGCCACGGCCAGCCGGTGGGGGCGCAGACAGCACAGGGCGAGAAAGCCCAGGGTGAAGCGGATGACGAGAATCCACAGCGGCGTGAGGCCCGCGGCGATCAGCACCTTGGTGGCCACGAAGGTGGTGCTCCACACCAGAATGGTGAACAGGGCGAGCAGGTGGGCTTTCATGGCTATGCTTCTCGTTGGCTCGTGGCAGGGGCGCTCTTCCCGGTGACGGCGCGCTGATAGAAGCCGGGGGTGACGCCGAGGCGCTCCTTGAAGGCGCGGGTGAGGTGCGCCTGATCGGCGAAGCCGGCCTGGAAGGCCGCATCGGCGCAGGTGGCTCCGCGGCCGAGTAGCTCCCGGGCCCGTTCCACGCGCAGCGAAGCCAGATAGCGCATGGGCGTGAGGCCGAAGGCGGCGGTGAAGATTCGCAGGGCGCGGTACTTGTCCAGCCCCGCGGCCTGCGCCAGGGCGTCCAGGCGCACGGTCTGGTCCACGTGGGTGCGCAGATAGGCGGCCATGGCGCGAGCAGCCTCGTCGCGGGGCTTGATATCCGCAGGCGCGGAGAGGTGGTCGATGAGCAGGTAGAGCGCCTCTTCCACGGCCCCCTCGTCAAGAGGGGCCGCATCCATGAGCGCGGCGATGTCTTCCATGCAGGCCCGGGCCTCGGCATGTTCCACGAGAGGACCCTCGAAGGGCGGGCAGTCGGGAAAACCCAAGAGCGCCACGCTGTCGTAGACGAGCGGGGCGGGCCCCATCTGGATGCAGCCATGGGCGTCGCCGGCGTTCAGCGCGAGCAGCTGGCCTGCCTCCAAGCGGTAGGTGCGCCGGTTGCATTCCATAAGGCGGCAGCCTTCGCGCACCAGGCCGATGACCGGGTAATCGTGGGCGTGGGCCGCGAAGGGCCGGTCGAGGCCGGCGAAGCGGCGAAATTCCAATGCGCCGCCGAGGGCGCGCCGTACCGATTCGCTCTGTTGAGGGGAAACCGTTGCCATAATGAGCCCCATGATAGCCATTCTGCGCACGATTTCTTGCACGAAATTGCAGGTTCCGAAGATGGCGGGCCTTCGGTGCTTACCGCCACCAGGCGATGGCTATCTGGGTGCGGCTCTTGAGGCCGGCTTTCTGGAGGATGGCGGAGATATGGTTGCGCACGGTGCCCTCGGAGAGGTAGAGGGCCCGGGCGATCTCGCGGTTGTCGAGCCCCTCGGCGATGAGGGCGGCAATGTCGCGCTCCCGCTCGGTGAGGCCCGCGGCGAAGGCGGGGGCGTTCTCACCGGCAGGGGGCGTCGGGGCGTGGTGCGAGGCCCCGGGACCGGCGGGATGCGCCCCGGAATCGGCCGCCGACCCGCTGCCGGTCGGGCGGCCGATGAGGGCGGCCACGCGCTCGGTGACGTCGGAGCCCAAGACCATCTGGCCTTCCATGACGGCCGAGAGGGCCTCGGCCAGGCCGGCGGCCTCCTGCTTGATGAGGTAGCCGCGGGCCCCGATGCGCAGCGCCTGCACGATGTAGTCGTCGTCGGCGAAGGTGGTGAGGAAGACCACCCGCGCCTCGGGATGGGTCGCCAGAATGGCCGCGCCC
Organism: Adlercreutzia sp.; assembly: GCF_056795635.1. Taxonomy (NCBI): domain Bacteria; kingdom Bacillati; phylum Actinomycetota; class Coriobacteriia; order Eggerthellales; family Eggerthellaceae; genus Adlercreutzia; species Adlercreutzia sp. Next base: position 291,842 of record NZ_JBQIIT010000002.1, on the reverse strand, counting down.
GCCGCCAGGCCCGACATATCGGGCATGCGGATGTCGAGCAGTATGATATCGGGGCGATGGGCCTCGTAGAGGGCCGCGGCCTCGGCGCCCTTCGTGCCCAGGGCGGCCACGGTCACCGTGCCCCGCGCTTCCAGAATGGTGCGCAGCGACGAGCCGACGAGGGCGTCGTCGTCTACGAGCACGACGGAGAGGGGGTGGGCAGCGCTCACGGGCGCACCTCCTGTTCCTTGGGAAACGTGGCGAACACGCGCCAACCGGTCCGGGGCGGTGGCAGGGGCCCGCAGGAGAACGTGCCGCCCAGGGCGCTCGCCCGCTCTTCCATGGAGGTGAGGCCGAGGCCACGCCGGTCTACTTCGTCGGCACCGCTGTCGGGGTTCTGGGCGGGCCGGCGGCCGTTATCTTCCACGGTGAGCTGGTAGAACCCGGGGAACTCCACCACGGCGACGGCGGCTGCGGTGGCATTGCCGTGGGCCCGGGCGTTGGAGAGGGCCTCCCGCACCATGGCGAGGACGGCAAGCCCCACGGGCCGCGGCAGGGCCGTCGCCTCGAAGGTGAGCGAGCCGGTAAGGCCGGGGCATTCCCCGAGCACCCCTTCCAAGGCGGTGCGGGGGTCGAAGGCGTCGTCATGGAGGTTGTGCACGCTCGTGCGCACAGAATGGAGGGCATCGTGGAGGGTGGCGCCCACGGTCTTCAGTTCGGCGCCGAGGGCTCCGTCGTCGCCGTGCACCACGGTGAGGGCCTCCACGTGCAGCACCGAGCGGGTGAGCAGGTGCCCCACGTTGTCGTGGATCTCCCGGGCGATGCGGGCCCGCTCGTCCAGCACGGCGCAGCTGACTTCCAAATCCTGGCGCTCGGACAGGTCCCGGGTGCGGGCGGCCAGGGCCAGGCGGTCCTCCTGCACGGCGTCGCGCATGCGCTGCAGGGACGCCCGTTCCGCGCGGTGGCTGCGGGTGCGCCAGGCCATGAGGCAGGCCAGCGCGCCTAGCAAGAGGGCCGCGGCGGCCAGGGTTCTGTCGCCGGACGCGATCGCCCCCGCAAGGGCTGCGGGCCACGCGAAGCGCAGCGGCCCCAGGGAGAAAGCCGCGGCGTTGTAGGCTGCCAGGGGCACGAAGGCCGCCGCGCTCGGCAGCGCGAGGCCCGCTACCAGAAAGGCGCCTACCAGGGCCAAGCCCGCGGCCCGAGCCCCCGGGAAGTCGCGGCCGTCGAGCAGTTCCAGCAGGCCGGTGACCACCACGGCGACGAGCAGCACCGCCACCGTGGCGGGTGCGGCGGGAGCGAGCAGCAGGAGGGGAATTCCCAGCCCGAGAAGGACGATTTCGTCGATGATGCGATCCATGGGGCCATTATAAGGGGCGCGCGGCGCCCCGCGCGAAAACCGTGACATTTGGCACTTCTGCGGCGGCGCGGCCCCTGAAATAATGGCGGAGCAACGAAAACGGAGAAGGAGCGCCCATGGACGACATCTCGACAACGGCACCCGCCGATTCTGCCACGAGCCCCGCGCCCGTAGCACCGACGGCCCCGACCGCCGCGCCCGCTGCGGCGGCCGACAGCATCGTGGCCGTGGACAACCTGGTGAAGCGCTACGGCGACGTGGTGGCCCTCGACCACTTCAACCTGACCATCGCCCCCGGGGAGATCTTCGGGCTTTTAGGCCCCAACGGCTCGGGCAAGACCACGGCCATCAACTGCATCTTGCAGCTGCTCACCTTCGACAAGGGCGCCATCCGCCTGTTCGGCGCGCCCATGACCCCCACGCGCTATGACCTGAAGCGCAAGATCGGCGTGGTGCCCCAGAACGTGGCTCTGTTCGACGAGCTGACCGTGCGGGAGAACATCGACTTCTTCTGCGCCCTGTACGTGGACGACCGGCGCGAGCGGGCCCGGCTCGTGGGCGAGGCCATCGAGTTCGTGGGGCTCGGCGACTACACGGGCTTTCGGCCGCGGAAGCTGTCGGGCGGCCTGCTGCGCCGGCTGAACATCGCCTGCGGCATCGCCCACAAACCCCAGCTCGCCTTCTTCGACGAGCCCACCGTGGCCGTGGACCCCCAGAGCCGCGCCGCCATTCTGGAGGGCATTCGCGCCATGAACGAGCGCGGCTGCACCGTGGTGTACACGAGCCATTATATGGAAGAGGTGGAGGAGATCTGTTCGCGCATCATGATCATGGATCGCGGACGGGCGGTGGCCGTGGGCACCAACGGCGAGCTGAAGGCCATGGTGGGCGCCGGCGAGCGCATCATGGTGGAGGTGGCGGGGCTTTCGCCGGCCGTCCGTGAGCGTCTGGCCGCGCTGCCCCACGTGCGGCGCGTGACCTATAGCGAGCCAGAGCTGGCGGTGCAGTGCGAGCAGGGGGCCCGCAACGTGGCCGACGTGCTGGCCGTGCTGGCCGCGGAGGGGTGCGCCCCGGGCCGCGTGTACGCCGAACCGCCGACCTTGAACGACGTGTTTCTGGAAATCACCGGCAAAGAGCTGCGGGATTAGGGGCGCGCCATGGCTACGTTATTCGTGAGCACCCTGCGGGCGCTTGTGCGCGAGAAGGCGCTGTTCATCTGGTCGCTCATCTTCCCCCTGATCATGGCGACCATGTTCATGTTCCTGTTCGTGACCATCGACGACATGACCGACTACGACCCGGTGCCCACGGGTGTGGTGGCCGATGAGGCGTGGGACGAATCTCCCTTCTCGGGGGTGGCTGCCGCCCTCGGCGAGGTCGGCGACGACCAGCTTTTGGTGCTGCGCTCCTTCGCCGACGAGGAGGAGGCCCGGGAGGCCCTGATCGCCGGCGAGGTGGCCGGCGTGCTGTCGGTGAACGGGGAGGGGGAGCCAGTGCTGGCCGTGGCCCCCGGCGTCAAGATCAACCCCACGGCCGACGGCGACGCCATCAACCGCAGCATCTTGGAATCGGTGGTGGCCACCTACGGGCGCGATGCCGATCTCATGAGGGCCATCGCCGAGGCCGACCCGCGGGCGTTCGCCGATCCGGCCCGGCTTGCGGAGGCCTTCGACGGCAGCGCCGTCACCGAGGAGGTAGCCCTCACCCACGGCGCCCCCAAGCAGTCGGTGCGCTTCTACTACGCCCTGTTCGCCATGGCTGCTCTGTTCGGCGCCCAGATCGCCGTGTGCGCCGTGTGCTGGACCCAGCCGAACCTCTCGCCTTTGGGCGCGCGCCGGGCGCTGGGGGCCATCGGGCGCACGCGCACGCTGGCGGCCACGCTCGCGGCCTGCTGGCTTCTGTCCTTTGGCTGTCTGGTCGTCGCCTTTCTGTACACGCGGTTTGTCGTGGGGGTCGATTTTGCTGGCCGCGAGGGCTGGTGCGTGGTGGGTCTGGCCGGCGCGGCGCTCGTGGCCTGCGCCCTGGGCACGGCCTTAGGGTCGCTTCCCAAGATCGACTTCGGTTCCAAAACCGGCATTCTCACCGGCGTGGTCTGCCTGCTCTCGCTGTTCACGGGGCTCTACGGCGAGCCCTGCATGGCTCTGGCCGATACGGTGGCGCGGGACTTCCCGCTGCTCTCGTCGCTGAATCCGGCGAAGGCCATCTGCGACGTGTTCTACAGCCTGTACTACTACGACGGCCTGGACGTGTTCGCGGGGAATATGGTCGTCCTCGGCGCGTTCGCCGTGGCGCTGTTCGCCCTCAGCGCCCTGTTCATGAGGAGGCAGCGCTATGCAAGCCTGTAAATATGCCTTGGAGGTGGTGGTGCGCCACCCCATGTACCTGATCGTCTACGTAGGGTTCTTGAGCCTCATGGGCCTGTTCGTCACCGGCGGCGTGTATCCGCCGGCGCCCGAGGGCTACGAGCGAGCCGAAGTGCCCTTCGCGGTGATCGACCGGGACGACAGCGAGCTCTCCCGCTCGGTGGCGGCCTTTCTGGCCGAGCAGGGGCCGTCGGTGGAGGTGGCCGACGAGGTGCGGGCCTGTCAGGACGCCGTGGCCACGGGGGAGGTGGACTACCTGCTCATCGTGCCCGCCGGCTTTCAGGAGGACTACCTGGCCGCCGCCCGCGAGGACGGCCCAGCGCCGGCGCTGGACGTGGTGTTCAGCTTCGAGTCCATGGCCGCCATGCTGGTGGACACGCAGGTGAACCAGTACCTCGGCCTCGTGCGGGCCGCCGCCATCCTGCAGCCGGAGGCCGCGCTGTCTGATTTGGTGGCCCAGGCCGAGGCGGCCAACGAGCACGAGGCGGCGGTGGAAGAGGTGCCCGTGCCTGGCGCGGCGACCGGCAGCGAGGCCTTCCTGTTCTACCTGATGTGGAGCGCCTATCCGCTCACCGTGGCCGTGGTGGTGTCCGTGGGCATTCTCATGGGGGCCTTCAACCGCACCGATGTGCGCCGCCGCGTCATCGTGGCGCCGACGTCCAGCGTGCGCATGGGCCTGCAGAAGCTGGCGGCGGGGCTCGTGGTGGCCCTGGCGGTTTGGACGGTCATCATGGGTATCGGCCTGGCGGCCTTCGGCTACTCGGCGGCGGCGCTGCCGGCCAGCACGCTTGCCCAGGTGCTCGGGGTGGAACTGGCGTTCATGCTCATACCGCTGGCCCTGGCGTTTCTGCTCGGACAGCTCGGTTGCGGCGAGAACGCGTCGAACACCGTGGGGAACATCACGGGCATGCTGCTGACCTTCCTCGGTGGCACGTGGATCAGCCTCGATCTCATGCCCGAAGCGGTGCGCGCCGTGGCCGCGTTCACGCCGGTGTACTGGCTCGGCGAGGGCCTGAACGCCGCCGTGGGGGCCGAAGGGGCCGCGGTGGGCGTGATGCCGGCTGTGGGGGTGCTGGTTCTGTTCGCTGCCGCCATCTTCGTGGTAGCCCTCGTAGCCGGGCGCCTGCGCACCCAGAGCGCGGAAGCCGGCGGCAACGCCGCCGCTGCGATTCCCCGGTAGGATGAGGGTGCCGCCCGACCCTCGCCTAGGGTCGCCGGATCGCGTGCGCGGGTCTGCTGACGGACGCCCATTTGCCCCTGCAGCGAATTTGTGGCACAATACCCATTCGCGCGAACGTCTCGCGCAGCAACAAAAGGTCGCGTGGCGCAGCGGGAGCGCAGGTGCCTTACAAGCACAAGGTCGGGGGTTCAAATCCCTCCGCGACCACCATGAATCCGAAGAGCCCCAGCCATGGGGCTCTTTTCGTGTTCGGGTGCCTCGCCGTGCGGTTCAGCCGCTAGGCTGGGACGGTTTGCGGACGGCCGGGTGCGACGGCGGGGCGGCCCGGGCGCGGGAGGGGTCGAGACAGCGCGGCGACCCTCGGGCGGCGGGCGGGAGGTCCGCAGACGACGCGGGGTCGGTGCGCGGCGGGAATCAAGTGCGAATTTGCCACGTCATTTCTACGGTTTTGGGAATGCATAATGCCGGTGTTTCCAAATGGCGGGAGATGACATGAGAATGAGCAAGACAACCATAACGGGCATTGCGTGCGGCGTCGTCTGCGCGCTGTGCGTGGGCCTGTACCTGGCAAGTGTGCGGGGCGAGGTCGACGAGGCGCGGGCTGCGGCCCTCGAGCGCTACGGTGGCGACCAAATAGAAGTGTGCGTCGCGAAGCGGGACTTGGCCGCTGGCGAGGTGGTGGATGGAAGCGCCATCGTCACGAAGCTGTGGGTGGCCGACCTGCTGCCCGACGGTGCCGTGACCGACGCCGCGCAGATTGTGGGAAAGCGCCTGGGATCGAGCATCGTGAAGGGCGAGGTCATCACGGCGCGCCGTACCGAAGCGGCGGCCGCCTCCCTGAGCGTTCCCGCGGGGAAGGCCGCCATCAGCGTGCCCGCCCGGGCGGTGCAGGCCGTCGGCGGCTCGGTGGAGGCGGGCATGGCCGTCGATGTGTATGCGACGGGACCGGTGTCCACGACGAAGCTCGTGGCCGGTGCCCTCGTGCTGGCTACGAGTGCGGCGGGCGAGGGCTCTGCGACCGCTGCCGAGTGGGTCACCCTGGCGGTCGATCCCGAGCGGGTCCAGGAGATCGTGGCCGCGGCCCAGAACCTCGAGCTGTACTTCGCCCTGCCGGCCATCGGCGACGGTGCCGCGCCGGCGGCCGCCGATGGCGAGGTCGCGGAACCCGGAGCGCCGGCGGAGCCGGATGCCCCCGATGCCTCGGCGGACGGGGCCCGTGCCGGCGCTGATGGTGCGGCGGCGACCTCCTCGGACGGCTCGGCGGCCGGGACCGACGGGGAGGTGGCCCGATGAGCGCGCCGATCTGCATTCTGTGCGCCTGCGGTGCCGACCTCGCCGAGCCCCAGCGCCTGGGTCTGGCGGCGGGAACGTGCCTGGAGGCGCCGTGGCTCAAAACATACCGCAGTGCTGCGGAGGCGCGGGCCGCTCTCGGCCGCGAGGACGCCGTGGCGGAGGTCTGGGTTGCATCGAGCGAGGAGGTGCAGGCGGTCAATCTCGCTGCGGCCCTCAAGGGCGATCATCCGCAGCGCGCGGTGTTCCTCGTGGGCGGCCAATCCGGCTCGACCCGCTCCCGGGCCAATGCCGCCGGGCTCGACGGCGTGCTGGGCCCCGGCGAGTTTGCGGCCCGCTTCGAGGCCGCCGCCCGGAAGGGCGCCGCGCCCGACGGTTCGCGGACGGTTGAGCGGAGCGCGGAGAGTCGCAGCGAGGCGGCCGTCTCGGCCGCTGTGGAAGACGGTGCGTCCGCGGCCGATGGGCCCGACGGCACTTCGGGGGCCGCTCTGTACGGCGGCTCACTCTCCGGGGGCGCTCCGGATCGCCCGACGGGCTTCCTGCTCACCGTGGTGAGCGGCAGCGGCGGGGCCGGCAAGAGCACGGTGGCGGTGCTGGCGGCCCATCTTGCTGCGCGGCGCGGCCTGCGCACGGCGCTGCTCGACGGCGATCTCCAGTTCGGCGATCTGCATGAGCTGGCCGGCCCGTGCCCGTCGCTGTCCATCGAGGAGGCCGCGGCTGACCCCGCGGCCCTGGCCGCCCTGGCCGATGAGGCCCTCGTCCTCGTCTCGGCCCCGCGCAACCTGGAGCGGGCCGAGGTGGTCGGCGGCCTCTTCGAATCGGTGGCGGCGCAGCTGACGGCTCGCTTCGATCTGGTGATCGTCAACACGGGCGGTAGTTGGAGCGATCTCCACGCCCATCTGCTCGAGCAGAGCGCGGCCTCGGTGTTTCTCGTGGACCAGCGGGCGTCCTCGGTGCGGGCCTGTCGTCACGCTCTCGATCTGTGCCTGCGCTGCGGCATCGCCACGGGCTCGTTCCTGCTGGCCGTGAACCGCTGTGGTCGTCATGCGCCCTTCACGTCCATCGACGTGTCGAGCGCCCTGCACGGCGCCCACGTGGCCGAGCTGGCCGACGGCGGCCCCGAGGTGGAGGAGTTGCTCGGCGCGGGCCTTGCCCCGACCTTGGCCTCCTCGGGCAACGGGCTGTGCGCGAGCATCGAGGCCGTGCTCGACGAGCTGCTTCCCACGGCGGCTCGTGGTGTCTCGGCCACGGCCCAGGAGAGCGTCATGGCCCGATTCGGCCTGGCCGGATCCCGGGCCCGCGAGCCGCGGCGCTCGCGGCGGGGCCGTGCTTCCCGACGGCGCGAGGCGGCCGCTCCGGCGGCCCTTGAAACCGTGAAGCGATAGGCGGTGGTCCCATGGCATTTCTTGAACGGGTCCAATCTATCGAGGAGGCCCAACAGCGGGAGGACGAGGGCCGCGCGGCGCGGGGCATGGAGGCTCTGCGGGCCGCCGTCGGCGAGATCGTGCCCTTGGATCGGGTGGCGGTCATCGTGGGGGAGAGCCCTGAGCGGGCCCGCAACGAGATACGGGCGGCCTGCCGCCGGCTCGCCACGCGGGAGCCTTGGCGCGATCTCGATGCCGGGGTGTTCCGGGGGCTCGTGGACGGCCTCATCGACACGGTGTTTGGCCTCGGCCCCCTCGACGCTCTCATTCGGGACGAGTCGGTGACCGAGATCATGGTCAACGGATCCCACAGCGTGTTCATCGAGCGCGACGGCCGCCTGATTCCCTCTGAGGTGTCCTTCGAGAGCGACGAGCAGGTGCGGGCCCTCATCGATCGTATCCTCGGCCCGCTCGGCCGGCGCATCGACGAATCGTCGCCACTGGTCAGCGCTCGGCTGCCCCAGGGCCACCGGGTCCATGCCGTTGTGCCGCCCCTGTCCATCGACGGCCCCTGCCTCACGATCCGGTCCTTCACGCGCCGGGCCATGACCTTGGGCGACTTGCGGGCCCGCGGCTCCTTCGATGGCTCCGTGGAGCGCTTCCTCATTTGGGCGGTGCTCGCGCGGAAGTCCCTGGCGGTGGTCGGCGGCACGGGAAGCGGCAAGACGACGCTGCTGAACGCCCTGTCCCACCATATCTCCCACGAGGAGCGCGTTATCACCATCGAGGACGCTGCGGAGCTGAAGTTCGACGGGCATCCCCATGTGGTGAGACTCGAGGCGCGACCGCCCAACGCGGAGGGCACGGGCGAGGTCACCATCCGCGAGTTGGTGGTCAATGCCCTGCGCATGCGCCCCGACCGCATCATCGTGGGGGAGTGTCGCTCCGAGGAGGCCATCGACATGCTGCAGGCCATGAACACGGGGCATGAGGGCTCGCTCACCACGCTGCACGCGAACTCGCCCCGCGAGGCGGTGGATCGTCTCGTGACCATGGTGCGCTTCGGGGTCGATCTGCCCCTCGATGCCATCGAGGCTCAGATCGGCAACGCCTTCGATCTCGTGGTGCAGACGGCCCGGCGTCCCGGTGGCGAGCGATGCGTCTCGGAGATCGCCTCCATGGCCTTCGACTTCGAACGGCGCCGGTGCGCGCTGACGCCGCTCTACCGGCGGGAGGCAGGCCGGTCTGAGGGCCGGTGGCTTGGGTGGCCGTCCTGGATCGACGAGCTCGCCTGGACGGGTATTGCCGATAAGAAGGAGGTGAAGGCATGGATCCGCTCACTGGATATACGGTTGTCGGCGTAGCGGCTTCGGGCGCGGCGGGCTTTCTGCTCGGGCGCGACTGGCTCGAGCGCAGGGATCGGCGCCTGCGGGCCCGGGTGCTGCTCGCGGGCGATGACGCGGGGCCGGCCTCGCGGCTGGAATGGCGTTTGCGCCATGGTGTCTCGCCGTTTAGGCCCCTGGCCCGAGGGCTCTTGCGCCACGGGACACCGGCCCGGTGGGTCGACGGCGCCGTGGCCCTTTGCCGAGCGCGTGGTATCGACGCTGAGCCCGAGGCGGTGGCGTCGTGCGCTTTGGCCTCTGCCGCAGGATCGGTGGCTCTGGGATGGGCCCTGACCGGCTCTCCGGTTTTCGGGGCGGCCGTGGCCGGAGGCGCCGCGGTCGTTGCGGGCGGTATCGCTCGGGCCGATGCCGAACGGCGTCAGAATGCCCTGCGCGACGAGGTGCCCGATGCCCTCCGATCGCTCGGCGTGTGCTTTCGGGCCGGGCTCTCGCTCATGCAGACCCTGCGGCAGACGGGCACCGAGATGAAGGGCCCGCTGGGAGCACTGTTCCTCTCCTCGGCGCGCATTTTGGAGACGGGCGGCGTGGCGAGCGAGGCCCTCGCGGTCTTCCGCCGCCGCACCGATGTGCCAGAGCTGGCCTTCGTGGCCGTCGCCCTCGATGTGCAGCACACCTGCGGCGGCAGCCTCGCCCCCGTGCTCGACGCCGCTCGGGAATCGGTGGAGGGGGAGATCGAGCTGGCGCGTTCGTTGCGGGTCCAAACGGCCCAGGCGAAGCTCTCGGCCCGTATCGTCACGGCGATGCCCTTTGTGCTCGTCGCGCTGTTCTCCCTCATGAGCCCGGGCTTTTTGGGGCCGTTTGTGGAAAGCGTCCCCGGCATGGCTCTGCTGGCCATGGCCCTGGTCATGCAAGCGGCCGGGGTACTCATGGTTCAACGGATGCTCGATGTAGACGGGAGGTGAGGTTTGTGGATTGGATCAACGGGGTCTATGGGGCCGGTGCGCTGCTCTCGGCCGGGGCGGTCGGCTGGTGTTTGTGGCGGTGTGGGTGCACCTGGCAGCGCCGCGTCCGCCATCGGGCCGCTGTCCGTCCGGACGACAGCCAGCCCGCGCGCCGCGAGGAGCGGGGGAGGTCCGAGCCCGTGGACGAGCGCATCGTCGCCTATGCGGCGCATCTGTCGCAGCGCATGGGCAGCCCGCTCGCTGTGCCCTGGGCGCCGGCATTCCTGCGCGGCCGCCCCTCCGCCCAGAACGCCGCGATTGCCGGCATGGCAGGGCGCCTGACCGATGGGGGCTGCTGGGAGGCTCGGGTGCGCCTGGCCGTCGGGGGCCTGCTGGCGGGATTGCTGGTCGGCGGCGCGATCTCGCTTGAGCTGGGCTGCTGCTTGGCAGCCGCCGGAGCGCTGGCGGGGTGGCAGGCGCTGCCCTGGGCCCTGCGCCATCGTGCTCGCAGCCGGGCCGAGGCCATGGAGCGCGATCTCTCCGAGATGCTCGACGTGGTGGCCCTCGGCATGCGCAGCGGCATGTCCTTCGACCGCAGCCTCGAGCTGTACACGGGGCATTTCCGCACGATGCTCGCCGATGCCCTCGCCGATGCCCACCGCCAGTGGTCCTGCGGCCTGGCATCGCGCGACGAGGCCCTGCGCGCCGTTGCCGCCTCCTATGACTCGCCGCTCTTCGGGCGGGTGGTGGAGAACGTCGTTCGCTCCCTGCGGTTCGGCGCCACGCTGGCGGACAACTTGGAGGACGCGGCGCGGGAGGCCCGTAGCGGGTACAAGGCCCGCAAGCAGGAGCAGGTGGCGAAGGCCCCGGTGAAGATGATGGTGCCCACGGGCGTGCTCATCTTGCCGGCCATGCTCATACTCGTGCTCGGCCCCGTGCTGCTGGAACTGGCGGGAGGCTTCTGATGGGCCCCCGCGACAATGAACGACATGATGGTAAACGACATACCAAGAGAAGGGACATGACCGATGAAACTATGGAATACCGCGACGCATCGCATGGGGCATCTCAAGAGAACGGTGGACGAGGGAACGCGGGCCCTGTGTGCGAGCTTGCACGGGAAGCTGGCGAGTACCCGGGGCCAGGGCACCACAGAGTACGCCATCCTCGTCGGTGTGCTGGTGGTTATCGCCATCCTCGCCATCACGCTGTTCCGCCCCAAGCTGCAGGAGCTGTGGGATGCCATCGCCAGCGGCATCAACGGCCTCTGATCGGGGAGGCGGGCCAGGGCACTGTGGAGTACGCCGTGGTGACCGCTGGTGTGGTCTGCGTGATCGTCGCCCTGGGGGCTCTCTGGCGCATCCTGTCCGCGGGGCTCGTCGTCGATCACGCGCTCATGGCCGCCTCCCATCATCTGGAAGGGGCCCTCGGATGGGCGTTCGATATCTTCAGCTATTAGGGCGCGCTCTGGCGTGGACGACGGCCTTCGTGCGATTCGGCTCCGCTGCGCCGGGTCACGGTCGGGAGGGTCGCCCTGGTCGCCGGGAGGATGGCCAGGCTACCGTGGAGGCCGCCTTCGCGTTGCCGGTGCTGTTTCTGCTCGTGCTTCTGCTCGTACAGCCGGGCATCGTGCTCTACGACCGCATGGTCATGGCCTCGGCGGCCGCCGAGGGGTGTCGGCTGCTCGCCACCGGGGCTGGAGACGAGGCGGCGGCCGTGGCCCTCGTCAAGCGGCATCTCGGCTCTGTCCCCGAGCAGGACAACTTCCATGTGCACCGCTCCGGCTGCACCTGGGAGGTGATCTGCGAGGGAGGGGGTGCGGCGGATCGGTCACGGGTGACGGTGCGCACTGAGGTGCGGCCGCTTCCCCTGCTGGATATGGGGGCGGCTCTGCTCGGGCTGGTCAACGAGCGCGGGAATCTGGTGGTGGAAGTGACGGCCGAGGCGCCCACGCGGGCGTCGTGGGCCCAGCGGTCACTGGGCGGTGCGAGCCCAGAGGAGAAGGCAGGTGCATGGTGCGATGAAGGTTGACCGATTGATGCGGGACGAGGAGGGCTTCACCACGGCCGGCATGGCCGTGGCCCTGCTCGTATCGCTGACCCTGCTGTTCTCGGCCGCCCAGGTGTACCGGGTGAACACGCGGGCAGCCGAGATCCAGGATGTGGCCGATGCCGCGGCCCTGGCTGCCGAGAACCAGGTGGCGGAGTTCATGGTGGCGGTGCGCGTCGTTGACGGGGCGGTGCTCTCCATGACGCTGCTGGGGACAGCCTCCTACGGCCTGGGTACTGTGGCTCTGTGCATGCCGCCCACAGCCGAGCTGGGAGCCCAACTCATTTCAGCGGGCCAGAAGGTGCTCAATGCCCGGGATGCCCTCGCCGAGAGGGCGGCGTCCGCCCTCGACGGCCTGCAGCGCGCCCTGCCCTTCATGGCCGCCGCCAGTGCGGCATCGGTGGGCCGCGCCAACGGAGAAGGTCGGGACAGCGCCTACTATGCCGTGGCGCTGCTCCTTCCCTCGGAGGGGGCGCCCATCGCCGTGGGGACGAACGGTGCCGAGGCGGCTCTGGAACAGGAGGTGCAGGAGGGGCAGGACGGCCTGGCCGAGGCGGCGGCCCGGGCCGAGGAGGCGGCGCGGGCTGCAGAGGAGGCTAAGGAGCGTGGTTTTCGGCGGGATTGCGGTGATGCGCCGGACTATTGCATGTACGAGCGGGCCCAGCACCTTGCCGGGTTGGAGGGGGCCGCGAACCCCCATTACACGTCGGTCGATGCCTGGTCGTTCTCCGTGGCCCTCGAACGGGCCCGGGCCTATTACGCCGCGCGTCTGCGCACCGAGGCGCCCGAGGGCCCCTCGGTGGATGAGAAGGCCCAGTCCGCGCTGCGGCGCATGTTCTACCGCTATGCGGTCACGGTCGTGCGCCAGGCCTGCGATGAGGCCGGAGAGGGCGACGAGGTTGTCTTCCCGCGCCTGCCCCGCAATACCGAGCAGATGCGCGAGACGACGCTGTACACCGACCCGGCCTATCCGGTGACCACCGATGGCGAGTTGCCCGTCATGCACGCCTGGGAGGGCTGTCCCGAAGCCGGTCTCGTGGACTACTACGGGTCGGTGCGGACTCTCGAAGAGGGCACCTTTGCCGAGTGTCCCGCCTGTCGCTTCACGGCATCGTCTCTGGGAGCGGTGGCTGCGGCCTCCACGGCCATCGAGAATGGCTTCGAGTACCACTACGATGCCGTGGCCCAGGCCGCTGAAGATTACGAGCGGGCCCGGCGCGAGGCCGAGCCGCTGACTGAGGCTGTGCGCGACAAGGCCCAAAGTATCTTCGATCAGGTTCTCGAGGCCGTGCGCGGGGCTGCGTCCATGCGCATCGAAGCGCGCCCTCCCGGGGCGGCGGGGTGCATCGCTTTGGTGGTGTCCCCGGGTGAGGGGAGCTCGGTCCCGTGGGGCGGCTCCTTCGTCGCGGGAAACGGTCTAGGGTCCCGGGCGGCCGTGGCGGCGGCAACGCTCATCGAGGACGGCGACGAGGGAGCCTCGGTGGTGGGGGATCTGCTCGACGGCCTTGGCGGCGACGGGTCCGCTGCGATCGGTGCGGGGCGCATCGTGCTCGACTGCTGGTCCTCTCTGCTTGGGGCCTATGGCGCCGGACAGGCAGCTCTTATAGAGGGTGTGGAGCGGGCCTTAGACGGGCTACCGCTGGTAGGGTCGTCGGGCCTCGGGCCGTGGGCGGCCGAGGTGCTGGGCGATGGTCTGGCGGCCGTGGGCCTCCAGCCGGCCGACACGGCGCCGCTCAAGCCGGTCCTGGTCGATTCTGGCGCGGTGGCTTCCGCCGATGACAGTCCGCTTTCCGTGCGCTATCTGGCCGTGCGCGAGGAGATGCTCGGAAGCGCCCCCTCGTCCGGCAACGTGTTCGGTTCTTTGGCGGATCGAATCGAGCGGGAGGCCTTCGACCGTCTCGACGGGCTTGAGATCGAGATAGCTTGCATCGAGCTGCCCATCGTCGGCCTCTCGCTGCCTCTGACCGTGGCTCTGCCGCCGGTCGTGACCGAGGGCGCTCAAGGCCTTGTCGAACGGGCTGTAGACGTGGTGCGCTCGGCAGCGGCCACCCTTGGCCTCGATGGATCATGGGAGTAGGGAGATGCCGTGGGCAGGATGCATTTGAGGGAGGAGAAGGGGCAGGCGACGGTGGAGCTGGCGGTCATGCTACCAGTGGCCATCATCGTCGCGGTGGTGGTCGTGAACGCGCTCACGTTCTTCGGAACCTGCGCCTCCTTCGATCGGGTGGCACGACAGACAGTATGCGCGTGGGCCGCCGCGCCCGCGGCCGGAGAGGATGCGGGCGACGTGGCGGCCCTGGTGGCCGACGAGTTGGAGGAGCGCTTCGCGGAACCTCATACGGCCGTTTCGGTGAGGGTTGAGACCGCCTCGGCGGGATTGATGCGCTTCACGGCCCGCATCGAGTACTTCCCGACGCTCTTCGGTCTCGGTTTGCGTAGCGAGGTGTTCGGCGTAGCGCTCCCGCCTCTGGTTCACGAGGTTGATTTGGTGGTCGATGCCTACAAGCCGGGCATCTTGTTCTAAGGAAGGTGATGGCATGACAACGCAAGTCAGGCGACTGCTGAGAGCCACGGGGTTTCTCGGTGCCGTGTTTCTGATCTTGGCGGTCGCCGCAGTCGTATCGGCGCCGGCGGCTTCCGACGGGACCTCCCTGCTCTCTGGCCGCGCCTTCGCCGACGAGGTGATCGCCCGTGTGGCCGCCGGCACGGCCGAGGGCGCGGCGGCCTCTCGCGATGATGCGGACTCGCTCGGGCCGATAGACGACGACCTGGGCCGTCAGGCCGCCGATGCGCCGCCGTGGTTCGAGCAGGAGGTGCTCTCCCTGGCCGAAGCCTACGATCTACGGGCTCTGGACGACTGGTCCGTAGTGGGCTTCACGATGGCGGGGGAGGTGGCGACGGTTCGGCAGTGGGCCGTCGCCTCGTTGGAAGAGCGCGGTTGGGCGCTCGTGGAGACGGGCGAGGGCGCGACTCTCGCCGGTATCAAGGAAGGAGGGACGTGTCCATGGCTCTTGCTCAGTTGCACGCCCGTAGGCGACGAGGTATGCATCGTCGTCCAGGTTCCAGCTCCGTAGGCGATGGGGCGCCTGCACCCTTCGGCGGCATATGGGTCGTGGCCGCCAGCCCGCTCATGCGCTTGCGTGGCTTAGCGGGGCGGGCGCCCGATCGGACGGTGATGGCGCTGCCCCGTTGTCGCGATGTGCATACGCTTACCATGCGCCACCCTCTCGACATTGCCTTCGTCGATCGCGCGGGCCGGGTAATCGAGGTGCACCGGCTCGTGCTGCCCGGCACCCGCCTGCGCAGCGATCGGGCCTTCGG
Source organism: Adlercreutzia sp. (assembly GCF_056795635.1). Lineage (NCBI taxonomy): Bacteria > Bacillati > Actinomycetota > Coriobacteriia > Eggerthellales > Eggerthellaceae > Adlercreutzia > Adlercreutzia sp. Next base: position 276,655 of record NZ_JBQIIT010000002.1, on the reverse strand, counting down.
GGCCATTGAACGCTTCGCCCGGCCCGGCCCCTGGTTCATGCGCGGCGACAGCGTTGAAATTCCCGGTTGCAAGAGAAGCGGCCCTCGATGGGCCGCAGAACGGAGGTGGCGATGAAGATCTGCCCCACCTGTAAGAGCAAGTTGTTCGACGACATGGATACCTGCTTCGGGTGCATGTACCGCTTCGGCACTGATCCCGAGCGGGAGCGGGAGGCCGAAGCCCTCTCGTGGCCGCCCTCCCTGGAGGATGTCAACGAGGGGGCGGTGTTCGAGGAGACAGTGCCCTGGCCGGCGGCCTCCGGGCCTGTGCTCTGCCCCGCCGCGCCGCCGGTTTCTCCGCCAGGAGATGCGGTTCGGGGCGAGCGCGTCATGGGGGTGCCCGGTCTCGTGCTCCGTGTGCTCGCCGGCGACGGCGCTCCCGGCGCCCCGCTGCTCACCATAACGATCGAGCCGGCCTGAGGGGCCGGCTCGCAGAGGCCGTTTGCAGGGGGGCGTTGCTGGGGAGCACTCTTGAGAGGGGGCCTAGCGTGTCATCTCGTCGAAGAGCTGCTCCGCCTCGCGGGTCAGGCGCTCCTGGATGGCGAGGTAGGCGTCCAGGAGGCGGTCGCCGTCCTCGGTCAAGGTGGATCCATGGGCGCCGTCGCGCACGAGGAGCTGGATGCCCAGCGTACCCTCGGTGTCCTTGATGACGCGCCATGCCTTGCTATAGGCCATGCGCATAGCCTTGGCGGCGGCGTTGAGCGAGCCGTGCTCTCTCACTCCGAGGCAGAGCTTCGCGATGCCCGGGCCGAACGCCGATTTCTCCTCCGCATCGGGGTTGGATACGGTGAGGCGCACGACGGGGGTGAGCGATTGCAGCTGGCCCATGACTATCTCCCGTTCTGGATGGCTATCGCCGGCAGAAAGCCTCGGCCGCTGCCTCGATAGCCTCCACGTCGTTGTCGATCACGTCGGTAAATCGTACCTCCATGGTGTCGAGGTTGGCAAGTCCTGCCGGGATATCGCACCGGCCCGTTTCCTCGGCGATGCGCTCGTTGAGCTGACAGCCCGTCAGCGATGCCACCTCGGCGGGCAGGGCCTCTCCTGGAGCCATGCCATGGAGGGCGCGATACACGTTGTCGCCGAACTTCGCCCAGTGGGCAGTCGAGGCGATGAGCACCGGGTTCTCGCCGCGCAAGTTCTGGGCGGCGGCGTAGGCCACGGCCGTGTGGGGATCCAGCAGGTAGCCGTGCTCGTCGAGTACCTCCTTGATGGTGGCGAGGCACTGGGCGTTGTCGATGGAATCGGCGCTGAAGTTCTCGCGGACGCGGGCGAAGGTGTCGCTGTCCACGCGGAAGCAGCGCTTCTCGTTCAGGTCGGCCATCCACCGGCCGATGGCCTCGCCGTCGCGGCCCGTGAGCTCGAACAGCTGGCGCTCGAGGTTGGAGGACACGAGAATGTCCATGGAGGGGGAGGCGGTGAGGATGAACGCGCGGTCGGAGATGTCGTAGGTGCCCGTGTTGATGAAGTCGGTCAGCACGCGATTGTCGTTGCTCGCGCAGAGCAGCATGCCGATGGGCGTGCCGATCTGCTTGGCGTACCATGCCGCGAGGATGTTGCCGAAGTTGCCCGTGGGCACGCAGACGTCGATCTCGTCGCCGGCCTCAATCTTGCCGGAGGCCACGAGCTCGGCGTAGCTGGAGATGTAGTACACCACCTGGGGCAGCAGGCGTCCCCAGTTGATGGAGTTGGCGCTGGACAGGGCGACGGCATCTTCGGCGAGCAGCTTCTCGGCGAAGGCCTCGTCGGAGAAGGTGCGCTTAACGCCGGTCTGGCAGTCGTCAAAATTGCCGCGCACGGCCCAGACGCGCACGTTGTCGCCGGTGGTGGTGACCATCTGCTTGCGCTGGATATCGCTCACGCCGCCATCGGGGAACAACACGCCGATGGAGGTACCGTCGACGCCCTTGAAGCCCTCGAGGGCCGCCTTGCCCGTGTCGCCGGAGGTGGCCACGAGGATCATGAAGTCGTGGTCGAGCTTGCCGGCTTCGCGTAGGGCGCTCGCGCTGGCGGAGAAGAAGTGGGGCAGGCACTGGAGCGCCATGTCCTTGAAGGCGCTCGTAGGGCCGTGCCACAGCTCGAGGATGTGGGTGTTCTCGTCGAGGGAGGTGATGGGGCAGACGGCCTCGTCGTCGAAGTTGTCGCCATAGGCGCGACCCATCAGCTCATCGATGACCTCATCGGGCAGATCGATGTTGAAGGCCTTGTATACGGCGGCAGCGCGCTCGGCGTAGGGCAACTCGGCCAGGGCCGCGATCTCGGCCACCGACAGCGAAGGCAGCTCTTGGGGCACGTACAGGCCTCCACCGGCCGCCAGGCCGTTCACGACGGCTTCGGTGAAGGGAACCGGCTCCCCGGCCGCTCCGCGCGTGTCCACGTACAGGTTCTGGCCGAACGAGGCGGCCCGGTCGATGCATTGTGCCATGACTCATCCTTCTCTGAAAGACGTTAACAGGGTCAAGAATACCATGGGGCGGACCGCCGTAGCGCAGCCGTGAGGTGAACGATGGGCAAATAGGGAGGAAAGAGGATGTCGCCCTCGGGACAGCGCAGTTTGCTGCGGCTCTCTTCCCAGGGCGTCTTTGTCATCGGCTGGTGCGGGCCGGCGAAGCTCTGCGTCCGGGCCTTCTCTTCGGGGGGGTGCCGGCAACGGGACTCGGCCGCTGCGCAGTGCGGAAGCGTCTCAGGATGGCCGCTTGCCCCGACAAGTCGCGCCGCTGGCCCAGAAGTATGCAAAAGCTAACTTTATAGGTTTACAAAGGCTAACTTTATTCTACAATATGTTGTTGCATGTAGCTAACATTGATAGGAGACGTTATGAGCCAAGCAATGGTCGCGGAAAGCGCTTGCTGTAAGACCGGGAGTGCCGGAGCAGCGTGCCAGCCGATGCCGCTCGCCTTTTTGCGCAGCGGCGATACGGCGAACGTCGTCCGCGTGCGCGGAAAGGGCGAGGTGCATCACCATCTCGAGAACCTGGGGTTCGTCGAGGGCGCGGCTGTGTCCGTCGTTTCCGAGCAGGCGGGGAACTTCATCGTGCAGATCAAGGGGGCAAGCGTCGCCCTCGATCGTAGCGTGGCATCGAAGATCATCGTCGCTTGAGGCAGCATGGCTGGTGAGGCGCTTGCGGTTGAGGGCTGTCCCGGGCCTTGGCTGCTGCATCTCCTGTCGCGACCGTTTCAGAGGAACACAGAAAGGAAGGACTATGGCAGAGGATAAGACCCTACGCGATGTGGCCGTGGGCCAATCGGCCACCGTGCGTCGCCTGGTGGGCGAGGGTGCCGTGAAGCGCCGCATCATGGATATGGGCATCACGAAGGGCACGGAGGTGCTCGTGCGCAAGGTGGCCCCCCTGGGCGATCCCATCGAGGTAACTGTGCGCGGTTTCGAGCTGTCGCTGCGCAAAGACGAGGCGGAAAACGTGCTCGTCGCCTAAGGGAGATCGCATTCCTCCCTCTCGCGCCTCGGGCGCATTTTTTCTCCCCAGTAGTTAACTAGAACTAACTTTATTGTCCCGCGGGTGCCCGGGAGAGCGCCGCGGAAAGGACGCGGGACGACGTCATTAGGAGAAGGAAAGGCTGACCATGGCAATCAACATCGCCCTTGCCGGGAACCCCAACTGCGGCAAGACGACCATGTTCAACGATCTGACCGGCGCGAACCAGTATGTGGGAAACTGGCCCGGTGTGACTGTTGAGAAGAAGGAGGGCCCCTGGCGGCACGACAAATCGGTGACCATTACCGACCTGCCGGGCGTGTACTCGCTCTCGCCCTACACCCCCGAGGAGATCGTCACCCGCGACTATCTCATGAGCGGCAAGCCCGATGTGGTGGTGAACCTGGTGGACGCCACCAACCTCGAGCGCAACCTCTACCTCACCACCCAGATCATCGACCTGGGCATTCCGGTGGTCATCGCCCTGAACATGATGGATCTCGTGGAGAAGAACGGCGATACCATCGACGTAGCCGGCCTCTCTGCCCGCCTGGGCTGCCCCATCGTGGAGACGTCCGCTCTCAAGGGCCGCGGCACCGCTGAGGTCATCGAGGCCGCCCGCGCGGCCGCCGCGGCCGGTGCTGCTCCTGCGACCACCCTGCGCTTTTCCAACGACGTGGAGGAGGGCCTGGCGCACATCGCCGCCATCGCCGGGGACCGTATCGCTGGCCGCCATGGCCGCTGGTACGCTATCAAGCTCTTCGAAGGCGAGCAGCTCACCGTGGACAAGCTGAATCTGCCGGCCGCCGAGATCGCCTCCATCGCCGCCATCCGCGACGCGGTGGAAGACGCCGAGGACGACGACGCCGAGTCCATCATCACCAACGAGCGCTACGATGGCATCACTGCCGTTTGCGACGCCTGCGTGAAGAAGTCGCCGAGGGCCATGACCACCACCCAGAAGATCGACCGTGTGGCCACCAATCGCGTCCTCGGCATTCCGATCTTCGTCGTCATCATGTTCCTCGTGTACTACATCTCGGTGTCCACCGTGGGCACGCTCGTGACCGATTGGGCCAACGACGGCCTGTTCGGCGACGGCTGGCTCTACACCGGCACCGAGCAGTACGACGCGGCCGTCGAGGAGTTCGAGGGCATCTTGGAAACCGCCGAGGGCAGCGCTGCCTTCGAGGCCGGCGAGCTGGAAGAGCCCGACCCGGCCGACTACGGCCTCTACCACGTGGGCGTGCCCGTGGTGGTGGGCGGCTGGCTTGAGTCCGTCGGCGCGGCACCGTGGGTGCAATCGCTCGTGCTCGACGGCATCATTGCCGGCGTGGGTGCCGTCATCGGCTTCGTTCCGCAGCTGATCGTGCTGTTCATCCTGCTCGGCTTCTTGGAGGGCTGCGGATATATGGCCCGTGTCGCCTTCATCATGGACCGCATCTTCCGGCGCTTCGGCCTGTCCGGCAAGTCCTTCATCCCCATGCTCATCGCCTCGGGCTGCGGTGTGCCCGCGGTCATGGCCACCAAGACCATCGAGAACGAGAAGGACCGCCGCATGACCATCATGACCACCACGATGATCCCCTGCGGCGCGAAGCTGCCCATCATCGCGCTCGTGTTCGGCGCGCTCGCCGGCGGCGACTACGAGGCCACCTGGTGGGTCGCCCCGGTGTTCTACTTCCTGGGCCTGGCTGCCATCATCCTGTCCTGCATCATCTTGAAGAAGTTCCGCGCCTTTGCCGGCGAGGTGGCCCCCTTCATCATGGAGCTGCCCCAGTACCATCTGCCCACGGTGAAGAACGTGCTTCTGTCCATGTGGGAGCGCGTGCGCAGCTACGTGGTGAAGGCCGGTACCATCATCTTCCTGTCCTCTATGGTCATCTGGTTCCTGCTGAACTTCGGTTTCTACGAGGGCGCCTTTGGCCTGCTCGATTCCGAGATGGACGATTACATCCAGTACAGCCTCATGGCCGGTCTGGGCAACCTGCTCGCCTGGATCTTCGCGCCGCTCGGCTTCGGCAACTGGGAGTCCGCCGTCACCTCCATCACGGGGCTGGTGGCCAAGGAGAACGTCGTGGCCACCGTGGGTGTCATTACGAGCCTTGGCGAAGTGGGCGAGGCCGATCCCAGCCTGTGGGCGTCGTTTGCCGCCATGCTCGGCGGCAGCAGCGCCGCTATCGTGGCCTTCTGCGCCTTCAACCTCTTGTGCGCCCCCTGCTTCGCCGCCATCGGCACCATCCGCCGCCAGATGATGTCCGCGAAGTGGACCTGGGCCGCCATCGGCTACATGACCGCCTTCGCCTGGTGCGTGGGCCTCATGCTCTATCAGTTTGTCGGCTTGGCCACCGGCGAAGTCGCCTTCAACCCCTTCACGGTCCTGGCCGTTGCCGTGGCCGCGGGCACGCTCTTCCTGCTGTTCCGCCCTGTCGCCAAGCCAGGCGCGGCCGCGCTGAAGACAGCGGCCGACAACGCCTAAACGTCCGTTTCCCGCCAGGTGCCCGCGCCATCCCACGCTGTGGAAGTGGTCGCGGCGCCTGCCGGGGCGGCATGATCGCAAAGGATTCGCCATGCAAGAACTCATTCTCAATGGACCCACCATCGCCGTTCTGATCGTCATCGCGGCCCTCGCGGTGCTCGCCATCCGCCGCATGACTCGTCGCGGTCTGTGCGATTGCGGCGACCGGTGCGAGGGAGGCTGCCACGGCTGCGACGGATGCGCGGCAGCGGAATCGATGGCGGCCGCCATAGGGGAGGCGGTGCGGAAGGGGTAAGTGACGCGGGGTCGCGCGGCCCGGGGCTGCGGCCGGCGCCACGGACTGCGGGACCGCACGCAGACGGGGAAGCACGGCTCCCCTCGCAGGTCAAGCAACCGCTGGCAAACCGTTGGCGAAAACAATGTGAACGAGGCTCGGAACTCTGTGTCCGAGCCTCGTTTTTTGCCGGGGGCCGTGATACCATGACATGACGTATCTGATAAGGAGAGCGCTGTGGTGAAGACATCCATGTCCCACGAGGACTACCTCGAGGCCATCGTCATGCTGGGAGGCACGACGGATGTCCCCGTGCGCTCGGTGGACGTGGCCAACAAGCTGGGTGTCTCCAAGGCCTCGGTGAACAAGGCCATCTCCGCCCTGAAGGAGCAGCAGCTCGTCATCCAGCCCCATTACGGCGATATCACCCTGACCGAGGAGGGCTACGCCTACGGTCGTTCGGTCCTCGGCCGCCATCGCATGCTCTTCGACTTCCTCACCCAGGCCGTGGGCATCCCGCCGGATGTGGCCGAGGACGAGGCCTGCCAGATGGAGCATGCCATCAGCGACGAATCCTTCAAGAAATGGGAGGCCTTCGTCAAGGGCCTCAACTTGTAAACGGCCCCAGCGCCCGACCGACCCATCCGCTTTCGACTGACTACCCGCCCCAGAAACGAACCCCGGCAGCGAAAGGAAGTTCCGCCCCCGTGCCACGCCAGGCCAACATCGTCTCCTTCGACGCAGCGCGCCGCGCCGCTGCGGGCACTCGTGTGCCCGGGTGCGGGTCTGCGCGCCCCGCCGGCCGCACCGCGGCGGCTGTTCTCGACGGAGCCGGGGAAGTGCGCGTGCGCTCGACTGGCCGGCGGCCCGCGGGCTCGCCGACCGGGGCCGAGTGCCCCGCCGGCCACGCTGTCGTTGGCACCGCTGCGGCCTTCCCGGGTGCCCGTCCGGCGTCTTCCGCGGCCCCGCTGCGCACCGCGGGGGCCGCCCGGCCCCACAACCCCACGCCGAGCTGGTACGACGGCGGCACCTCGGCGCGGCCCCGTCCCGATGACGGCTTCCTCTCTGGGGCCGCCGGCCGGGCCGAGGACGAGGCCGGCGAGGAATACGAGGCGCGGCTGCTGGCCGCCCTCGAGGAGCGGGAGCGCGGTCCTTTGGGCCGTCTGGCCGCCAAGCGCCGGGAGCGCACCAAGGAGCGGGCCGGCAAGGAGTACTTCCGCCAGTACGAGGCCGGTAAGGCCTCCGACGCCGCCCAGGGCGGTCCCCGAGCAGCGGTGTACAAGGGGGAGATGGGCTCGTCCCACAAGCGCTCCTCCCGCATGCAGCAGCAGGCGGCCTCGGGCTCGGCCCGGCGCAGCCGTGCCGCCATGGCCACGGCTGAGAAGCCGTCGCTGTTCGCGCGGCCGCCCCTCATGGGGCTGGCGGCCACGGCCCTCTGCGTGGCCTTCGCCGTGGCCTTCCTCTACGGGCCGGCCCAGCAGCTCTACGTGGACATGCGCGAGCGCGACCGCCTCTCCGCCGAGTACGAGGCCGTGGTGGAGCGCAACGAGGCCCTCGGCGCCCAGGTGGACGCCCTCCAGACCGATGCGGGCATCGAGGATGCCGCCCGCACCCAGCTCGGTTGGGTGCGCGAGGGCGAGCACGCCGTGTCCGTGGGCGGCCTGGAGACGAGGGAGAAGCCGGAGTTCCGCGGCAACATCCTCTCCGAGGACATCGAGCTGCCGGACACCTGGTACTCGAGCATCCTCGATCCCATCTTCGGCGTGAAGTAGCGCGTTCGGGCAAAGCTGCCCGAACAGAAGGGAGAACTTTCATGACCTGCGAAAACGGCCGTTACGGAGCCCTTGATATCGGAACGGTCACCTGCCGGTTGCTCGTGGCGGATGTGGAGGGGGGCTCCCTGACCGAGGTGGCCAAGGAGTACGCCATCACCGATCTGGGCGTGGGCGTGGATGCTGCGGGGCGCCTCTCGGAGGAGGCCATGGGCCGCGTGCTCACCTGCGTCGACCGCTATGGTGAGGTGCTCGCCCGCTGCGACACCCCCGACCATCCTCTGCGCCGTCTCATTGCCGTGGCCACCTCAGCGGCCCGCGATGCCGCCAATGCCGACGAGTTCGCCGCCCGCCTCGCCGAGCGCGGCGTGACCCTCACGGTCATTCCCGGTGAGAAGGAGGCGGCTCTCACCTTCGCCGGCGCCTCGGCCGACTTCCCCGACGAGAACCTGCTCGTGGTGGATATCGGCGGCGGCTCCACCGAGCTCATCGCCGGCCGCGCGGGCGCGGCGCCCGTGGCCTCCCATTCCTTCAACGTGGGCTGCCGCCGGCTGACCGAGCGCTTCCTGCGCGACGACCCCCCTGCGCCCGACGCGCTGGCCGCGGCCCGGGCATGGGCGCGCGAGACCATGGCGCCCTACTTCGAGGCTCTGGCCGAGGATGGCTTCGCCATCGATCGGGTGGTGGCCGTGGCCGGTACCGCCACGAGTGTGGTGGCCATTCGGGAGGCGTTGGCGGTCTACGACTCGTCCCGGGTGCACGGGGCTCAGGTCACGGCCCCGGAGCTGCGGGCCATGGGCGAGCGCCTGGCGGCCGTGCCCCTCGAGGAGCGCCGGGCCACCGTGGGCCTCGACCCCAAGCGGGCCGGCGTCATCGTGGCGGGGCTCGTCATTCTGGAAGAGGTGCTGGCCCTGGCCGGCGCCGACGGCTACACGGCGAGCGAGTCGGACATTCTACGGGGCATGATCTGGGAAGCGGCCAAGGGCTGCGCCTAAGAAGAGGGCCGTGCGCGCGAAAACACAGAAGAGAAGTTGGTAGGAGCGGTGGGACTCGAACCCACAAGCCTTGCGGCGGCGGATTTTAAGTCCGCTGCGTATGCCCATTCCGCCACGCTCCCACAGGCGATAGATCGCGTCGGCCATCATACCACGAAACGGCCCCGGGCTCGGTTTCCGGGCTCCTTAATCTCCCGTTAATCAAAACCTTAGGCAAAAGTTACTCGCCCGCGCGGGCGGGCGGAGGTACCATGGCATGGTGAGAACACCGTATCGCTTGGTGCGGAGAGGGGGTCGCCATGAGGATGCGCACGGTCAGCCTGCGGGTGATCTCCGTTCTGGTGCTCACGGTCGTCTTCGTCATCGCCACGGTCGTCTTCACCCTCTTCGACATTCGCACCCAGACCGAGCACATGGAGGCCTCCCTCGTGGAAGAGGCCCGCACCTTCGCCCGCGAGATGGACGCCGTCTGGCAGTTCATGGACAATTCCCAGTACACCATCAACAATACGAGCGACGGCACCTACGAGTTCAAGGGGCTCCACTGCGCTGTGGTGGGCAAGAGCGTGGGGGCCATCTTCTCGGCGGGGAACAACTACGCCATCCGCTACACGAACTTCGAGCCCCGCCGCGCCCAGGACAAGCCCGATGCTTTCGAGGCCGAGGCCCTCACCCTGTTCAACGCCGAGAAGGACGTCACCGAGTTCTACCGCATCATGGACGGCGGGACCGATGGGGACGGGCGCGTGCGCACGGCGGCCGACGACGGAGCGGCCCAGTTCCGCTACGTCCAGGCCCTGCGGGTGAACGAGAGCTGCCTGGAATGCCACGGCGAGCCGGCCGGGGAGATCGACATCACCGGTTTCGCGAAGGAGGGCTGGACCCTCGATTCCATCGGCGGCGCCATCAGCGTGGTCATTCCGCTGGACCAGCAGTACCGGGCCCTGCGCCAGAACGTCGTGCGCGATGTGGGGTTTTTCCTGCTGCTGGCCACGTTCATCGGCCTGGTGGTCTTCGGGCTCATGACCGTCTTCGTGCTGCGGCCCCTCGAGGCCATGAAGCGGGCCTTCGGGGAGGTGGGCGAGGGACGGCTCGGCCATTCCATGGACGATGCGGGCACAGCCCGGGAGGTGTCCAGCCTCATCGAGCGGTTCAACGCCATGGCCGGCGAGCTGCGGGTGACCTACGAGGGGCTGGAAGAGCAGGTGGAAGCTCGTACCCAGGATCTGCGCCGAGCCAACGAGGAGCTGGCCGCCCAAAGGGACAGCTTGGAGGCCTTAAGCGAGAAGCTGGCGAAGGAATCCCAGTTCAAGAGCGATATGCTCTCCATGGTGAACCACGAGCTGCGCACGCCGCTCACTTCCATCATCACCCTGTCCCAAATTGCCCTGGAATCGGGCGGCACCGATGCCGAGGAACGCTCCAGCTGGGAGGAGGTGCGCAAGTCCAGCTCGGTGCTGCTGGGCATGATCAACAACATGCTCGACATCGCCCGGTCGGACGCGGGGGCCATGGCCGTGTCCATGGAGCTGATGGACCTGGGCGATATCGTGGCCTCGGTTCAGGGCACCGTGGGGCCCCTGGCCCTAGGGGCACGGGTGGGCCTGACCACCGCCGTGGCCCCGGACGTGCCCCTCGTGAACGGCGACTACGAGAAGATGCTGCGCATTCTGGAGAACCTCGGCACCAACGCCGTGAAGTTCACGCCGCCCGGCGGCTCGGTATCCATCGGGGCGACCCGGGATGCGGCCACGGGCGATGTGCTCGTGACCGTGGCCGACGACGGCATCGGCATCGCCGAGGAGGATCGCGAGCGCATCTTCGACCGCTTCTTCCAGGTGGACAGCTCGCCCACCCGCATCTACAGCGGCAGCGGGCTGGGTCTGGCGCTCGTGCGGGAGTACGCCGCGGCCCAGGGGTATACGGTGACGGTGAAAAGCGTGCTGGGGGAGGGAAGCGCGTTCACCGTGCGCATTCCCGCCTCTGCCGTGGTAGAGTTGGACGAGGACGAGTAAGCGGGTCGGGCGGAGGGAAGGACCGGCGCGGCAGCGAGGGAAGGAAGCCGACGATGTACAAGGTCATGCTCATCGACGACGAGGAGAGCCTGCAGGTGGCCATCGAGAAGCTGCTCGTGAAGAACGGCTACGAGTATTGCGGGGCCACCGACGGCGAAACGGGTCTGGATATGCTCGCCACGGAGAAGCCGGACCTGCTGCTTTTAGATGTGATGCTGCCGGGCATGAACGGCTTCGACCTCTGCGCGAAGATCCGGGCCGCGGGGCGGCGCATTCCCATCATCTTCCTGTCGGCGAAGACCGACATCGTGGACAAGTCCATCGGCTTTCGGGCCGGAGGCGACGACTACGTGACCAAGCCCTTCGACGCCACGGAGCTCATCCTGCGCATCGAGGCCCACATCCGCCGCCACAAGGACACCATCGAGTTCGCCCGCTGCACCAACCGCGACGGCACGGTGACCATCGGCGACTTGGAAGTGCGCTTCGACGAGTATCAGGTGCTCGTGGGAGGGCGCCCCGCGAACCTCACCACTAAGGAGTTCGAGATCGTGGCGTTTCTGGCGACGCACCCGGGCAAGGTGTTTACCCGCAGCCAGATTCAGGAGTACATCTGGGGCGAGGGGGAGGCCGACGTGCACTCCAATTCCATCACGGTGTTCGTGCGGAAGATCCGCGAGAAGATAGAAGAGAACCCCAGCGAGCCCAAGTACCTGCTGACGGTGCAGCGCGTCGGCTACAAAATGGCCGATACCCTGGGGTAACAAGTTTTGCGACTAAAACACCTGAAATCGGTACAAGTTTTGCGTCCAAAATAGCTAAAGTTGGTGCAAGTTTTGCGACCAAATGGGGTAAATGCATGCAAGTTTTGCTGTTATCCGAGGTCAAGCTATCCTAGGAGACTTGCCGTGCTGAAGCGAAAAGCCTACGATGCCATTGCGCGCTGGAAAGCCGAAAAAACAACCTAGGGTCTCCTTGTGATGGGCGCCCGGCGGGTAGGGAAGACAACCACCATCCGAGAGTTCGCGCGTGTCCATTACGAGCAGGTGGCCGAGATAAACTTCTTCCAGAACGCCACCGCCGTCGAGACCATCGACGCCGCTGTCGATGCCGAAGATCTCCTGCTGCGCATCTCCGCCTTGAGCCGCGTGGAAATGAAGGAGGGCGACACCCTCATTTTCCTCGACGAGGTGCAAGAATGTTCGGATGTGCTCACGTTGGTAAAGTTCCTGCTCGAGGGAACTTCCTACGATGTGATCCTCTCAGGATCGTTGCTGGGCCTCGATGCCTTCCCCGCGCGGTCGCTGCCCGTTGGCTATCTGCAGATCATGGATATGTATCCGCTCGACTTCGAGGAGTTCTGCTGGGCGCGCGGCGTTCCCGCTGCGGTGCTCGAGCGAGCGCGTCAGGCGGTGTGCGATGGAGAGGAGGTCCCCGACTTCATTCACGAGATGCTCATCGACGAGTTCTACCGCTACCTCTTGGTTGGGGGAATGCCCGATACCGTGCGGGCGTTCGTCGACTCCAACGATCTGGTCAAGACGCGCAACAGCCAAAGGGCAATCGTCGATCTTTACGAGTGCGATATAGCGAAATATGTGGTCGACAAAACCGAGGCGCGGCAGATCGAGATGGTGTACGAGTCGGTTCCCGCGCAACTGAACAAGCCGAACAAGCGCTTCAAGTACACGCGCCTTGGCAAGAACCTGCGTTTCGCGAATTTGGAAACGGCGTTCGATTGGCTGGAAAGCGCCGGCATCGTGCTGCAGACGGAGCGCGTGACCGAGCCGGTCTTTCCCCTGAGGCTTTCGGCTGATAGAAATGCGTTCAAGCTGTACATGAACGACGTGGGGCTGCTGACCTCGCAGCTTATGGGGGAGGTGGACATAGAGATACTGAACCGCAAGTCGAGCATCAATTTCGGCTCGGTTTTCGAAAACGTCGCTGCTCAGGAGTTGCGCTGCCACGGGTTCGATCTGTTCTACTACAACACGAGCAAGGTCGGGGAGATCGATTTCGTTCTGCAGGATCGCCAGGGCGGCATCACGCTTTGCGAGATAAAGTCGGGCAAGGATTATCGCCGCCACAGCGCTCTGAATAACTTGCTCGGCACGAAGAACTATCAATTCAAGCGAGCGCTCGTGTTCTGTGAGTCCAATGTCGCGGAAGAGGGGCCGATAACGTACTTGCCTATGTACGCCATGGGGTTTATCGGAGAGGCGCGGTAGGGTGCCAAATCCTAAAATGAAACGTCGACAAATCCTAAACCGCCCCGTTCAAAGCCTATGGCAGTGCTCTCTTAATTTCCAGTTAATATCAACTTAACCCAAAGCTTAGGTGCGGCGTATCGCCATTAACAGGGGGCTTCGGCACAATGGGATCATCGAAAGGATCAGAGGAGGACCTTTCAACCGAGGCTGGACGAGAGCGCCGATCCCTCCCCGCCGCTCTCGTCCGCCCTAAACCCGAGGGAGAGAGAGGAGTATGACATGACCGAATCGAAGACGGATAGGGGTTTCTCGCGCAGGAGCTTCATCAAGGGAGCCGCCGCGCTCACCGCCGCCGGCGCCCTGGCCGGTTGCGCGCCAGCAAAAGAGAACTTGTCGGAGACTGGCGGTGAGGCGACGAAGGAAATTCCAGAAACGCAGGTATACGCAGGTTGTTGCCGTTCCCAATGTCTCAATGCCTGCCACCTCAATGTGCATGTGCGCGATGGGCAGATCGTACGCACTACGGCACGAGATCTGCCGAATCCTGCCTGGAACAGAATTTGTCCCAAAGGCCTATCGCATCCTGAGCGTGTTTACAGCTCTGAGCGCGTCAAATATCCGATGCGTCGCGTTGGCGCACGAGGCACGATGGAATTCGAGCGCATTTCATGGGATGAAGCGATCGAGGAAATAACGACTAAGTGGAAGTCGTACTCTGATGAGTATGGATCGCAGTCCATCGCGATGTTCACGGGTAGCGGAAACGGCGGTTTATGCGGCGGTTCGCCTCAGCCGGGGTCGGGGATGCTCTATTTCCAGAATTTGGTTGGGTTTTCGACTATGAGACAGGATCGCGACAATAGTATCATTGACCGTATGACCAAGATGCTTGGCGGTGGAGTGTGGGGCGGCGGAATAAACCCCGAGAAGTTCGGCGATGCGAAGACGCTTATCATCTGGGGTTCTAATCCGGTTATCTCAGAGAAGCAGCTTACACATTTCATTTTGGAGGCCAGGGAAAGCGGCACGCAGGTAATTAGCGTCGACATTACTTACAACACCATGGTATCCAAGTCGGACAAGTTCATCCCTGTTTTTCCAAGCTCCGATGGGGCGCTGGCCCTTGGTGCGCTGTACGAAATATTCGAGCAGGGATGGCAGGACGAAGAATTCATTCGCGATCATACAGAGGCTCCATTTCTCGTCAAAGACGATCATACCTTTCTGCGCATGAGTGAACTGGGTGTTGAGCCCACTGTTGTCAAGAACGCAAAAGGCGAGGAGGTTCCGAACGATCCTTTTGCCGTATGGGATGAAGAGGCCGGTGCGGCTGTCTCGTTTGAAAAGGCCGTTCGTCCGACGCTCGAGGACGTGCCCCCCATCAACGGCATATCCGTCGTGACTGTCTATGAGCTCATAAGAGCTGAAGTGGGAAAATGGACCGTTGAACGTGCTTCGGAGGCGTGCGGTGTCCCTGCTGATGAGATTAGAGAACTCGCTCGAATCTATGCCCAAGAAGGGCCGGTGATGGGGTACTTGCAATTCGGGATCAATCAATACAACAACGGCACTTACAGCTATGGATGCATTTATGCGCTGCATCTCATTACGGGTAATCTGGGGAAACCTGGTGCGGGTGCCGGAATGTGCAGCGTAGCTGCTATGGGAAATTCGGAAGGAATCTACGCGACGCCCGATAAGGACGGTAACCTTCCCCAGGGCCCAGGGCCGGTGTTGAATTGGAATACCATCTATTCCATTCAGCAGACGGGTAAGCGTCTCGGAGAGCCCTTTCCGCTCAAGAGCTTTTATGTGACATGCTCGAATCCCATTGTCTGTCAAACGGAGCATCTGACGAATGTGAAGATGTTCGAGGAGATCGAATTTGTCGTTGTGCAGGAAATGACGTTTACCGAAACAGCTCGGTATGCCGATATCATTCTGCCGGCTTGCCATTGGTTCGAATGTGTGGATATTCACGTTCGAGCGCTTTGGATGCCCTATCTCAAGTGGAACGAAAAGGCCATCGAGCCGCTTTACGAGAGCAAGCCTGATTTTGAAATCTACAAACTGCTTGCCGCGGGAATGGGCTATGGCGACCAGTTCAATTGGGACGAAGAGGAGCATATTCGAAAATACCTCGATATAGACTCCATGAGGGCGCAGGGTATCACATTGGAAGCTCTGAAAGAGCAAAAGGCAATGTGGCAAGGGCCTCAAGTGGATTACGCCTTTGAAGGCGGCATCTTCGGGACTCCCACCAAAAGGGCGCGCTTCTACCAGGAAAATCCCGCTCCCGACATGAACTGGGGACAGGAGTTCGATCCGGAGAAGGAACGGCTCTTTCTTTACTGGGAGCCTGCCTTGGAAGCCCATCCGTCGCTGCCTTTGCGGGAAAAATACCCCTTTAGCGTTTGTTCTGATCATATGAGAACGCGAACCCATACTCAGTGGTGGGACGTCCACTCTCTCAAAGAATTCGAGCGTCAGCCTATCGTGCGCATCAATCCTTTGGATGCGGAGGAATATGGGATTGCCGAAGGAGACAAGGTCAAACTCTACAACGATCGAGGACATGCGGTCCTGGTTGCCACGATAAATGCGGGACAGCAACGAGGGGCACTCTCGTGCCCGCGTAGCTATCAGGCGTGGGAATTTATCGATGGCAATACAGCCGACATATCTTTCAGCGAATACAATCAAGCTTGCGCAGATCAGTCTTACAACGATGTTGCTGTCGCAATTGAGAAGATGTAAGGGGGAATGTCGCGATGACTCATTATGGAATGGCAATTGATCTGGTGCGCTGCATTGGGTGTCAAGCCTGTGCCGAGGCATGCAAGATATCCAATAATCTGCCAAAAGAACTTGTGTATAACGTCGTCTACACCAAATCGAATGATATTTGGGATGATTTTGGCACGGCGGTGGCGCGAGGAGCGGTGGCAAACGATAACGCCGGTGGTGAATTCCCCAACTGCATACTGTCCTTTTTACCTGTGCAATGCCAGCATTGCGCCGAACCTTCTTGTCTTTCGGTGTGCCCGACGGGAGCTACGCAGAAACGCGAGGATGGCATCGTTTGGGTTGATTCCGAGCTTTGCATTGGCTGCGAGAGCTGCACTAAGGCTTGTCCCTACGACGGAGTGCGCACACTTATCAGCGACAATCCCGAGCATTATCTTGAAATGGCGGTAGGCGAGTTTGACGCGCCTCCCCATAATCCGGGCACGGTAGAGAAGTGCACCTTCTGCTATAACCTTATCGATCGCAATGACGTACCCGCCTGCATGCAGCTGTGTCCGGGGCGCGCCCGCTACTGGGGCGATTTGGATGATCCCGATTCAGATGTGTCGAAGGCCATTGAGGGACGCGAGACGGCTTTCTTGAGAGATGATGCGGGCACGCAGCCGAGTGTGTACTACTTAAAGTAGGGATCGGGGTCGAGACGGTTCAAGATCCTCCAGGTAAATGAGGCAAACGGGCACCCGATAACGGTGCCCGTTTTGGGAAGGGATGTGAAGCAATGGAAAACCAAGACAGTTTGAGGTTTATTGTCGGTCGGGCAGATGCGTGTGAACTTCTTGCAACCACTTTTTCCTTTCCAACTCGCGTCTTGGCGGGTGCCGTTGTTGATGGGGCGTATGGCGGTGATGTGGCATCCTGCCTCGGTGATATGGGGATTGGCTCAAAGGCAAGAGAGATCGAGGGATTGTTGAGAAAAATATGCAAGGACAACGTCGAAGATCTGTTTCATCGTCTTCGGCGGGATCATACGGTGCTCTACCTCCTTCCCGGTGGAGAGGCGGCGGTGTGGCCTTACGAGGCAGCATTTCGCCATGGGAGCCTCGGTCATGATGGTTTGCCCGTGCTGTTTCGCTCGCCGTGTCAGCTCGATGTGGAGCGGCATATGCGCGAGGCGGGGGTGATGCCCGCGGATGCTCGCCGCGAGCCCTCTGATAGCGTGTGGAATGAGCTCTCGTTCCTGTCGTATTTGTATGGCAGCCTGGCGGCAGCGTTGCATGAGGACCGCGATGATGACGCGGCTTTGTGGCGTGCCCGGATTGCGGCATTTTGGAATGAGCACGCATCACGGTGGCTGCCTGATTTCATGAAGCAGACCCAGGAGGCGGTCGCACGGCTGTCCCGCGGTGCCGAGTACGGAGTCTTCGCCGCTCTAGGCCAGGTAGCGCTCGCGGCCATCGCTGAGGACGTGGCTCCTGTGATGCCCGCTTCTTAAGAGAAGAGGTGTGTCCCAAGGCAGGGTGTCTCGCGGGCGTTTGTCGCTAGTGGAAGTTGGGCGCTGTTTTCACGTGAATGCCCATAGCAAGGGGGCGAGATCGAGGTGGATTTCCCCATGGTTCTCGTCGGGACAGCGAGCGGGGCGCGGCTCCCCGGCGGCGCGGCGACGGTGCGCGGCGGGCACCGGGTGCGGTTCCCCCACGTCATTTCTACGGTTTCGGGATGCTAGGCTGTGCCGGCATTGGCGGCCCGGTTCTGCGGAGGTGCGGGAATGGCATATAGGACAAGCTTTGCCGGCATGGCGTTTCAGCTGGAACGACTGCATCCTTGGAATGTGGTACAATTAGGCCATATTCCTAAGGAGGCATTGATGGCTACCTGCGTTCCCGTGAGAGACCTGAAGAGTACGGCCGAGTTCGCTGCTCTCGTTGAGCGCGAGCACGATGTGGCGGTGACGAAAAACGGCTACGAGATCATGCACTGTCTCAGCGAGCATGAGTACCGCATCGTCCAAGACGAGGTGGCGCGCGCTCGATTGCTCTCCCGCATGCTGCTTGCGGAGCAGGAAATGGAGGCCGACGCCTACGGCGACTACGACGAGTTCGCGGCCTCGCTCAGGAATGAATATGGCCTGTAAGAAGGTCATTCTCGATGAGGCGCAGCGGGAGTACCGCACCATCGCCTCCTATTTGGCCGAAGTTCTCAAGAGCCCGCAGGCGGCAGCCAACTTCATGGATACGTTCGACAGGCAGTTGTCCCTGATTGCGGAGACCCCCGAGATATTCGCCCTGTCCCGCGTGCCCGAGTTGGCCGCGCGGGGATACCGCACGGCTCTGGCGAACAACTACATCATGCTGTACAAAGTGCATGAAGGTATGGTTGTCGTGGCCCACGTATTCCACCAAACCCAAGACTACGCTCGCCTCGTGTAACGCCATCAATCTTACATTCTTGTCGGTGGCCCGATCGGGGTCCCGCGAGGCCGAGGACTGAAGGTTGCTCCGGGAGCTACTCCGCTGCGGGTGGGATGAGACTCTGCCCCGGCCGAGTTGCGACTTTGCGGCGAACAGGGCACGGCTCCACAGCGGCGCGGCGACGGTGCGCGGCGGGTGTCAGGTACGGTTTTCCCACGTCATCTCCACGGTTTCGGGATGCTAGGCTTCTCTTGACGTAATAGAGAATCGAGAGAAGGGCGGCGCAGGATGCTTCAGAGGATGGTTGATTTCTCCAATGGTTGGATGTTCAATCTGGTCATGACCGATGAGTCGATTTGCCGCGATGTCATCAAGGCGGTGCTGGACATCGATGTCGTGCGCATCGACTATCTGAACGCCGAGCAGGTCGTCGATCCATCGCCTGAGAACCGCGGCATTCGCATGGACGTGTACGCCAAGGAGAGCGGTTTTCCCGAGCGCGTGTACGATCTCGAGATGCAGGCGCAGCCGGAACTGCGACTGGGAAAGCGGTTTCGCTACTACCAGTCGGCCCTCGATGTGCGCGAGCTTCCCTCGGGCGGCGACTACGACCAGCTGCCCGAGAGCTTCATCGTCTTTCTGTGCAGCCAAGATCCCTTCGGCTACGACGTCCCGCTCTATCGTTTCGAGCGCACGTGCGATCTGGTTCCCGAATTGCCCCTGGGCGATGGGTCCCATTGGCTCGCTCTTAATGCGAGGGCCTGGGAGGCTGCAGAGGGCGAGGCCTTGGCCGATCTGCTAAGATATATGCAAACGGGCAGGGTCTCGGGGCCGCTTTCGCGCAAGATCGATGCGGCGGTCGTGAAGGCCAACGAGAATCGGAAGTGGGTGGAGCAGGTGTGGTCGGTCAGCACCATCGTGGAGAACGCCGAGCGCCGAGAACGCATTCGGGGCCGCATGCTTCAGGAAGAGGCTCGGGGAGAAGGTCGCGAAGAAGGTCGCGAGGAAGGTGAGGCCCGCTTCGCCTCCCTGGCTTCGCAGCTGATCGAAGCGGGGCGCCTCGATGATTTGAGCCGCGCTTCGGCCGACCCCGCCTATCGCCAAAGCCTCTATCAAGAGCTGGGCCTGTAGCGCCCGGGGAGCGGACGCCTCCCAGGCTCTCGCGTTCTTAGTCGTGCCATCAATCTTACATTCTTGTCGGTGGGCTGATCGGGACCGCGCGGGGGCGGGGGCCGTGGTATTATGATTCGATGCTGAAACGATCGACCTACGGCAAGAAAGCGCTATGAAGAATATCTCAGACATCCTCGCCGGCGTCGATGAGACGCCCACCAGTTTCGAAGCCTATCTCAGGAGCTATGCCGATCCGGTCGGGGAGCTCATCAACAGCTACATTCCCCATGGCACCCACGGGGACATGGACCGCTACCTCTACGGGCCGCTGTACCAGTACAGCGAGAACGCTGGCAAGCGCCATCGTCCGCTCATCTGCTACGCGGCCTGCCTGGCCGTCGGCGGCAACCCCGATCGCGCCACCACGTCGGCGGCGGCCATCGAGCACTTCCATTCCGCGGCTCTCATCCACGACGACATCGCCGACGAGGCGGAGCTGCGCCGCGGCGAGCCCTGCCTGCACCTCACCGAGGGGTTGGGGTTGGCCATCAACATGGGCGACCTGGCGCTGTCCATGGTCAACGGCCCCGTGGTGAACGACCCGCTGCTCGACGACGCCACGAAGGTGCGCGTCATTAGCGAGCTCATCTCCATGACCTGCCGCACGGTGGAGGGGCAGGCCCTCGATCTGGGCTGGGCCCGCGACGGCCGCTACGACATCACACCCGAGGACTACCTTACCATGGCCATCCACAAGACCGCCCACTATTCCGGGGCCGTGCCCCTGGCCGTGGGTGCCATCGTGGGCGGTGCCAGCGAGGAGGCGGTAGATGCCCTGCGCAGCTACGGCCTCGATACCGGCCTGGCCTTCCAGATCCAGGACGACCTGCTGAACCTCGTGGGCACCGACGAGGCCAAGAAGAAGGACTTCCGCAGCGATATCACCGAGGGCAAGCGCACCCTCGTCGTCGTGCACGCCCTCCAGAACGCGGCGCCGGAGGCCCGCGAGCGGCTCGTCGAGATCCTCTCCTCCAAGGAGCGCGATCCGGAGGTGCTCGCCGAGGCCGTGGCCATCATGGAAGGGGCCGGGTCCGTGGAGTATGCCCGCACCTACGCCGAGGAGCTCAGCCAGAACGCGAAGGCGCGGCTGGTGGCGGCCATCGAGCCGTCGCCCTACCGCGATCTGCTCGTGTCCATGGCCGACTGGTTCGTGAACAGGTTGAAGTAACATGGAGCCTATCAAGCGCAACGACACCGGCGCCGCCGTCGAGGACGTGCAGCAGCGCCTCGCCCGCATCGGGCACCTTGCCGAAGACGCCGTCTCGGGCACCTTCGACGATGCCACGGCCCAGGCCCTGGCCGCGTTCTGTGCCACGGCCTCGCTGCCGGCGGCCGACGAGGTGACCGAGAAGGTGTGGTCGGCTCTGGTGGACGCCTCGTTCAACCTGGGTGACCGCACCCTGTACCTGCGCATGCCCTACTTCCACGGCCATGATGTCTACGAGCTGCAGCACGCCCTGGGCGCGCTCGGGTTCTTCTACGGGGGCGACGACGCCATCTTCGGCGCCCATACCGAGGATGCCCTGCGCCGTTTCCAGCTGAACATGGGGCTGCCCTCCGACGGCATCGCTGGGGCCTATACCTACGGGGCTCTGCGCAACCTCGCCCACTCGTGGGTGGGGAAGGAGGCCACTCACAGCCCGGCGCGCCACCTCGGCTTCGCCCGGGCGGCCGACGTGCTGGAGCGCAACGCCGTGTGCCTGTTCGGTACCGACGATTTCTCGCGGTCGGTGGCCTCGCGCATGTCGAACCTGGCCGTGGCCACGAACCCGGCCTCGAAGATCATCAGCGCCGACAGCCTGTCGGTGCCCCCCGACGCCTCCATGATGCTCGTTCACGTGCTGCTCTCGGCCGATGACGCGGAAGCGGGCGTGCCGCTCGTGTCCTACGAGGACGAGGACAGCCTGGCGCTGCGTCTGACCTCAGCCGCTGATGTGGCTCGCGATGCTCCATGGCCCCGCGTGTCGGTGCTGCTGCCGGGAAAGGTGTGGCTGGAAGCGGGTCCCGAGCGCTCTGCCCAGCACTATGCCATCACCTTGCTGGACGCCCTCTGCTCGGCGCTCCAGGAGTAGGTCGGGGTGTGGTCTGCCCCTTCTTGCCCGTTGACGTTTGAACTAGACCCCGAAAGTGGGACGGTTAAATAAAGTTCCTAAGCGGCCCCGATCGAATGACCTCGGTACTGCACCGGGGTCATTCCCTTCAAGCGCGTTTGGTAGCGCCGGGTGTTCCAATAGACGATGTAGGCGTCGATCTGCTCCTTGAACGATTCGAACGACTCGAAGGGCCGGCCCTCGGAGGGATCCGGACAGGCCGTCGAGCATCTCCATGGTCTGCGCGAAGTTCGGGCTCCTCGCCACCGACCAGGCGACGATCTCGTTGCTGTAGAGGTCCATCACCGGCGACAGGTACGCCTTGGCCCCCGCCACCTTGAACTCGGTGACATCGGTGACGAGCTTGGTCATCGGGGCCTCTGCCGCGAAGTTGCGATCCAGGGCGTTCTTGGCAGCTTTGCCCTGCTCGCCACGATAGGAGTCGTATCTTCTGCGCCTTATCCGGCAGCGGAGCCCCTCTTCGCGCATCAGCTTGAGCGCGGTCTTGCCGCTGACGGCGAGCCCGTGCTCAAGCTGAGCGCCATGGAGACCTGCCGGTATCCCATGCCGTTCGGGGTGCGGGAGAACGCCTCGCGCACCAAGGGGCGCACGTCCGCCCATCTGTCTTGCTTGGGGTTCCTGCCGCCCGCGTAGCGATAGTAGGTGCTCTTCGGAAGTCCGAGCTTGTCGAGCACAAGCCCGAGGGGGTATTCATGCCTCAGCGAGTCCGCCGCCTCTGCTCGATCTCTTCCGCCAAGGCGTTGATTCGTTTTTGGATTTCGAGCTCCAGCTCCAGCTCGCGCACGCGCGCCTCCAGCTCCTCCTCACGGGAGGAGAACGCGGGCTCCGGCTTCTTCGGGCGGCCCCTGGGCTTGGGGAGGAGGGCGTCGGGCCCTCCCTCGCGATAGAGGCGGCGCCATGCGTTTATCTGGGTCGACGACTTGAGACCGAACGCCTCCATGGCCTCCGGCTTGGTCGTCCTCCCCTCGACGACGGCCCGCGCCGCCCGCACCTTGGTCTCGTGGTCGTATCTTCGATGCGCGGTCACGAACAGGGCCTCCTTTCCGAGCACCCTGTAAGCATACAGCCATCTTTTGACGGTGCTGTGGGGTATCCCGAGCAGCCTTCCGACGATCTTGCTCGCGAAGCCCATCTCGAAGTACCGCACCGCCTCGGCCCTGACATCCATTCCGTGCTTCAATGCATCACCCCTTAAAAGCGAGTGGGACTGGAAACTTTTGTTTCCAGTCCCACTATCGGGGTTCAGCTCACTCGGGAGCGGCGTTTCCGCATGCGGGGGAGCGCGGCCGCTTGATCTCGTGCATCTCACCGATGGAAACAAAGCGGAAAAGTTCGCGGTGCTACAATGATGCGGTTTTAAGTAATGGTTTCCCAGTATTCAAAGGGGGTTTCGGTGACCCGTCCCATGACCATGGCGGAGAAGATTCTCGCCGCCCACGCGGGGCTTGACGAGGTGGAGCCCGGCCAGCTGATCGAATGCGACCTGGATCTGGTGCTCGCCAACGACGTGACGGCTCCCATCGCCATCAAGACCGTCCGCGAGATTACCGATACGATATTCGATGCCGATCGCGTGATCCTCGTGCCCGACCACTACGTGCCCAATAAGGACATCAAGAGCGCCGAGCAGGCCAAGATCGTGCGCGATTTCGTGCGCGAGCAGGGCATTTCCCACTACTACGAGGTGGGCTGCATGGGCGTGGAGCACGCGCTTCTGCCCGAGCAGGGCGTGGTGGGCGCCGGCGACCTCATCATCGGCGCCGACAGCCACACCTGCACCTACGGTGCCCTGGGCGCCTTCTCCACGGGCGTGGGGTCCACCGATGCCGGCGTGGGCATGGCCTGCGGCAAGGCCTGGTTCAAGGTGCCCGAGACCATCAAGTTCGTCATTGACGGCACGTTGGCTCCGGGTGTGACCGGCAAGGACGTCATCCTGCACATCATCGGCATGATCGGCGTGGACGGCGCCCTGTACAAGGCCATGGAGTTCACCGGCAGCGCCATTGCCGCCATGCCCATGGACGAGCGCCTGTCCATCTCCAACATGGCCATCGAGGCCGGCGGCAAGGCGGGACTCATTCCCGTGGACGAGGTGACCCGCGCCTACATGGACGGCCGCACCGAGCGTCCCTATACTGCCTACTATTCCGATGAGGACGCCCAGTTCGCCCAGGTCATCACCATTGATGCGGCCGATATCGTGCCCACGGTGGCCTTCCCGCACCTGCCGAGCAACACGCGCCCGGTGGCCGAGGCCCGCCATGTGCGCATCGACCAGGCGGTCATCGGCAGCTGCACCAACGGCCGCTTGGACGACATGCGTCAGGCCGCTGCGGTGCTTAAGGGCCGTACGGTGCACCCGGATGTGCGCTGCATCGTGATCCCGGCCACCCAGCAGGTGTACCAGCAGTGCATCGCCGAGGGGCTCATGGACATCTTCATCGATGCCCACTGCGCCGTGTCCACGCCCACCTGCGGGCCGTGCCTCGGCGGCTACATGGGCATCCTCGCCGCCGGCGAGCGGGCCATTGCCACCACCAACCGCAACTTCGTCGGCCGCATGGGCGACCCCACGAGCGAGGTGTACCTGTCCTCGCCGGCCGTGGCGGCGGCCAGCGCCGTGGCCGGGCACATCGCTCTGCCGGAGGATTTGGAGCCGGTCGCTTGCGCGGCCGAATAGGGAAGGGAAGCCTCATGCAATTCAAGGGAACCGTGCACCGCTACGGGCGCGACATCGACACCGACGTCATCATTCCGGCTCGCTACCTGAACACATCCGACCCTGCCGAGTTGGCGAAGCACTGCCTGGAAGATCTGGACACTACGTTCGTAGAGCGGGTGCAGCCCGGCGACATCATCGTGGCCGACGAGAACTTCGGCTGCGGCAGCTCGCGGGAGCATGCGCCCATCGCCATCAAGGCGGCGGGGGTGGACGTGGTCGTCGCCAAGTCCTTCGCCCGCATCTTCTACCGCAACGCCATCAATACCGGGCTCGCCATCATGGAGTGCCCCGAGGCGGTGGACGCCATCAATAACGGCGATGTGGTGAGCGTGGATGCCGATGCGGGCATCATCACCGACGAGACCACGGGCGCGACCTTCACGGCCCAGCCCTTCCCGCCGTTTTTGATGGAGATCATCAACGCCGGTGGCCTGGTGCCGCGGTGGCAGAAGAAGTTGGGAAAGGATGCGTAATATGACGACTAGCTATAAGATCTGCCTGCTGCCCGGCGACGGTATCGGGCCGGAGATCATCGCCGAGGGCGTGAAGGTGCTGGACGCCGTGGGCGCGAAGTACGGGGTGACCTTCGAGTACGCCGAGGCGCTCATCGGCGGCGCGGCCATCGACGCGGCCGGCGAGCCTCTGCCGGCGGCTACGCTGGAGGCGGCTCGCGCATCGGATGCGGTGCTGCTGGCGGCCGTGGGCGGCCCGAAGTGGGACACCACCGATCCGACGGCCCCTCGTCCGGAGCAGGGTTTGCTCGGCATTCGCAAGGCATTGGGGCTGTACACCAACCTGCGCCCGGTGCAGATCTTCAACGCCCTGGCCGATGCGTCCACCCTGCGCCCCGAAATCGTGGACGGCGTGGACATGATGATCGTGCGCGAGCTGACCGGCGGCTTGTACTTCGGCCGTCGCGAGCGCTTCTACGACGAGCCGGCCGCCGGCGTGGACGGCGCTCCGGGCCAGCGGGCTTACGACACCCTGGAGTACTCCGAGTACGAGATCGAGCGCATCGCTCGCCAGGCCTTCGAGATCGCCCGCAAGCGCCGGGGCAAGGTGACCAGCGTGGACAAGGCCAACGTGCTGGAGACGAGCCGTCTGTGGCGCGAGATCGTGCATCGCGTGCACGATGCCGATTATGCTGATGTGGTGTTGGAGGACTTGCTGGTGGACAACACCGCCATGCAGCTCATCAGCCGCCCAGCCGACTTCGACGTGGTGGTGACCGAGAACATGTTCGGCGACATCCTCTCCGACGAGGCGGCCCAGATCACGGGCTCGCTGGGCATGCTGGCCAGTGCCAGCTTGGGCGATGGGGTGGCCCTCTACGAGCCGAGCCACGGCAGCGCCCCCGATATCGCCGGGCGCGGCATCGCCAACCCCCTGGCTCAGATCCTGTCGGTGGAGATGATGCTGCGCTACAGCTTCGACATGGCCGATGCGGCCGACGACATTCGCCGCGCGGTAACCGCCGTGCTGAACGAGGGGTGGCGCACCGGCGATATCAAGGGCGCCGAGACGCCGGCCGACCAGGTGGTGGGCACGGCCGCCATGGGTGACCTCGTGGTAGCGCACTTGTAGTTCTCGCGACGAAATCATGGTTTCCAAGGGCGGCTTCGGAGTCGCCCTTGCGCAATAAGCGGCCCATGGAGTACAGTGGCCCGCGCGAAACGCGGCGGTCGAAGGGAGGGATGGCCACGGTCTCGGAAAAGGGCATCGGAGCGCTGCGCGGCGCTCTCACACCGGCGGCCTGGGCCGTTCTCATCGCCTATGCGCTCTATCGGCTCGTCGCCTACACGAGCTACGTGACCAACTTCGGCTTCTTCGCCGACCCGCTCGGCTACGTCTCCGACCTGCCGTTCATGATCGGTGCGGCCCTGGGGAATTTCACTTCCTGTGCCATCGTGTTCGCGCTCTACGCGACGGGCCGCTTGCGTCGCTGGGGGCTCGACTGCCGCAGCGCGCTGCTCATCGTGGCCCTCATCTACTTGGTGGTGGCCTTCGCTCCGGCACCGCTGCTGGAAGAGGGGGTCGCCACGTCCCTTCTCGGCGTGCTCTGGGGCCTCACGGTGACCGTGGTGCGGTTCGCGGCTATCGAGTTGCTGCGCGCCGAGCGCTCGCCCATGGTGCTCATCGTGCAGCTGGCCGTCGCTGCCTTCCTGTTCGCCCTGGGTTCCTACGGTTTGCGCTTGCTGCCGCCCCTGTGGTCCACCCTGTTCGAGGTGGCGGCGGCCCTCGTGCTCGTACCGCTCTTCGGATTCCTGCGCTCGCGTCTCTCTCGTTTGCCCGATGACGATGAGGGTGCCGTCCCGGCGGCCGATGACGGGGAGGGTCGGGCCGTCGCCGGGCAGGAGGATGCCGCCCACGTCGGCCCCGCCGGCCTCGCCCGGTTCCGCCGCACCCTTGCCGAGAGTTCCACGCCCATTCTGGCCGCGTCCTTCTTCGAGCTAGTCTGCGGCTTGGTGAACATGTACGCCTCCTGCGCCCACGCCTCGTTCGCCATTTCCGCCCAAGTGCCCCTGGAGGGGTCGCTGGTGTGCAGCGTGCTCGTCATCGCCTTCGTGGCCCTCACGGCCCGCGTGCCCCACAGCCGCTTCATGTACCTGGTGGTCTTCCCCGGGGCGATCGCGGTCTTTCTGGCGCTGCCCTATTTCGGGGAGGTCTGGGGACGCTCCCTCGGCACGGTCATCTACTCGGCCTACAGCTTCACGGCCATGCTCTCCATGTTTTGCGTGATTCGCGCCTGCCGCCGCACGGGGGACGAGGTCTACGGCATTGCCGCGTTCATGGCCGCTGCCACCCGCCTGTGCCTCATGGTGGGCCTAGCGCTCGGATGGCATTTCGGGAACCTCCGGGAGGGGAGCACGTTTCTGCACCTGTCCATCGTTTGCGTCACCTGCGTATACGTGCTCGGTATGGTGCTCTTGCTCTGGGGCTTCCGCAGCTCGCGGGAGAAGCGGGTGGTGAAGGTGGTGGAGGTGATCGTCGAGCAGCCGCCGGCCACCTTCGAGGAGTTTCGCGCCGCCCGGGTGGAGGAGCTCACCGAGCGCTACGATCTGTCGCCCCGCGAGCGCGATGTGCTCGTCGGCCTGGCCCAGGGAAACACTGCGGCGAGCATCGCCGAGGGCCTGTGCATTTCCACATCCACGGCCCAAGGCTACATCAAGAGCCTGTACGTTAAGTTGGGCGTGAATAAGAAACAGCAGGTCATCGACTTATTTCAAAGATAACCAATTTTTGGGGGAGCGGGAATTCCCCTTCTTTTCTAGACTTCGCGTTGCACTGATCGTTCCGTGCGGCCGCGTCATCGGCGCGGCGCCCGCTTGCTCAAGGGGAGGGGCGGGTCGGGCACGGCGATCGCGAACGAATCCTTAGAAAGGGAGGGATTTCGTATGACGATTTCACGTCGTGACTTTCTGAAGATCGGCGGTGCCTCGTGCATCGTCGCCGGTGCCGGCGCGGCCCTGGCGGGCTGCAGCCCCGCGGGCGACGAGGCGGAGGCCCCGCTTGCCGAGACCGGTGAGGCGGCCCTGGTGGGCTACGCCCCGGTGAACTTCACCGATGAGGTCGATATCCTCATCATCGGCTCCGGCTACGCCGGTCTGGCCGCCGCCATGGCTCCGGCTCTGGCGGGCAAGAAGATCATCATCGCCGAGAAGCAGGCTCAGATCGGCGGCGACTCCGCCACCTCCTGCTGCTTCATGTTCGCCAACGGCACCGAGCTGCAGCAAGCGGCGGGCAACCCCATGACCATCGACGAGTACTGGGAGGCCAGCGCCGAGAAGCTGAGCGCCGGCTGGGACCAGTACGAGTGGTTCGGCGAGTGGGTCAAGGGCAAGACCTACGCCAACACCCGCTTCGTGGACTCCGCCATCAACGACTTCGGCGCGAAGTTCCAGGAGCCCTGCACCGAGGCCGAGCTGCCCCGCCTGTTCGGCTCCGTGATCCTGCCGGCCGACGGCATCGGCTCGGGCGGCCCCAACATCCTGCAGCCCATCGCTGCGAAGCTGGGAGAACTCGGCGTGGAGACCCGCTGCGGCCTGCGCGCCACGGCCCTCATCAAGGATCCCGAGGGTGCGGTTATCGGCTGCCGCTTCGAGGACACCACCTCCGGCAAGATGACCGACATCAAGGCTGCGGCCACGGTGCTCGCCACCGGCGGCTTCGCCGACAACGGCGAGATGGTCATGGAGCACCTGCCCGCCTGGGCCAATCACGCCCAGCTGGTGCACGGCTGCATCGGCGAGGGCCACAAGATGGCCGAGGCTGCCGGCGCGCAGATGTTCGGCATGGACTCCTCCTTCGAGCGCTGCAACCTCATGGGAGACATCCCCAACTGCACCACCTGGGGCTATTGGACGCCCGTGGTGCTGGTGCTGCCCAACGGCAAGCGCTTCATCGAGGAGGCCCAGTCCCACGACGCCGCCCAGGCCGCCGTGGACGCGGGCTACCGCCAGTGGTGGTCCATCTTCGACCAGCGCGCCTTCGATGCCCGTGCCATCGGCCATTCCGTCGAGGGCAACATCAAGAGCCATGAGGACGTGTACGTGAAGGCCGACACCCTGGACGAGCTGGCGGCTGGCATGGATGTGCCCGCCGACGTGCTGAAGGCCACCTTCGCCCGCTATGACGAGCTCGTGGCCGGCGGCGAGGACACCGACTTCGGCAAGAAGGCCTGGCTCGAGTCGCTGCAGCCGCCCTACCACGCCCTGAAGCTGAACGTGTGCCGCTACAAGACCTCCGGCGGCGTGATGTGCGGCCCGAACAACCAGGTGCTCGACACGAACGACGAGGAGATCCCCGGTCTGTACGCCGCCGGCGCCGTGGCGCTCCAGTCCTTTGCGAGCGTGTCCGCCTGCATGTCCACCGGCTACTACACCGGCGAGACCCTGGCCGCCCTCTAAGGAGCCTCCCCCTTTGCGGGCGCCCCGGTGCCCGTATGAAGCGGCCGTCCCGTTCGCGGGGCGGCCGCTTTTTTGCACGAGTTCCTCGTTGCGCATTATTCTGAGTTGCGGTTAAATGGGGCGGTACCCCGAGAGAGATCGAGCGAAAGGACCCGAGCATGACGACGATGAAACTGGCCGTTCCCACCATGGGCGAGGCGACGATGGAGGCCCAGCGCGCCGGTCACTTCGGCCACTGCGACTGCTTCACCGTGGCCACCGTTACCGACGGCGCG
This sequence comes from Adlercreutzia sp., assembly GCF_056795635.1. Classification (NCBI taxonomy): domain Bacteria; kingdom Bacillati; phylum Actinomycetota; class Coriobacteriia; order Eggerthellales; family Eggerthellaceae; genus Adlercreutzia; species Adlercreutzia sp. The sequence continues at coordinate 247,094 of NZ_JBQIIT010000002.1, read as the reverse complement.
GTCACCGAGGTGACCTGCGTGGAGAATCCGCCCCATGAGGAGGGCGGCTGCCTGCGCCCCGTGGGGCTTCTGGCCGATGCCGGCGTGGATGCCATCGTGGCCGCCGGCATGGGCGGCCGTCCGCTTGCGGGCTTCAACCAGGCGGGCATCACCGTGTACTTCGACAACGTGCATCCCGTCGTGGGCGATGCCGTGGCCGCCGTTATCGCCGGCGAGGCCCCTATCATGGACCCCTCCCAGGCCTGCCAGCACCACCACTAGGCCGTTTGATCACCGCGGCAGCCCGAGGGGCGCGTACCAGTTCCGGTGCGCGCCCCTTTTCTATGGTCGTCCCTCCTCGCCGGCGGTGCTGCGGAACAGGGCAAGGGTGCGGGGGCCGGCGCAGAACACGTGGGGCTCGTTGGCGCAATCGGGGCGCTCGCAGCGGGCGTAGCCCTGGCGCACGAGGCCCATGAGGTCGGTGCGGGCGCTCGAGTAGGACACCTCGTGCTCGGCGGAAACCTCCTCGATGGTCGTGGCGTGGAAGGGGTTCTCGGCCATGGCGGCAACGATGGCCTTCTGGCGCCCGTTCAGGAACGCCGCCCCGGCGATGCGCTCGCGCACTCGGGCCAGGCTCCGTTCGGTGCCCGCGATTCTCTGCCGCAGCTGGCGCAGCTCGTTGGCGAACACGAGGAGGTTGTAGTGGGTGAACTCCGTCGCGTCGAAGCCCTCGCCGCAGTCCCGGGGCGCGAGCGCACCATCGTAGTCGGGGAGTCCCAGGCCGTAGCTGCCCTGCTGCCAGGCGACGATGGCGGCCAGGGTGGAGGCGCAGGCGAGCAGCCCCAGGTGGTGCTTCTCGAGAAAGGCCCGGCGCAGCAGCAGGGCCGTGGCGGCGTTGCCCGCGGCGTAGGGGGTGAGCGAGATCAGGAAGTAGCGGGCCTGGAGCTCGGCGACGATGGGGTTGAGCGCGGGGTCGTTGAGGATATCGCAGATGGTGCCCTTGGTGTTCTGGGGCGTGTAGTAGTCCAGGTTGAGGTACTGCTCGCGGTTCCGCTCGATGGCGGCGAGCACGGGGCCCTGTTGCCCTGAACCCGGCGGCGGCGTCTCGAAGATGCCGTTGATTCGATCGAGGTCGGCGGGCGTTATGGGCCCGGGTCCGAGGGGTTCCACGGAGAAGAAGGCATCGATGAGCTGGAAGAGGGCCGCATCGGCGGGGTTGCGCGGCGCGCTGCGCGTGAGGTAGGCGTTGAGGCTGGCGCGCCCTTCGGGCCCATAGCCGTCGATGGCCAGGGCTGCGGCGAACTCATCGATCATGAGGGCGGCCTTGCGCGAGAGGGGCAATGCGCTCAAGGTGCGGTGCTCGGTGGTCTGCGAGCTGCCCTGGGTCTTGAGGAGAGCCAGGGCCCGTTCCATATCGTGGGGCGGCGCGATCCAGGCCGATATGCCGTCGGAAGTGGGCACGTAGGGGCGGAAGGGCAGCGTGAAGCCGCCGTGGCGGCGCAGGGCCGTGATGAGCTTCCAGACCGCCTCCTTGGTGGCGCCGGCGGGCAGCACGAAGTTGTCGAGGCCCTCCCAGCTCAGGTACGACTGATTGGCCGCTTCCCAGAGTGCGCGGAATTCCCTCGTGAGAACCACCGATGTCGACTTCCCCGCGTCTATGACGCCCTCCCTTTCCGAAGTCGGGCGCGAAGAGCCACGCGCCTTTCGAGCAGTTCCATTGTATGAATCGGGTGCCCGTGCGCAGGGCGCCCAGCCCCCGTTCTCAAAAGTTGAGAGCCCGTTGACGGTGCGATTCCCCCTTGGCTATAACAACGGTGCACGCCGATGGGGCGTGGACGAGCGAGGATGCGAAAGGAGGGGAGAGATGGGAAACGAGAGCGAAGGACGCCGAGCGGAAGGCCTTGGCCTCACCGGAGCCGCTGCCGGGAACCCGACGACCGCCGGGACGCCGCGCCGTGGGATGCGGAGACTGCTCGCGCTGATCGTGGCCGGCGCCGTGGCGGGATGCCTGCTGGCGGCCGGCTGCGCACCGCAGCCGCGCAGCGCGCAGCCGGCGGCCGAGAGCGAGGCCGAAGAGGCAGCGCAACCGGCCGCGTTCACCTGGAGTGCGGATGCCGATTGCGCCATGTGCCACGACAAGGAAGCGGCGAGCCAGCAGGATGCGGCCTGCGGGGCGGCGCAGCACGGCGACGTGGCCTGCGTCACCTGCCACAGCGACGAGGCCGGGCTCGCGACGGCCCATGAGGGCGCCGCAGCCGATGGCAAGGGCGCGACGGCCCTCGTGCAGACGGCGGTGGCCGAGGAGGTGTGCGCGGGCTGCCACGACGTTGCCGCCTTGGCCGAGGCCACGGCCGATTCAACGGTGCTCACCGACAGCGAGGGCACCGTGGTGAACCCGCACGCCATTCCCGAGAACGGCGATCACGAGGCCACCGAGTGCACGAGCTGCCACAAGATGCACTCGAGCACCGGCGTGGAGAAGACGGCCACGCGCTACTGCAAGTCGTGTCATCACACCGACGTGTACCAGTGCAACACCTGCCACGCCTAGGGCGGGCGGGAGCCATGCCCGGCGAAGGGGAGCGGCCAGAGCCGGCCCCTGAGGGCGACCATCAAGGAAAAGGAGTGGGAATCATGGAGAAGAAACTAACGCGCCGCAGCTTTTTGGCTGGTGCCGGCGTCATGGGAGCGGCCATGGGCTTCGGCCTGGTCGGCTGCGCTTCCGGCGGCAGCGAGGCCCCGGCGGCCGACGATGCCCTGTCGACGACGGGCGGCGAGGGCGGCAATGCCGTCGAGTGGGCCCGCGAGGCCGACGTCGTGGTGCTCGGCTACGGCGCTGCCGGTGCCGCCTGCGCCATCGAGGCCGCCGACAACGGTGCTTCGGTGCTCATCGTCGAGAAGGAATCGCTGCCTGGCGGCTCCATGGCTCGCTGCGGCGGCGCCATCATGGGCGCGGGCACCCGGGTGCAGAAGGAGCTCGGCTACGAGGACGGCCCGGAGGACATGTACCAGTGGGTCATGACCTGCACCGATGGGGCCTGCCCCGACTACATCGCCCGCACCTATGCCGACCGCTGCGGCGCGAACGTGGACTGGCTGGAGGACCTCAGCAAGGAGCATACCGATCAGCAGCTGTTCGAGTACGCCCGCGCAGTAGGCGGCCAGGGCGCTACGAGCGGCTCCTCGGGCGGCGCCGGCTGCCTCGATGCGACGGGCTGCGAGTACGAGAAGTTCGGCTTCTCGAAGGAGACGGCCGCGCCGCGCACTCACTGGGCCACGGCCATGCCCGACAACACGGCGAACTCGGGCCCCGAGCTGTTCCTGCCTCTCTACGAGGCCATCAACGCGCGGGCCGAGCAGATCGAATCGCTGTTCGACACGAAGTTCATGCGCTTCGTCCAGGATGAAACGGGCGCGGTCATCGGCGTCGAGGTCGAGGGAGCCAACGGCACCGAGCGCATCAAGGCCAATAAGGGCGTCATGCTGGCCACGGGCGGTTTCTGTGCGAGCGAGGAGATGCAGCAGAAGTTCGTGCCTGAGGCCGTGGGCAAGAAGTGCTACATGTCCGATGCCTGCCAGGGCGAGGGCATCCTGGCGGCCATGGCCATCGGCGCCGACCTGGCCCAGATGTCCTATTACTATCCCATCGCCAAGGCCCAGCAGTACCACTACAACGTGCAGTACAACGACGTGTTCTACCACTGGGACATGGACGACGAGGGCTACATGGAAGTGCCCGAGGACAACATGGCCGAGACCCATGGCGGAGTGGTCATCAACGATAAGGCCCAGGTGCTCGACGTATGGGGCGAGGTCATTCCCGGCCTGTACGCCTCCGGCAACGACGTGGGAACGAACATCTTCGGCAAGCCCGGCAACTATCCCGGCTGTGGCTGCTACGTGTCCTTCGCCGTGTGCTTCGGCCGCATCGCCGGCGCCGAGATGGCCGCTGCCTAAGCGCTTCGCAGCGCGCGATACTTCCTGCGCCCCTCCGGTCGCGGCCCCTTCCCTCCCATGACCGCTGCCTGAGGTCGGCGAAATCAGCGGGACGTGCGCCAGTTTTGGTGCACGTCCCCTTTCTGCGTTACAATACCCGAAGTTTACGCTCGCGGGCGCACCGGCCGCCCGCCCATCACGAAGGAAGTGCCATGGCCATTAACGCTCCCGAGGGAACCCGCGATCTTCTGCCCGATGAGGCGCTGTTCTGGAACCAGTTCAAGCAGACGGCCGCCGAGGTATTCGGCGCCTACGGCTACCTGCCCATCGACACGCCCCTCATGGAGCAGACCGAGCTCTTCGTCCGCGGCATCGGCGAGGCGACTGACGTGGTGTCCAAGGAGATGTTCACGGCCATTTCCGGCGAGAATTTGCGCCGCTGGGTGGAGGAGGGGAAGGCCCCGAAGGCGAAAAGCCTCCTGTCGCTGCGCCCCGAGGGCACGGCTGGCGTGGTGCGCGCCGTGGTGCAGCACGACTTGGTGCCTCAGGGGGCGGCACCCGCGAAGCTCATGTACGCGGGCCCGATGTTTCGTGCCGAGCGCCCGCAGAAGGGTCGCCAGCGCCAGTTCAACCAGGTGGGTGTGGAGTGCCTGGGGGCCGAGGAGCCCACGATCGACGCCGAGGCCATCATCATGCTCATGCGCTTCTATGAGAAGGTGGGCATTCCGGCCGATGCCATGCGCCTGCTGCTGAACTCCATGGGCTGCGAGGCGTGCCGTCCGGCCTACCGCGACCAGGTGAAGGCCTATATGGACGAGCACGCCGGCGAGCTCTGCGAGACCTGCCTGACTCGCGCCGAGGTGAACCCGCTGCGCGCCTTCGACTGCAAGAACCCCGATTGCGCGGCTGTGATGGCCGACGCGCCGAAGATCACCGATCACCTCTGCGACGACTGCCGCGAGCACTACGCTGCCGTGAAGGAACTGCTCGACGGCGCCGGCGTGGCCTACGAGGAGGACTACAAGCTCGTGCGCGGGCTCGATTACTACACTCGCACGGTGTTCGAGGTGCAGGTGGATAATGGCATGGGCGCCCAGAACGCCATCGGCGGCGGCGGGCGCTACGACAAGCTGGCCGAGGAAGTGGGCGGACGAGCCACCCCGGGCCTCGGCTTCGCCCTCGGCTTCGAGCGCTGCGTGCTGGCCCTGGAGGCGGCTGGCGTGGCATTCCCGAAGGCCCAGCGCTGCGACCTGTTCGTGGCCTGTGTGGACGATTCCGTGCGGGCCCGGGCCTTCGCGCTTGTGCAGGAGTGCCGCGACGGCGGTTTTATTACCGAGATGGATCACCAGAAGCGCAGCCTGAAGAGCCAGTTCAAGCTGGCCGACAAGCTCGGGGCGGCCCGGGTGGCCGTGCTCGGCCCCGACGAGCTGGCCGCAGGCGAGGTCACCCTGCGCGACATGGGCACCCACACCGAGGTCAAGGTGCGCCTGGAAGAAGTCGTCGGCGAGCTGGGCCGCGCGATTCTGTAGCGGCTCGCTCGACGCAGTTCAATACGCGAGAACGTCGAAGGACGAACTACCTCCGCCTTCTCCTTTCTTGACGGGCAAGTATACTTGCAAGTATACTTGGATTGCAAGTATAGAGGAGGTGCGCTATGCCGCAGTTGTCTTTGTATCTGGATGAGCCCACGATGAAAATGCTGCGCGAGAAGTCGTCGCGAGCGCATCAGTCGATGTCGAGATATGTGACGGGGCTCATTCGCGAAAGCGGGGAAGGACGGGGCTGGCCGGCGGGTTACTGGGACAACGTCTACGGTTGCCTGAAGGACCCGACGTTCGTCGCTCCCGAGGAAGAGGGAGACCTCGACGAGATCGCTCTGTTCGCTTAGGAGGTCGCCGTGTACTTCTTCGATTCCGATGTGTGCATCGAGATTATGCGAGGGCATCTGCCGCGGGCCCAGGAGATCATGCGGAGAAGCTCGCCGGATTTGTTCGGCGTGCCGGCCATTGTCGAGGCCGAGTTGCTGTACGGTGCCGAGAACAGCAGCAATCCCGAGGAGGGGCGCTATTTCGTGGAGAGCCTCCTGTCACCGTTGCGCATTATCCCCTTCGATTCCCGATGCGCTGCCTGCTACGCCCGAATCCGGGCCGATCTGAAGCAGCAGGGCTGCATGATAGGGCCGAACGATCTGCTGATTGCCGCGACAGCGCTCGCCCACGGCGCGACGCTCGTGTCGAACAACGTGAGAGAGTTCAGTCGCGTTGAGGGATTGCTCCTGGAGTCGTGGGCGGAGGTCGATTTCTAGGAGGAAATTCGTAGCAGTTGGTTCCTCGAGAGCTTAGCCGAAACAGTCTCGAGAATTTAGTAGAATCATCCTCGAGAATTTAGTAGAATCATCCTCGAAAATTCAGTTGAAACTGCCTCGAAAATTTTGTGCGCAGTGTAGCACCTGATGATGAGGAGGCCTTTGCCATGACTATCACCCCTGTTGGCTATCGTCCCCGATTGCTCGACTCTGTCCTTGATCGCCGCTTGGGAACCTTTGCGGCGGTAGAGGTGAAGGGGACGAAGTTCTGCGGAAAGACGTGGACGAGCGAGGCCCATGGGAGAAGCATCGTGCATTTAGACGACGATGCGGTGCGCTCGATGGCGGAGGTGGACGTCACGCTTGCCTTGGAAGGGGAGCAACCCCACGTCATAGATGAATGGCAAGACCTTCCCAAGGTGTGGGATGCGGTGCGCCGCAGGGCCGACGAGTCGGGCAATCGTCCCGGCGAGTTCATCCTCACGGGCTCCTCGTCGGTGGACTACTCCTCGGTGTCTCACAGCGGTGCGGGGCGCATCGCCGAGGTGTTCATGCGGCCGATGAGCCTTGCCGAAAGCGGCGAGTCGGACGGCAGCGTGTCGCTCGCCGATCTTTTCGAGGGGCGCTTCGACCAGGGCGCGGCCGTCTCGGATGTGCGCGACCTCGCTCGGTTCATTTGCCGCGGTGGGTGGCCGGCACTAGTGGGGCGTGGCGATACGACGTCGGACCTAGCAGCACAGTACCTGAACGCCCTGTTCACGGTCAGTGCCGAAAAGGCGGGCATCAACGGACGCGAGGCGCGTCGAGTCGCCGTGTCGCTCGCGCGCAACATGGGCAAGGCGGTGACCTATCGGACGATTTACGAGGACGCTTTCGGGGCGCGGAGCGAAAAGGAGCCCAGCCCAAGCATGTACCAGCAGGTGGTCGCTCCTTTCCTGCGGTTCTTCGAGCAGCAGTACTTCACCGAGGATCAGGAAGGCTGGGACGCGCCGGTGAAGGCACGCTCTCGGGTGCGCACCAAGCCCAAGCGGACGTTCGTCGACCCCTCTCTGCCTGCCGCGCTGTTGGGGCTGTCCCCCGAGCGGCTTCTGGCCGACGGCCAGGTTTTCGGCAACCTGTTCGAGGAGCTGTGCCTGAGGGATCTGCGCGTGTACGCTTCCGCTTTGGGCTGCATTCCCGATCCCACGTTGCGTTACTACGCCGATGCCGACGGGCTTGAGGTCGATGCCGTGCTGGAATTGCCCGACGGCCGATGGGGGGCGTTCGAGATAAAGCTTTCGGAGGAGAAGGCCGAGCAGGGGGCTGCGGCGCTCCTGCGCCTGCGCGACAAGATCGCGGCCAATCCGGCGGCTCGCAGCCCCGAGCCGTCGTTTCTCGTGGTGCTGGTGGGGAAGTCCACCTTCCGCCGTCGGCTGCCCTCGGGGGTCATGGTGGTGCCGATTACCTGCTTGAGACCGTAGAGGGCGTGCAGCATTCGGATTGAGCGCGCGCCGAAGCTCGGTGGCGACTCGGTTTTCGCCCGTTCCGCTCTTAGGCGAATCTTATGGCCCGTGGTTTTCTTTCGGGTATTTGACGGGTTGGGCGCGGGTGCGGGGGCTTCCTGTATAGTGTCACGAAACCTATGGCGGGGCGGGAAGTCGCCCCCGGGAAATGAAAGGGGCTGCTGGCTTGGGCGCGGCGAGGGGCCGCGCGGCGGGTAGCCGTTTGGAGAGGATGATTTTAGTGGCACAATCTGGTTTGGATTCCCTGCTGGAGGCTCTGCGCCAGTCGGGCATGAACACCGACAACGTGGGCGGCGGCGCTTCGGCCGGTCCGCAGACCCCTGGCTCGGGCTCGGCTTCGGGCTCCGGCGGCGCAGGTTCCGGCTCGACCGGCGGCTCCGGTGCATCGGGCTCGCGCGGCGGCGTGGGCGGTTTCGGCGGCTTCCCCTTCGGGGGCTTCGGCGGTTTCGGCGGCGGCGCCGCTGGCGGCCGCGGCCAGGGCGGCTCCGGCAACGGCGGCAACGGCGGCAATGGTGGCCCGACGGTCGATTTCGAGTTTCTGGCCAACGACTTCCACCTGCCTTCTAAGAAATGGCTCGTGGTGCTGATTTTGGTGGCTCTGCTCGTCATCGCGGGCGCCTACTGGTGGTTCCACCCGTCCATCAACATTCACTCCACCGACTTCTGGGGCTTCGTCTTCGTGGTCATTCTGCTGCCGCTGTTCCTCATCTTCTGGGTGCGCAGCAAGCAGTACGCGACCGGCACCAAGGAGGTCACCAAGAACGCCGGCAAGGCCAAGACCTTCCGCATTCTGTCCCTCGTGCCGGTGGCGGTGGTGGCGCTCGTGGCCATCGGCGCCGTCATGTCCATGGCCATCTTCCCGGGCAACGCCGAGAAGTACTCCAACGTGCTGAAGACCGACACGCTGGAGTTCGCCCAGGACATCAAGGAAGTGAACTATTCCGAGATCCCGGTGATCGACCGCGACTCGGCCATTCTGCTGGGCAACCGCGAGATGGGCTCCATCCCCGAGTACGTGAGCCAGTTTGAAGTGTCGAGCCTGTATTCTCAGATCAATTACCAGGGCACTCCCGTGCGCGTGAGTCCGCTCGGTTACGCCGACCTGTTCAAGTGGTTCACCAACCGCGACGGCGGCATTCCGGCCTACGCTCTGGTGAACATGACCACCCAGGACGCGGAGATCGTGCGCCTCGGCGATTCCCCCATCTACTATTCCCAGAGCGAGCCTTTGGCCCGCAACATCGACCGCCACGTGCAGCTGAAGTACCCCTTCTATATGTTCGGCGAGAAGTCCTTCGAGATTGACGAAGAGGGCCATCCCTGGTGGATCTGCCCCGTGCGCGACTTCACCATCGGGCTCTTCGGCGGCGAGACCATCAGCCGCGTGGTGCTCTGCGACGCCACCACCGGCGAGACCCAGGACCTGTCCCTGGAAGAGTGCCCCCAGTGGGTTGACCGCGTGTTCCCGGCCGAGCTGCTCATCCAGCAGTACAACTGGTGGGGCTCCTACAACAACGGCTGGCTGAACTCGTTCCTCGGCCAGGAGGGCGTGGTGCGCACCACCCCGGGCACTGACGGCACGCTCGGCTACAACTACATCGCCAAGGACGACGACGTGTGGGTGTACACCGGCGTCACCTCGGCCACGGCCGACAACTCCATCATCGGCTTCGTGCTGGTGAACCAGCGCACCCAAGAGTCGCACTTCTATAGTGTGGCCGGCGCCACCGAGGACTCGGCCATGGAGTCGGCCGAGGGCCAGGTGCAGAACTTGCGCTACACCTCCACGTTCCCGCTGCTCATCAACGTGGGCAACCAACCCACCTACTTCATGGCCCTGAAGGACGGCGCGGGCCTCGTGAAGAAGTTCGCCATGATCGACATCCAGCGCTACCAGAACGTGGCCGTGGGCGATACGGTGGCCGATACCCAGAAGGCCTATGAGGCGCTGCTGGCCACCAACGGCGTGGTGTCCGAGGATGCCAGCGGCACCACCGACGTGAAGACCGTGAAGGGCACGATCCGCTCGCTCAACCAGGCGGTCATCGAGGGCAACACCCACTTCTATGTGACCCTGGAGGACGAGGACGGCAACATCTTCGACTTCGCCCTGCCGGGCCTGCTGGATATCGTGGGCTACAAGGTGGGCGATACCATCAACTTCACCTACGTGGAATCGGCCGGCTCCAACGTGAGCCCCGCCTACGAGATCTTGGGCGGCGACGGCAAGGCGACTGAGAATGCCTCCGGCGAGCCCGCCGACGACGTGGTGCAGCAAGACGGCGCGGCCCAGACCCCCGAGGAGGTAGCGGCCGGCGACGACACGAAGCCCGCGGCTGACGACGCGGCCGGCGCGAGCGCGGGCGAGGGGCAGCCCGCAACGGACGGGGCGGCTGCCGCCGATGCCGAGGGCGCAGAGGCCCCGGCGGGGGATACCCAAAAGTAGCGACGGCCATTATCGTGCGATCAAGGGTCGGGCTAATGCCCGGCCCTTTTGTTTTCCCTGTTCAAACCCATGGTTTATAGGGGGGTTTAAAGCTTTAAACTTCTTTTTTCCGCTCGGTCGATGCGCTTGCTCGATGCAGCGTCCATAGTGCGTCGTGCAGCGAGGGAGCTGCAACGGTCGGGGCGAGGGAGCCCCGCCGAACCAGGGGCAGCCGTAAGGCTGCACCGCCCGAGCAACGGAATCGGGCGGATAAAAAGAGAGGGAAAGGGAACCACCATGGAACACGGAATGAACGTTTCTCGCCGCGATCTGTTCAAGTTCGGCGGCCTGGCCGCCATCACCGCCGCCGGCGCCGGCGCGCTTGCGGGCTGCGCTCCGCAGCAGCCGATGGCCGCCACGGGCGGGGCCGGCGCAGAGGACGGCTCCACTTACACGGGCCCGAGCTTCCTGCAGAAGCCGGCCGACATCACCGAGTTCGCCGATGAGCGCGAGTACGACGTCGTCGTGGTCGGCGCGGGCGAGTCGGGCCTGGCCGCCATCCACGCCGCCCTCGAGGCCGGCGCCACCGTGGGCGTGCTCCAGAGCCTGTCCATCGTGCAGACCGCCGGCAACATGGGCGCCTCCATCGATCTGACCAAGACGAGCGAGGCCGGCATCAAGGCGGCTCTCTCCTTCATCAACTACAAGAGCGACTACCGCGCCAACCTGGGCCAGGTGGAGGCCTGGGCCCGCAACTCCCAGGAAGCTCTGGCCTGGTGGGCCGAGGCCGCGGCCAAGGGCGGCAGCGAGTCCAAGCCCTACGATTACACGGTGAACTGCAACGGCCACGACGTGTACTTCCACGCCAACACCTACTTCCATGACGAGGGCCACCAGAAGGGCGCGCTCGTCATCGGCGACGCCGTGCAGGCCGAGGGCGCCGAGATCTTCTTCGAGACCCCCTGCGTGCAACTGCTCAAGGAGGGCGACCGCGTGGCGGGCGCCATCGGCGAGGCCGCTGACGGCAGCCACATCCTGCTCCGCGCCACCAAGGGCGTCATCATCGCTGCCGGCGACTACGTGGGCGACTCCGAGATGCTCGAGTTCTACACCCCCGACGCCAAGGGCCTGCACCAGGCCGTGGACTTCCGCAACGGCACCGGCCTGAAGGCCGCCATGTGGGTGGGCGCCCAGATGTGCCCGGCCTCCCACACCAAGATGGTGCACGGCGAGGGCCCGAAAGTGCGCTTCGAGATGCCCTATCTGTTCCTCGACCGCCACGGCAAGCGCTTCATGGACGAGGGCTGCTGCCGCATGGGCTACCTGAACGAGTTCACCAACAAGTACCTGGCCGAGGTCGATTTCATGGAGTCCACTGCCGTGAAGTTCTTCTCCATCGTGCCGACCAACTGGCAGGAGCACTACGACGCCTGGGAGTCGTTCTCCGACATCTCCATCCACAATGCCTACCGCAACGTTGATCCCGAGGCCTGGATCAAGGGCGATACCCTCGAGGAGCTGGCGGCCAACATGATCGCCTACGCCGACGAGGAGGGCTGGGCCCACGACTACACCGTGGAGGCCATCGTGGAGTCCATCAACCGCTACAACGAGCTGGTGGCCGCCGGCGAGGGCGACGCCGACTTCGGCAAGCGCGACGAGTACATGGTGCCCATCGAGGCCCCCTGCTACGCCGTGCCGCGCGGTGCCAACAACATCGACGCCCTGGTGGACGGCCTGTGGTGCGACGGCAACTTCCAGTGCCTCGACGTTGACATGAAGCCGATCGAGGGCCTGTTCGCCGTTGGCAACGCCTCCGGTCCCTTCTTCGGCAACAGCAACTACCCCATGGACATCGAGGGCCTGTCGGTGGGCCGCGCCATCACCACGGGCTTCGTGACCGGCCGCTACGTCGCGGGTCTGTAAGTTATCCCCTGTTCTGCCGCCCCTGTTCCCTCCCCACGGTGCGGCGGAACTCTCCCTCAAAGCCGGCGATCTTCGGGTCGCCGGTTTTGCCGTGTATAATCACCTTGCATAAGGAGGGGTGTCCATGATCGAGAAAGCGGAATCGAGGGAAGACCGCCGCGCGCTTCTGCGAGGCGGCCGTCGCTACGTCATGGCCTACGGGTGCGCTCGCGCCTGGGCCACGCTCACCTTCACGGGATCGGCCGCCAGCGCGACGGGGACCGCGACGGGCGGTCCGGCCGTGGCCGCGGCAGCGCCCTGGTCCTTCGACCCGCACCTCACCTTCGATGTGGCCTACATCGCCGTGAGCATCCTGCTGGTGCTCCTGTTCCGCCGTTTCATTCCCCTGAACGAGAACCGCCTGGTGAAGGCTGTGTCCTTCGGCTGCATGCTGGCGGCATCGGTGGCCGTGGTGGTGGCCCAGTGGATACCCGAGGGGTCGTTTCCGCTCATGATCGGCGGGTCGCTGGCGGCGGGAGCGGGCTACGGGCTTTTTCTGCTGCTGGCCGCCGAGGTGCTCTGCTCGTTCAGCCTGCTGCGCATCTTCCTGTTTCTGTCGGGCGCCATGATGCTGGGGGCGGTCATCACGTTCTTCTGCCAGGGCATGGCCCCGTGGCAGGCGAGCGCGGCCCTGCTGTCCCTTCCCGTGCTGGCGGCGCTGTACCTGTGGGGCGCCTACGAGCGCATTCCCGCCGCCGACCGGCCCCGGCGCGGCGTGCCGAAGTTCTCCTATCCGTGGAAGCTGTTCATCCTGTACGGCCTGTACGCCTTCGCCTACGGCATGCGGGCCCATCAGCTGGTGGCGGGAGCGGGGCGCCACTCGTCGCTGTCCACCTTCATCCTCATGGCGGTGCTTTTCCTCACGGCCTACTTCGCGTCGCGGCGCTTCAACATCGGCCTGTTGTACCGCTCGCCGGTGGTGCTCATGGTGTGCGGGCTTCTGCTCGTGCCGGCCGAGAGCCTGTTCGGCTCGGCCGCGTCCAGCTACCTCATCTCCATCAGCTACTCGCTCATGTCCTTCTTGGTGGCGCTGCTGCTCTACGACATCGCCAAGCGCCTCGGCGTGGCCATCGTGGCGTTTCTGGCCGTAACCAACGCCGAGCAGCTGCTCCAGGTGGTCGGCGGCCAGGTGCCGGGCCTGCTCGCCCAGGGAGGGCTGCCTGCGGCCACCCAGGATTTGGTGGTCACCATCATGGTGGCCGTGCTCATTCTGGCGGCCACGCTGCTGCTGTTCTCCGAGAAGGAGCTGGCCAGCAAGTGGGGCGTGTCCATCCTGGAGGAAGGCGGCCTCATCGAGCGCACGGCCGAGGAGGAGCGCGTGGGCGAGCGGGTGGAGGAGCTTTCGCGCACCTACCGGTTGAGCCCGCGCGAGCAGGAGGTGCTGGCGCTTCTGGCCGAGGGGAAGACCGGGCGCATCATCCAGCAGGAGCTGTTCATCGCCGAAGGCACCTTCAAGGCCCACACCCGCCACATCTACGAGAAGATGAGCATCAACTCCCGCAAAGAGCTCTTCGAGCTTTTGGGCGTTGAGAAGTAGGGGGACGCTGTACCGTCCAGGGCATATTTTCTGAAAAGTGGGGAAAATACCCTTGACGCGGGGAATAAGCGCCCTATACTAATCGGGCTGCCCTTTTTGGGCGGCGGACGAACAGATATGTTCCGCTACTTAAGACAGCAGGTACCGCGCCCGTCGCAAGACGGAGCATCGGTTTAATCGCGCAAGCGGCCCGCCGAGGTGGTCACAAGAATCGCTTCCGTGAATTCGTGCGGCCTCCGTCTTATGGGCGGGGGCCGTTTCTCTTCTCAAGGCAGGCGGCCCACCCAACCAAGGTGCGGAACCCGGAAAGCTTTGAGAAGGAGGTGTACGTACAACATGCCCAACGCTCAGAACAAGGAGATGCTCGCCAGCATCAAGGAGGATCTCGACGGCGTTTCCGCCATGTGGGTCGTGGACTACCGCGGCCTGACCGTGAAGGAGATGCAGCAGCTGCGTCGCGACATTCGCGAGACTGGCTCGGTGCTGAAGGTCTACAAGAACACGCTGGTTCACCTGGCGCTGTCCGAGGCCGAGCTGCCGACGCTCGACGATGTGCTCGCCGGCCCCAGCGCGTTCGTGTTCTCCGGCAACGACGTGGCCGCTTCCGCGAAGGCCCTGAAGACCTTCGCCAAGGCCAACCAGAACCTTGAGATCAAGGGCGGCCTGATGGAAGGCGCTGCCGTGTCGGCCGCGGAGGTGGAGGCTATCGCTTCTCTGCCCTCTCGCGAGCAGCTCATGGCCCAGATCGCCGGTGCCATCTCCGGCGTCGCTCGTGGTCTGGCCACCACCATCAACGGTGTGCCGCGTGGCCTGGCCCAGGTCGTCAAGGCCGTGGCCGAGCAGAAGGAAGCTGCCTAACAGCTCGGGCGGCCTGAGACGGGTCGCGTAGCAACGAAGAAAACTTTGGCCGGCACGAAGAGGCGCCGGCCCCCTTTGAAAGGAAACTAACATGGCTGTTACTCGTGAAGAGATCATTGAGGCTCTGAAGGAGATGTCCCTGCTCGAGGCTTCCGAGCTCGTGAAGGACATCGAGGAGACCTTCGGCGTGTCCGCCGCCGCTCCGGTGGCCGTGGCCGCCGCCGCTCCGGCTGAGGGTGGCGCTGCCGCCGAGGAGAAGTCCGACTTCGACGTCGTCCTCGAGGGCTTCGGCGACAACAAGATCGCCGTCATCAAGGTTGTCCGTGAGATCACCGGCCTGGGCCTGAAGGAGGCCAAGGAGGTCGTCGAGGGCGCTCCGAAGCCGGTGGCCGAGGGCGTGAACAAGGAGAAGGCCGAGGAGATCAAGGGCAAGCTGGAAGAGGCCGGCGCCGCTGTGACCCTGAAGTAAATTCGCTTTCGCGAAACTTCTCCAGTCGAGAGACTGTCAAGAACCCCGCTTTCGAGCGGGGTTCTTTTTTTGTTTTGGGATGGCAGAGGGCAGCGTCATTCCGTTTCGCGTGGAGACGCTGAATCGTTATGGCTATCTGAGCGTCAGCAGGTTCTCGTCGGTGAGGAAATCGACAAGCCTCAAGTGGGTTATGCCGTCCCGGCTCATGGTGAGGGGATCCATCGAGATGACGTATTTGGGATACTCGTCGCCAATGGCCCGAAAGGCGCCAAACTCCCTTTCCCGGGTGTCCTCATCGGCCATGAGGTAGGCCACTTGCAGGTAGCAGCGCTTTCCGTCGCGCTCGGCAATGAAGTCGATCTCCCCCTTGTAGGTTTTCCCGATGTACACGCGCATGCCCCGCGAGAGAAGTTCGTTGTAGACGGCGGTTTCCATCACGCAGTTCCACTCGTCCTTGACGCGGTTCTTCCTTACATGGAAGAATCCCAAATCGCAGACGTACTCCTTGGCCTCGAACGAGAGTATTTTCTTGCCGCGGATGTCGAATCGCTCCACCTTGCTCACGATATAGGAATCTTCAATGGACTTCAGCAGGTCATACACGGTGGGGGCCGATACTTTGCGAGCCGAATCGGAGAGGACGGCGGCGATGTTGTTGCCGGATATGGTAGCCGATGAGTTGGCAATAAGATAGTCGAGCACATTCTCGAGCGTGGCGGGCGACGAGGTCTTGCTTCGCTGGATGATGTCGCGCAGCACGATGGAGCTGTAGAGGTTGTCGAGCACCACCCGGCGTGATTCGTCGTCTTTCTGATCGCAGACGAGCGGGAAGCCTCCCCATTGCAGGTAGTGCGGCAAGAGCCCGCTGGGGTCGAGGTGCCCCTCATGGGCGTTGGAGCGAAGCTCGTCTTCCTTGAATTGGAGGAACTCTCGGAAATTGAAGGGCATCATGCGGAAAGCGAGGGTGCGCCCTCCCAGCTTGGTAGCGAGCTCCCCGGAAAGAAGCTTGGAATTCGAGCCAGTGAGAAAAATGCTCGCGCGGCCGGTGTTGTTGAGCGAATTGACGACAAGCTCGAAGTTGCGCACGTTTTGGATCTCGTCGAAGAACAGGTAGGCTTTCTGTCCGTCAAGACCCTCGAGCTTTTCCGTAATGAAGGAGAAGAGGTGGTCGGGGTCGAGGAGCTCTCGGTTCGCGTAGTCGTCGAGATCAACGAAGATGATCGAATTGTGTGGGGCGTCCTGTCGGTGGATTTCGTCGGCTATCTGGCGTAAGAGCACCGATTTGCCGCAGCGACGAACCCCGACGATTATCTTAATGAGAGGAGAATCGTAGAAGGGACGGATGCGGTTGAGGTAATTCTCACGCAGTATCATGCGGTCTCCCAACGGGATAGAATTAAAGTTGCTTAATTCTATCAGAAAAATCTTCAAAGCATTAAACAAATTTAATTCGACTGCCTCTGTATCGACGCTACCCAATTCTGTGTGGAAAGGGGACGGGGGCTTTCCGTAGTATGCGACCATCGCGCGAGGAAGAGATGGAAGAGGCGCGGGACTGGGAGGGGAGAGCGCAGCGGCTGCGGCCGGCGCGCTGTTCGGTTTTCGGCTCGGCGCCATAGGAAAGAAGGGGGAGTTATGGGCGAGACCGACAAGTACGCCATCGAGAACCTCTCAACGGATCAGGGTCCCGTGGAATTCATGCGGGACGGCAAGCTGTGCCGCCGCACCTTCATCAAGGGTGTGGGCTGGATCACCGTGGCCAGCGCCCTCGGTTTGGCCGGCTGTGCGCCGCAGGCCGAGGAAGAGAAGCTGTCCAACACGGGAAGCGGCACCGACGAGGGGGCCGCGAAGCTGGCCGCCACTGAGTACTCCTATGCCTGCTGCAGCTACAACTGCACGTCGCGCTGCCTGCTGAAGGGCCATGTGCGCGACGGCAAGCTCGTGGCCGTGGAGCCCGGCGAGATGCCCGGGCGCCCCGATTACGCCAATGCCTGCCTGCGCTCCATGTCGTTCATCGAGCGCGTGCAGAACGAGGATCTGCGCGTCATGTACCCCATGAAGCGCACCGGCGAGCGCGGCAGCGGTGAGTTCGAGCGCATCAGCTGGGACCAGGCCATGGACGAGATCGCCGCGCGCCTGGAGGAATCGAAGGAGAAGTACGGGCCCACGGCCTGTTCCTTCTACTCCTTCACCGGCAACCAGAGCAAGCTGGCCATGCAATCGGCCACCCGCTTCGCCGGATGCTACGGCGCGACCACCTGGGACATCGAGGGCATCATGGGCGACCACGGCGCGTCCATGGGCATGAAGATGGTCTACGGCGTCATCCGCGGCGCCCATGACACCCGCGACTACGAGCAGAACTCCAACATGGTGGTCATCTGGGGCCGCAATCTGGCAGATACCCACACGAGCGAGCTGCGCTATATCGTGCGGGCTCGCGAGCGGGGCGCGAAGATCGTCTACATCGACCCGCGCTTCTCCTCCACCGCCACCATCGCCGACCAGTGGATTCCCATCCGGCCCGGCGGCGACTCGGCCCTGGCCCTGGGCATGATCAACTGGATCATCTCCAACGACCGCCACGACAAGGAGTTCCTTTCCAAGCACAGCTGCGGCAGCCTGCTCGTGCGCGACGATGACGGGAAGTACCTGCGCGGCGAGGGCGACGCCTACATGGTGTGGGATCCCGCCCAAAACAAGGCTGTGCCGGCCGACACTGAGGGCGTGGACGCTCCCATCGAGGGCGCCTTCGAGGTTGACGGCGTGAAGGTGAAGCCGGCCTTCGTGCACCTGAAGGAACGGGCGGCGGAGTACCCCCTGGAACGCGCCAGCGAGCTGTCCGGCGTGCCGGTGGACGTCATCGAGACCTTCGCCCGAGAATACAGCGACGCGAAGCCCGCGGGCATCCGCATGGGTCAGGGCATGCAGCGCACCTACAACTCCTACCAGTCGTTCCGTACCGTGGCCGTGCTGGCCGCTGTGGCCGGCTACGTGGGCGTGCGCGGCGGTGGCGCCTCCCATGCCGGCGGCACCAAGGCGAACAAGCCGGTGCCCGGCGAGACGGCGCCCGAGTTCCTCTACGACGAGTGGGCCAACACGGGCGAAAACAAGGCGAACATGGTGAAGAGCTCGCTCATCTACCAGTGCGCCGTCGAGCACGATCCCGTGCGCTGCGACTTCATCTGGTTCAACGTGTCGAACTTCCTGAACCAGAGCCCGGACGCGCACCGCATCATCGACGAGGTGTTCCCGAACATCTCCACCATCGTGGTGGCCGATCCCTGGTGGACCTGGACGGCGAAGTACGCCGACTACGTGCTGCCTGCCACGAGCCTGTGGGAGTACTGGGATCTGTACGACCGCGCGCCGTGGGTGTTCCTCGTGAAGCCGGCCATCGAGCCGCTCGGCGAGAGCAAGTCGGACTGCGAGATGATGACCATGCTGGCCGAGCGCGTGGGATTGGGCGAGCTGTGGAGCAAGACCCCCGAGGAATGGGTGCGCTCCTGGCCGAATCCCGACAGCTCCGCCTTCGAGGGCTTCAACTTCGACGAGGCCATCAAGGTGGGCATGTGGGGTATGCCCACGGGCATCTACGACGAGCCCCTCATCGTCTTCGAGGATCAGCAGTACCAGACCCCCACGGGCCGCTTCGAGTTCTACACCGAGGACATGGTGGAGTTCGACGAGCAGGTGCCCCTGCACACCCCGGCCATCGAGTACTCCAACCCCGAGCTGGCGGCGAAGTACCCGCTCATGCACCTCACTTACCACGACCGCATGAACGTGCACACCCAGCACTGCGACTGCCCGGCGCTCCATGCGGTGCAGATGGAGCAGACGCTCCAGATCAATCCCGTGGACGCCGAGGCCCGCGGTATCAAGCACGGCGATGTGGTGCGGCTGTTCAACGACCGCGGCGAGGCGAAGATGACGGCGTTCGTGACCGAGGGCATCATGCCCGGCGTGACCGCGGCCCAGGCCGGCTGGACTCCCGATCGCGTGATCGGCGGCAGCCATCAGTACCTGAGCCACCTCACCTTGAGCCCTGCCGAGGAGCATTACTCGCAGACCAACAGCGCGTTCAACGACATCATGATCGAAGTTGAGAAGGCTTAGAGGAGGGAATCATGGCTGAGAAGCAATATGGAATGCTCGTGCGCACGAACCGCTGCGTGGGCTGCCAGACCTGCGTCGTGGGCTGCCATCTGTTGCACGAGTGCCCCGAGGATGTGTACCTGGGCTATCTGGAAACCGTGGGCCAGGCGGAGAACTACCTGGTAGAGGGCACCTACCCGAACGTGTCGGTGACCTTCCGCCCGCATCTGTGCAACCACTGCGCGGCCCCGGCCTGCGTGGCGAACTGCCCCACCGGCGCCATGGCCAAGCGCGAGGAAGATGGCGTGGTGGAAAGCGACCCCAACGTGTGCATCGGTTGCGGCACCTGCGTGCAGTCCTGCCCCTACGACGCGCCTGTGGTGGCCGACGCCCTGGGTCTTGCCATGAAGTGCGACTTC
This sequence comes from Adlercreutzia sp., assembly GCF_056795635.1. Classification (NCBI taxonomy): domain Bacteria; kingdom Bacillati; phylum Actinomycetota; class Coriobacteriia; order Eggerthellales; family Eggerthellaceae; genus Adlercreutzia; species Adlercreutzia sp. The sequence goes on along the minus strand of NZ_JBQIIT010000002.1, from coordinate 227,601 downwards.
TGTCGCCCTCGCGTGGAAGCCGGCGAAGAGCCGCTGTGCGTGTGCAGCTGCCCGGCCGAGGCCCGCGTGTTCGGCGAGATCAGCGATCCGGAAAGCGAGGTGTCGAAGCTCATCGCCGAGCTGGGTGCCGAGCCTCTGCTGCCCGAGGAGGGCACCGAGCCGTCGGTGTATTACTGCTAGTTTGACGGCTCGGGCGCGCGGGGCGTCCTGGCCGAGCGAGTTCCGCGGCGACCGGAAGTGCCCAGTGGGCACTTCCGCAAAGCGAGGACTGTTTGAGCGAATCAGGATGCCCGCGCCCCAACTGGCGAAGATGCGCCTGATAGAATAACCAATCTATGCGCGGCGAGCGCTTTCCCGCCTCCCTCCCTCGGGGAGGCGCTCGCATAGGAGGAGGGGCGAACGTGGATTCCAAGCTCATGCAATTTATCGATGCCGAACGGTTCCCCGCGGTGTTCACCACCGAGGAGCTGCTGGCCCAGGGCGACCTGCCTGTGGAGCGCCGCAGCTATCGCAAGGGGGAGCTGATCTTCCAGGCCGAGGAGCGCCACCCCTGCACCTACCATGTGGCCAGCGGGCTCGTGCGCCTGTACCTGTCTTCGGCCGAGGGGGCCGTGAAGACGCTCTTCTACCATGCGGCGGGCACCCAGTTCGCCTTTCAGGGGTTCAAGCGCGACCGCATGACCCGTTCCACGGCCGAGGCGGTGACCGATTGCGAGCTGTACGCCATCGACTTCGCTGAGCTCATCGCCTTTTGCGATAACCACACCGAATACTACATGGCCTACATCGAGTACTTGTTCTCCATCATGAACTCTCAGACCGAGGAGATCGCGAGCCTGTCGTTCCAGACGGGCGTGCGGCGCCTGGCTTCGCTGCTGTACGCCTTGAGCAGCGACGGTCAGCCGGTGGTGTCCTACTCCATCGACGAGTTGGCCGAGATCATCGGCTCCCATCGCAACACCGTGAGCAACGCCCTGTCCCACCTGCGCAAACTGGGGCTCGTGGAGAAAGATCCTCGTCCTCTGCGAGTGCGCGACTCGGAAGGGCTGCGGCAGTTCGCCGAGATGGGGGAGGGGTAGGCGACGCGCCGGCCCGAGCAGCGCTCTGCGACCGCACCGTGGGCAATGGGTTGCGAAGGGGAGTGCGGGCGGCGTGGCGGTCTCTTCTATCCTTGAAGTAGGACAATCGAATACCCAATGCTGTGCGGAACCCGACTGGCGGTTTTTGCTAGCATGGGCCCGGTAAACGACGGCCAGAGGGGAGGGGCCATGGGGAAGAGGGGCACGGCGACGCTGGCCCTGCTGTTCGCGGCGGGGTTCTGTGCCTACAGCTGCAATCACGGGAGCATGATCTACGTGCCCCTGGCCGTGGTGGGCTTCGGGGGCGATTTGTTCCAGGCGGGGCTTCAGGCCACGGTGTTTCTGGCGGTGGCGGTTGCCTTGCGTTTTTGGTTCGGCCCCTTGGCCGACCGCCGCGGGCCAAAGCCGCTCATGTTGGCGGGCATGGCCGCCTATACGGTCGCCACGCCGCTTCTGGGTTTGTGCGACACCTTCCCCTTGGTGCTCGCCGTGCGCTGTGTGCAAGCCGTGGGCATGGCGGCGTTCTTTCCGTGTGCCCTGTCTGCCGTGAGCGAGGCGGCCTTCCAGCGAAGCTCGGGCCTGACGCTGGGCCTGTATCGGCTCGTGTCCTCTGTGGCGCTCATGGTGTCGGCTGCGGCGCTGTTTCCCCTGGTGCAGGCCGTGGGCTACAAAGGTACCTTCGCGACCTTGGGGGCAGTGGCGGCCGTGGGCTTCCTCTGCGTGCTGGCGGCTCCCGTGACGCGGCCCCGCACAGAGGCCGAGGGCTCTGCGGCAGAAGGGAAGGCCTCGGGCGCGGGTCTGCTCGCCTCGTTGCGGCGCATGCTGGTGGCGCACTCTCACCTGGCCGTCGGCGTGCTCGGCGCCACGTTTGTGGCGGCCTTGGGCTACGGGCTCATTTCCAGCTTCGCCACGCCCTTTGTGGAGCAGGCCGCTCCCGCGGCCAATGCCGGCCTGCTCATGGCGCTCGTGGGCGCGGGCGGCTTGGCGGCCAATCCCGTGGCCGGCTGGCTCGTGGATCGGTATCCCTCGCTGGGGGTGCTCGTCGGCTTCGGGGTCTGCCTGGGTGTGGGCACCGGGCTGCTGGCCCTCGTTCCCGGCGTGTCGGCGCTTCTTCCCGTGGCCGGTCTCGTGCTCGGCATCGGCTATTTCGGAACGGTGACGAGCGCCGTGGCCCTGATCGCCAAGTCCGTGGCTCCGGCGGGTCGCTCGTCGTTCATCGCCATGCAGCAGAATTGCATCGATGCCGGAGCGGGGCTCTCGGGCGTCTTCTTCGGCGCGTTGTTCTCGCTGATCAATCCTGCCCTGGTGTTCGCCCTGTGGGGTGTGGTCACCACGGGGGCGGCCCTCGGTCTCGCCGTGGGGAACGGGCGACGGCGGGAGTAGCCTCGCGCGGGGAACGGGCGACGGTTCCCTCGGTCTTGCCGTGGGGAACGGGCGACGGTACAGGAAAGGGAGCCCCGCAGGGCTCCCTCCATGGGTAGTGCTTGGGGTTCTTGCGGGCTACTCGGCGTAGCGGAACAGGGCGGCCACCGGAGAGGCGGTGGGCATCTGGTCCTGGTCCACGATGTAGATGTGGGCGTCCTGGGCCAGAGCCGCCTGGGCGAAGGCGTCGGTGATGTCCGGGGCGGCCGGGTCGATGTAGCCGTCGTCGACCGGGTTCGGATTGCCGTCGAAGGTGACGGTGCCGGTGTTGATGTCGAAGCCGCCGGGCAGGATCTTCCCCTTCACCATGAACAGCGCGCCCACGCGGCGCTCGGCCAGGGCCATGCCGATGGCGTCGAAGTCGTCAGAGGCCTTGCCGTGGGCCGCATCGCCGCCGAACTGCTCGGCGGCCTGCTTGAGGTTCGCGTCGCGGATGCCGTCCATCACGGTGAGGGCTGCATCCAGCAGCGCCTTGCCGTCCAGGCCGGCCGGATCCTTCTTGATGCCCTCGGGCAGCAGGTGGCGCAGGGTGCAGATCTTGCGGAAGGCGTGCTCGTACTCCTCGTCGCAGCACAGGATGATGGGCGTGGCATCGTCGCGCACCAGATAGTCGTTCACGGCTTTGTTCACGTAGCGGAACCAGGGCAGGGCGTCGTCTTTCTTCACCTCGTTGCGGGACTGGTGGTCGTGGTACTGGCCCATGTGGCCTTCCAGGGTGATGTAGTCCAGCGCGCCCAGCTCGCCCTTCTTCATGTCGGCGGCGGTGTCGTCGCTGTTGGCGAACAGCTCGCTGAAATAGTCGTGTACTTCCTGGGGCAGCTGCTGGCGCGCCACATGGGTGCGGTCGCCCTTCACCCAGCTGAAGCGGTCGTTGCCCAGCTCCAGGATGTAGTACTCGGTGCCGTACTGGAAGTTGCGCAGCAGCGGCTTCACGAAGTAGGTGTCGCCGGCGGCCACCATGGGATCGGGGGCGAAGAACAGGTTGTACACGTACACGTCGGTGTTGCTCATGAGGAAGCCGAGGCCCTCGCCGGCGTGCAGCCACAGCGGCATATCAGGATGGGCCAGCAGGTAGTCGGCCTTCTCCAGGATGCCCTTATAGGCGTCCTTGTCGTAGGTCTCGGCCAGGGTGCGCTCGGCGTCCTTCATCAGGTCCTTGAACATGTCGCCGTCCCACCGGTCGCGGCGCTCCTCGCGCTCGCTGTGGTGTACCGGAATGTAGAGCGACACGACCGGCGCGGTCACGTTGGCGAGGATGGCGGGATCGAAGCTCTCCATCACGTGAATGCTGTCATCGGTCTTGCGCAGGGTCTCCTTCTCGTCTTTCATGACGAACCTCCATAATAGTCGGGAACTGCTGGGTCGCGCAGCCTTGGGGGCCAGCGTCCCGGAGCGATCCTGCGGGATCGCGCGGAGCGGATGGGAAGGCGTCGCGCAGTGAAAAGCATAGCCCCCGACCGGAGAAATCGGGGGCTATGGGCGGGTCTGTGAACTTCTGGTTGCCGAAATGCTGATTTAGTTTCTCACGTTCATGGCGCGCATGGCGTTCAGGATGGCGATGACGGCCACGCCCACGTCGGCGAAGACGGCCATCCACATGTTGGCGATGCCGAAGGCGGCCAGCACGAGCACGGCGAACTTGATGCCGAGGGCGAACACGATGTTCTGCCACACGATGCGCATGGTGCGGCGGGCCAGGTCGATGGCGCGGGCGATGTCGTCGGGGTTGTCGTTCATGAGCACCACGTCGGCGGCCTCGATGGCGGCGTCCGATCCCATGGCCCCCATGGCGATGCCGATATCGGCGCGGGTGAGTACCGGCGCGTCGTTGATGCCGTCGCCGACGAAGGCGAGCTTGCCCTTGCCGTGGCTTGTGCGCTCGGTCTCGGCCAGTAGGGCCTCCACCTCGGCCACCTTGTCCTGGGGCAGCAGCTCGCTGTGCACCTCGTCGATGCCGAGCCGGGCGGCCACGGAGGCGGCCACATCGGCGCGGTCGCCGGTGAGCATGACGGTCTTCTTCACGCCGGCCGCTCGCAAGTCGGCGATGGCCTGGGCCGCCGTGGGCTTGATGGTGTCGGCGATGACGATGGTGCCGAGGAAGGCGCCGTCGGCGGCCACGTACAGCACCGTGCCGGCGGCATCGGTCGCTTGGAAGGGTACGGCGTGGGCAGCCATGAGCTTGCCGTTGCCCACGAGCACCGCGCGGCCGTCCACGGTGGCCTCCACGCCCTGGCCGCTCACCTCGCGCACATCGCGAACGCGATCGGCCAGCGGGGCGGCGTCGGTGGCGGGCCGTCCCCCGTTCGTTGCGGGGGCGCCACCCGGCCGCTCCCCGTTCGCCATGGCTTCGCCGTAGGCTCGCACCGACTGGGCGATGGGGTGGGTGGAGAAGGCCTCGGCCGCGGCGGCGGTGGCCACGAGCTCGGCCTCGGTCACGCCGGGAGCGCACATCAGCTCGGTCACGGCGAAGGTGCCGTCGGTCAGGGTGCCGGTCTTGTCGAACACGACGGTTTCCGTGGAGCCCAGGGCCTCCAGGTAGTTCGACCCCTTCACCAGAATGCCCAGGCGTGATGCGCCGCCGATGCCGCCGAAGAACGACAGGGGTACCGAGATCACCAGCGCGCAGGGGCACGACACCACGAGGAAGGTGAGGCCGCGCAGGACCCAGTCGGCCCAATCCTGGCCGAACAGCAGCGGGGGCACGATGGCGAGTACGGCCGCCACGCCCACAACGATGGGGGTGTACACCCGGGCGAAGCGGGTGATGAAGTTCTCGGTGCGGGCCTTCTTCTCGGCGGCGTTCTCCACCAGTTCCAGGATGCGGCTCACCGTGGAATCTTCGAAGGGCTTCGTGGCGCGCACCACGAGCTTGCCCGTGAGGTTCACGCAGCCGGATATAACTTCGTCGCCGGGCTGCGCCGTGCGGGGCACCGATTCGCCGGTGAGCGCGGCGGTGTCGATCTGGCTCTCGCCGGTGAGGATGACGCCATCCAGCGGGATACGCTCGCCGGGCATGACGATGAACTCGTCGTCGGGGGCCAGCTCGAAGGGGTCCACCTGCTTGAGCTTCCCCTCTTCCATCACGTTGGCGAATTCCGGGGCGATGTCCATCATATCGGCGATGGATTTTCGCGACTTGTCCACCGCGTAGCTTTGGAACAACTCGCCCACCTGGAAGAACAGCATGACGGCGGCGCCCTCGGCCATATGCGGTTCGGTGTGGGGGAAGGCCACGAGCGAGAACGCGCCGAAGGTGGCCACGGTCATGAGGAAGTCCTCGTCCAGGGCGTGGCCGCGCACGAGGCCGCGGAAGGCGCCAGCGATGACGTCGTAGCCGGCGATGAGGTAGGGGATGAGGAAAAGCGCGAACTCGGCGTACACGTCGCCGGGGCTGCCGAAGGTAGCGCGCAGCACGCCGGTCTCTTCCAGCGCGATGACGGCGAAGAAGATGACGAGGGCAACGACGATGCGGGTGAGGAGGCGTTTTTGCTTGGGGCTCATGGTGGGGTCCTTCTGGTCCGCCTCTGGCCAGGGGGCAATACTCGATGCTCAGACAGTCCTCGCTCGGCGGAAATGTCCACTGGACATTTCCGTTCGCTGCGGAACTGCGCGTCGAGCATCGCCCCCTGGCCAGAGGCTGCTCTTACAGGTTGGGCGGTCGGGCGTTCGTCGTAGGGCAAGGGCCGCGCCCTTGCCGCCCGGGGGCGGTTACCGCTTGATGATGCAGTCTTTCTCGTAGCTGGCGCATACCTGCTGGGCGGCGTCGACGATGGCGGCGAAGGCCTCGGCATCGTCGGTGTCGGCGTCGATCATGAGCTTGCTCGTCATGAAGGAGATGGTGGCTTTGCTCACACCGGGCAATTCGCTGATGCCGGCTTCCATTTTGGCGGCGCAGTTGGCGCAGTCGAGGTTCTCGAGCTTGAAGGACTTGCGCATGGGGGCTCCTTTCGAGAGGGGTTGGCAGGCGGTTGATTGGTGGTCGGTCGATGGGTCGATGGTGCGGTGGTTACTCGCAGATGTGGGTGATGCCCTGGGCGAGGATGGTGTAGACGTGATCGTCGGACAGGGCGTAGATGATGTTCTTGCCGTCGCGGGTGGCGCGCACGAGCCGCGCCTGCTTCAAGTTCCGCAGCTGGTGGCTCACGGCGCTTTGGGTGCAGCCCACGGCTTCGGTGATCTCGGTGACGGACAGGTCGCCGCCCATGAGCGCGAACAGGATCTTGATGCGCGTGGTGTCCGAGAAGGCCTTGAACAGGTCGGCCACATCGAAGAGCAGCTCCTCGTCGGGCATTTCCTCGAAGAGGCAGGCCGTATCGGCTCGGTTGCAGCCACACGAGCAGGGGGCCGTGGTCTCGCGCCCGTCGGCCAGGACCATTACGCCGTACTCGGTTGTTTTCTTGCCCTCTTCCATGGGCGGCTCCTCGCATGCTCGTTCGGACGGTTCTCTCTGCGTTGCTCGTACATTGCGCTTCGTTGCTTGCGCATTGCGCTTTCGTGCTCTGTGCCCTGTGTTCCTACGATTCCCGCCTTCTTCCGTTGCCCTCGCTTCGGCGGCCTAACTCGTAGGTGCATATTCTCGTATTCACATAACAACACATGAACAACTATTCATAAGTATAGCCGCCGTCGCCCATCTGTCAAGGGGTGGTTGGGGAGCGTGCTTCTTCTCGCCCAATGGCAAACAAAGTGTAACGGGGTCGTTGTTGGTCTTCCGGCGGCGCGCGCTACCATAAAAGGCAAGGCGCAGAGGGGCGAACGGCCTTCTGCGGGAGTATTTTCCCAATGAAGGCCATCGATGACCAAACTCGTGACCTGTGGAAAATCCGCAGGTCAGCGGGATGGCATTGATGGTGATAGCCGTTTCGCCCATTCAATATCGGAGCGCCCGGAAGGTGCGGTTAAGCGAAAGGTGATGCTATGAGAGCTTACGAGGTTGTCGATGCCGATTACGTGAAGCGCGAGATTGGACGCATTCCGCTGGTAGACGTGCGGCCGCCGTTGCTTTACGATGCGGGCCACATTCCCACGGCGCTGAACGTGCGCCTCGATGTGGCGGCGGCGTCGGATGACCCGGCCGGCACGCTGGCCGAGATGTTTCAGGCCCAGGGGATATTTCCCGATGACAGCGTCATCGTGTACTGCCAGTCGGGCATCCATGCGAAGATTGCCTGCGACTATCTGGCGAGCGTGGGCTATACCGGGCTGCGGCTGTACGCTGGCAGCATGAATGACTGGACGAGCGATCCGGCGCGCCCGGTGGAGCGTACCGAGGTACCGTTCGCGCGCGCCTCGTAACGGGATAAGGAGAGAGCGATGGAGACGACGAAGCGCGGTGGCGCGGCCATTCTCAAGCAGGTGGTCACGAGCCTGCCGTTCATATTGCTGGTGGCCGTGGCGGCCGGTCTGGGGATCGGCTCGGTGGCTTCCGAGGGCGTTATCGCCGTGGTGGCCACCATCGGCGACGTGCTGCGGCAGGTCATCGTGTTCTGCGTGCCGCTCATCATCGTCGGCTTCATCGCTCCCTCCATCGCCAAGCTGGGCGAGAACGTGTCGCGCATTCTGGGTGTGGCGTTGCTCGTGGCCTATCTGTCCACCCTGGGAGCGGCCCTTCTGTCCATGGGAGCCGGGTTCGGAATCATTCCGCACCTCACCCTGGCCGATGGCGCCGAGGCCCTGCGCGAGATTCCCAGCCTGGAGTTCCCCTTGGAGATTCCCGCGCTCATGCCCGTGACGAGCGCCCTGGCTCTGGCGCTCATGGTGGGCCTGGCGGCGGTGTGGGCGAAGGCATCGCGGTTCACGGCCCTGTTGGTGGAGTTCCAGCGCATGGTGCTGACCATCGTGGTGAAGATCGTCATCCCCATCCTGCCGTTCTTCATCGTGTGCACCTTCGCCGGCCTGGCCTGGGAAGGGGCGCTCACGAGCCAGCTGCCAGTGTTCCTTGTGGTCATCGCCATCGTGCTCGTGGGGCACTTCGTGTGGCTCGGCGTGCTCTACGGCGCGGCCGGGGCCTATTCGCGCACGAATCCCTGGGAAGTGCTGCGCCATTACGGCTCGGCCTACCTGACGGCCGTGGGCACCATGTCGTCGGCGGCCACCCTGGGCGTGGCGCTGGAATGCGCCGGCCAGGCGAAGACCCTGCGGCGCGACATGGTGAGCTTCGGTATTCCGCTGTTCGCCAACATCCACCTGTGCGGCTCGGTGCTCACCGAGGTGTTCTTCTGCATGGTGGTGTCCCAGATTCTCTACGGGGCGCTGCCGAGCCTGCCGACCATGCTTTTGTTCTGCGTGCTGCTGGGCGTGTTCGCCATCGGGGCGCCCGGGGTGCCGGGCGGCACGGTCATGGCCTCGCTCGGCCTGGTCACGGGCCTGCTCGGCTTCGACGGAGCCGGCACGGCCCTCGTGCTCACGGTGTTCGCGTTGCAGGATAGCTTCGGCACCGCCTGCAACGTGACCGGCGACGGCGCGCTCACCCTGATACTGTCCGGCTACGCGAATCGCCACGAGGTGGCCGACGCCATGGCCCCCGCCGACGAGGCCTTCTTCAACGGGGAAGTGGCCGAAGCCGCCGGCGCGGGTCGGGGCAAGCCTGCCGCCGAGGGCGCAACGAGCTTGACGGGCGCCGAGTCTGTTGCGGAAACCATGGAAGGGAAGCGTCTCTAGGGGCGCCTGTCTCTCTTCCGCCCTACGAACCCGTGACAGGTGCGGGATGCCTGCCGCGCTCGGGGCTGCGGTCGCCTACCATGGGGGCAACAATCCCCGCAATGGCGAGAGGCGGTTTCCCCATGGCCAGCACCCTGACGATACCTGAGGCAATCCCCGCGTTTCCCGATTTCGGTCACATTCCCTTTGAGGGACTGCACAATACGCGCGACCTGGGCGGCCTGCCCGCGGCCGATGGGCGCACGGTGAAGCCGGCGCTGCTGCTGCGCTCCGGGGCGCTCCATAAGGCGACCGAGAACGACATCGTGCGACTGCTGGACGACTATCATCTGGAAAGCGTCGTGGATTTCCGCACCGAGGTGGAGCGCGACAAGGAGCCCGATCCCCAGGCGCTGCTGGAAGGGGTCGTGTTCTATGAGTTCCCGGCCCTTAGCGGCGAGACTCTGGGCATTACCCATGGCGGCGGTCTGGCGGCCGACGTGAAGCTCTTGGAGGGCCTGACGGCGAAGGCCCACGAGATGGTGCGGGCTATGTACCCGAAGATCCTGCTGGGCGACGCCGGGGTGGCGGCCTATCGCGGCTTCCTCAACGTGCTGCTGGAATCCGACGGCGGCGCGGTGCTGTGGCATTGCACCGAGGGCAAGGACCGCGCGGGCCTGGCGGCGGTCATCGTGGAGCGGGCCCTCGGTGTGTCTGAGGCCGACACGCGGGCCGATTACCTGGCTACGAACCTGTTCGCCCGCACCCGCGCCGAGGGGCTGCTGGACGCCTTGGCTGAGAAGCTGCCCATGCTGCGTGGGATCGACGCCGATATCGATTCGTTCTTCTACGCCTATCCCGACTACTACGATGCCGCCATGGCCGCCGTGGACAAGCGCTACGGTTCCTTCGACGGCTACCTGACCAAAGCCCTCGATTTCGGCCCCGAGAAGCAAGCGGCCCTGCGCGAGAAGTACCTGCACTGATCTTCCCCGCCCCCATTCCGCAGTTTGTTGATATTTCCCCTACTGGAAATAGAGGGGCGGGCGGCGAGGTGTAAAATCGCCCTCGAACATTTTGCGACCAAGGAGGCACCGTGGCTGAGACCGCAACCCCGAACCAGTTGGTTATCGTCGTCGATTTCGGCGCCCAGTACGGGCAGCTCATCGCCCGCCGGGTGCGCGATCTGCATGTGTATTCCGAGATCGTGCCCTGCGACATCACGGCCGACGAGGTGCGCGCCCTGGCGCCGGCGGCCATCATTCTGTCCGGCGGTCCCGCGTCGGTGTACGCGGAAGATGCCCCCTCCATCGACCCCGAGATTCTGGCCCTTGGCATTCCCGTGCTCGGCTTCTGCTACGGTCAGCAGGCCATGGCTGTGGCTTTGGGCGGCGAAGTGGGCCACACCGAGAAGGGCGAGTACGGGCCGGCGCTCATCACGCGGGCGAGCGAGTCGGCGCTGTTCGAGGGCACGCCCGGCGAGCAGACCGTGTGGATGAGCCACCGCGACGCCGTGAGCCGCGTGCCCGAGGGCTTCACCGTCACGTCGCGCACCGAGGTGTGCCCCGTGGCGTCCATGGAGTACCCCGAGCGCAGCCTGTACGCCACGCAGTTCCACCCGGAGGTGCGCCACACCGAGTTCGGCCAGACCATGTTGCGGAACTTCCTGTTCGGCGTATGCGCGCTTGAGCCGGATTGGACCATGGACTCCATCATCGAGGACTCCGTGGAGGCCATCCGTGCCGAGGTAGGGGAGGACCGCGTGATCCTGGGCCTTTCGGGCGGCGTGGACTCGTCGGTGGTGGCGGCCCTGTGCGCTCGCGCCATCGGCAAGCAGCTGACCTGCGTGTTCGTGAACCACGGGCTGCTGCGCAAGGGCGAGCCCGAGGAAGTGGAAGAGGTGTTCACGAAGCAGTTCGACGTGGACTTCATCCACGTGCACGCCGAGGAGCGCTACCTGGAGCTGCTGGCCGGCGTGACCGATCCGGAGGAGAAGCGCCGCATCATCGGCACCCAGTTCTGGAAGGAGTTCTTCGCTGTGGCGGAGGACCTGGCCCAGGACGGGCGTCCGGTGAAGTACCTGGCCCAGGGCACCATTTACCCGGATATCATCGAGAGCGGCGCCCGCAAGACCGGCGGGAAGGCGAGCACCATCAAGAGCCACCACAACCTTATCCCGTTCCCCGAGGGCGTGCATTTCGACCTGATCGAGCCCTTGGACCACTTCTTCAAGGACGAGGTGCGCGCGCTCGGCACGGCGCTGGGCCTGCCCGATTACATCGTGCATCGCCAGCCCTTCCCGGGCCCGGGCCTGGCCATCCGTATCATCGGCGATGTGGATGCGGAGAAGCTGACGATTTTGAAGAACGCCGATGCCATCGTGCGCGAGGAGCTGGACGCTTACAACGAGCGCCTGTACGCCGAGACGGGCGAGCGTAACAGCGAGCACGCCGTGTGGCAGTACTTCGCCGTGCTGCCCGACATCAAGAGCGTCGGCGTCATGGGCGACGAACGCACCTACGCAAGACCGGTGATTCTGCGAGCCGTAGAGAGCAGCGATGCCATGACCGCCGACTGGGCGCGCCTCCCCTACGACGTCCTGGCCCGCATTTCGGGTCGCATCGTAGCCGAGGTTCCCGGCGTGAACCGAGTGGTCTACGATATCACCAGCAAGCCCCCCGCGACTATCGAGTGGGAATAGGCCTGGACGTATCGTTGTGAGAACGAGGGGTCAAGAAAGAAGATAATCAGTCTGTGGACGGGACTTTTCAAGATTTGCAACCCTATATTGAAAAGGTTGTAGATGTCGTTTTGCCATTGTTGGGCGACGCTTGCAATGGGTTGGCATGGTTTTTCCAAACAGTGTTGTCGCAGGTGACCAATCGTGAGATCGCGACAGTAATTCTGCTCCTGGGCATTCTATTGTTTGCGACCGTTAAGATAGGTGCTGTTAAAACTACAAGAGGTTTGTGGGATGTTATTGTTGCAGCGCTGTCGCCCAAGATACTTATTCCAGGTTTGCTGCTGGTTCTGTATTCGGTGATGATCTTCCTAGGTGCATATCGCATCGGAATTTGGTCATCAAAGATTTTATTAGACACCATATTGGAAATATCTTTCATTGGGCTGCCGTCTTTGGCGATAGCGGTGAAGGCGAATTCGGTTGTATCGATATATCGGCAGTTTGTCATACCCGAAATTGGATTTGGCGCAATTGTCGCTTTTTATATAGGGATAGAGAGTTTCTCTCTTCCTGTTGAAGTTGGGTTGCAATTTGTCATCTGCGCTTTCACCGTTCTCCAAGTTGTCGGCAAGTACGAACCCGCAGGGGAGAATGTTGCAAAGTTCTCTAGCTGCCTTCTTACCGTTATCGGACTGGGAATTATAGTGGCGGCTTCATGGGGGATAGCGCATACTTGGAACGCGATAGACTGGGGTGTCGAAATCGAGGCTCTCGGCATGGCACTCTATTATCCGATCCTCATGGTGCCGGCGATCGTCGCGTTAGGATATTATGCTGTTTACGAAACATTGGGTATTCGCATAAAGATATGCTCAAAAGGAATGAGGTTTCTTACTAGGGCGTATCTTTACGGCCTACTGTTTCCCTCCCTTGTGGCCGTAAAACACTTCAATGGATCTGAGATAACGAATTACACAAAGTGCGGTAGCTGGAAAGAGCGGAACCAATATATAAAAAACTACAAAAGGATTCTCGCCGAAACTGCAGCGAAAGAGAATGCGAAGCTGAAGCGCATGGAGTCCGGTTTGGGCAAAAGGGGTTTTGATGAGGATGGAATTTGGCTCGACTGGGAGAATCTTGAAGAGATAAAAACCAGTCTTCGAAGTGTTGCGAGTATTCAGGATCGAAGATGGAGGGAAGACCACGCCTACGCCGCAAATATGCAGGGGGCATTTGTGGACGTTTTTACTCCCAGAGGCTGCATTAGTGGATCTTACGTTTCAAGCGATGGGAGAGCGTATATTTGTTGGATGAGCAATGGGACGGGATTTACTTTTGGTGTAGGAGCTTGCGAAGGGTCTTCTCCGTCTCAAAGGTATGAGGGGCTAACGCCACCTGCGACTGACTCTGAGAGTGCATTGTTAGCGCAATTTGTCGACGAGGAGGACCAGATAGCACTTCCTCATTGGTTTATGGATTTTCGCGTCGATGATACTTACAAGTGATGAATAGGCATCGCACATTGCTCTCGCCTTTCATGCTGTAACGCTCAAAATCGTATATTTTTCCTCATGAGGTGAATGGCGAAAAGTTAGCGTGAGCAGCTGAGGGTTTGCCGTGTTTCAGTTTCTCGGGGTCATGTCAAATACTCTTTAGGGGTGAGCATTCTTGCTCGTGCCTCGGGCAGCCTCACCCCACACTCATCTGCGTATTGCAGGAGAGCCATACGAACGGTTCCGGCGATTGTTGCTTTATTGGGAGTGTACTGACCCCAGTGGGTGGTGGACCTTGATATGGCGGCTTTGAGAATTTCCTGAAACCTGTCCAGGTCTTGCAGGGGGCTCTGCTCTGCGATGTGGCTAAGCTCTTCGTCAACCGAGCGCTTATAAATGAATTCATATTCGCGCCAGCCCTCTTCTATAAAATACGTTTTATAGAAAGTCGCCTTGTGCGCGATAAGCCAGTCCCACATAATGCGTGGATCGTCAACGTTAGGGGCTTCTTCATGGCATTTTCGGCATAGCAGGACGTAATTGCTGGGAATATCTTGGCCTCCAAGAGAGCGAGCGACAATGTGGCATCGCGTCAGATCCTTAGGGGTCCCGCAGTTCCAGCAGTACTCCTCGGCTTCTGACCAGTCGACGCTAAGATCGCACTCGTCAATTCGTGGAGCCCAATAGTCGACGATCTGGCTGATTGGAGTCTTGTTTTGATTCGATGACATGATAGAAAGCCCCTTAGTTTGTGTGCAAACAGCTATCTGCGTATTTGACTATAGATTCATTGATAAATAGTAAGAAATTATTTTTCAAAGACAATTTCTCGAGAGTTTCAATGAAAAGATTTTCTCCGCAATTGTCTCGCGCTATTGTTTTTAGAACACTCTTTGTTTCTTCCGGAAGATCCAGCTCAGCAACAAAATTTAAGATATCCTCTTCTTTAACGATGAGAAATGGGTTTTGATCGAAGCCTGGAATCACCTTTTCATCGATGACTTCAACGAATGTGTTTTCGAAAAGAACATCTTGAGAGCGAATCAGGGCATCCTCCAAGGTGTTTAACTCTTCGCTGCTTATCTGCCCATGTTCGATAAGTCGGCCATTTGAGTCAAAAGACATGAAGTCGAGCAGACCGTCCTGCCTTTCATCTTGAAAAGCAGTAAAGGTTTGCGTGCCTTCGCGTAGAGAAGAGACCGAGCTCAAATCTCCGTTTTCTCCAATGAAGAAATAGCTACCGCTTTGAGACTCTTCGGAAGGGAATCCCTGAGTTTCCATAACATGCCAGCCGGATGGTCTTTTCTCGGCGCACTTGATCTTTCGATGCTTTATCCAGTTGATAGCTACCTTGGTGTCAATTGAAAACCGTTGAGCGAATTCTTCTATTGAAAGAAGGCGTGCGTTTATACATATAATTGGCTCATATGTTGACGACTCCGCTGATTCGATCTCGTCGCTTTCATCAAGGGAGATCTTTGTATACTCTACGGAGTTGAGATTGATATCAATATTCGTAATAACTATTTCGTAGGATGCAAAAGGTTTTTCCAAATATGCCAAGTCGCAGTTGCAGACTTTCTTCGTGAAGTGGTTGATCAGCTCGATTAGCGCTGGTCTATAGAAAATAGCATCCGAAGAGTGCTCTTCGTCATGCATGAGGCGAAGTGAGTAATCACTCAGTGCCTCTAGAACTTCTCTTTTTGATTTAATTGCCTTTCTTTGAAAGAGCTTTAATGTGTGTGCATCCATTTAAACCTCTGTGTTGAGTAGTTGGTAAGTCAATATATCATGGCTTAATGAACGTGCAAATTAGTGGATGGATTCGCCTCCATATGATAAATCGAGTAGAGAGGGGTACGATGTGAGCATGGTGCTGAATGGTCGAAGACTGATTTGCGGAATTAATCCTAAGCTTGCAAAAAAGATCTGCGAGATGTGTCGTGATTATCCACGATCTACGGAAGAAATAGCACGCATGCTATCAATTAGCGAGATTACTGCGGAAAGTTGGCTTGTTTCTCTTGCTGAGGCAGACTACTTGAATGTAGAGATAGAAAGCGAAAGAATCTTTTGGCTGTGCACCCCAAAAGGATATACCTCGCTTGTAGCCGCTCGGTTCGGTAAGCCGTTGTCAGGAGAAGAGTTTGCTAATCTACTTTTTTCGATTATGCAGCGAGCGAGGGAATACAACGCAAATGAAACCTTTCCGCTTCGTATAGACAAGATCTATGCATTTGGTTCCGTATTCACTCAGCCGTGGCAAATCGAGGATCCCAATTTAGCTATAACTGTTAGCGAAAGACCTTGGGCTAGTAGGGATTCCAATTGGAGGTTGGATTATTATGCTCAGCGATCTGCCAGTCAGCATCTGTCAATTGTCGAGCAGTTGTATTTTGCTGAGGAGGAGCTGGGCCGTTTTCTTAAAAGGAAAAAGGAGCATTTTTCGATCTACCATCAGGATGCTTCGGAAGTATCTGATGAGAAAAGATTGCTATTTATCGGTGAACACATAGATCCTTCCGGTATCGATGGCGTTCTGATGACGATTTCAGAGATACGAGATTTGGGAGAAAAGATCACAAGACATAGAAGTGCGATTCCTAAAAGCAGACGGTCTAAAATAGCACGAGTTCGGAATGAGGATATTGTAAATTACTGGAGAAATTCAGCCTGGTTTATTGAGTTGAACATTTTGCCTGAACATGCAGCGAACTGTTGCTGGCGATGTGGAAGCAGGCAAGATATTCAGCGCTGTCATATCGTTCCCGATGCTCTTGGCGGCGGATTTGAGGAGTCAAATCTTGTATTGCTGTGCGCACGTTGCCATGCGGAGGGCCCGAACCTGCAGGACAAGAACATCATGCTTGATTGGATTAAGTCGTATAGAAAAAAGTGGCCGGATGACTTCTGGATCAATGCGGCAATGAATGAATACGAACGCATTTACAATAAAGATATTCGAGCTGAAGTCGAGGAAATACTTTGCAGAGAAGGGGCTTCACTAGAGCTCGATGCGGCGATTGCCGAGTTGGAGCTTCTTGCTAACGAGGCGGCGACTGCTGCAACATTTCACTTTGGCCAAACATGGCTAAACAATGCAAGTTTGGCAGGCTGCTTTCGAATAGCTCTTGAGGAGCTGCCAAATCAGCTTCGCAGATTGTGCGTATAGCAAAGGCGATTAAAGTGTTTCTGAAAATGTTGAAGAGATCAGGGCTTCTTAGAGGCTGACATTCACCCGTATTCCCAAATGTCGGTTTAGCTATTGGCAAATACGCAAGTGAACCCAACAGCCAAAGAGCCGCATGACCCAGTGGATCTTCAAATTGTCGCGCGACATCGTTCTGCGGGCTCCGCGCTTCTGCGGTCAACTCGTGAAAGGCTGTTCGCGTATAGGAAGATGTAGCCATGGGCTGCGCGTGTTGTTATCAACGAATGCTGGGACACGATGTGTTCGGAAGTCGCGGAAGGTCTGAACGTACCACGGTCGGCGTCCGATATGTCGCCCAACGGGCTAATTGGATCATCGATGAAATGTTGGCATACAATTAAATCAAAGACTAGCGCGTCCATGTCGTGCATGCCGCAACAATTTGATGAAATGAGATCTAATCCACTTCCAGGAGGTACTTAGTCATGAGCGCCCTGGGGATGTGGCAGTAGTCGTTGGGGAACTTGTCCAGGTGGTCTGGGTGCTTCTCGGCACTCGGGATGTAGCGGACAAGCCGCAGCACCTTGACGCGGATCCTGTTGCGGTTGGGCATCGCCCGGATGTAGGCCTCCGCCTCTCGCAGGCGGGGGGGGGATTCTCGCTGTAGACGCCAGTGCGATACTTCTCGCCAGTGTCAGCGCCCTGTCTGTTTACGCTTTCGGGGTCGGTGATCTCGAAGAAGTAGCCCATCAGCTCGGTCACGGTCACGCGGCGCTCGTCGAACGTCGTCTTGACGCACTTGGCGTCCTCGAGGTTCTCGCCGGCCTCGCTCACTCGTCCGGCTTCGGTGGTGATGAGACCGAGCATCATCTTGACGAACGCTTGCGCGTCCCACGGGCACCTGCCGGCAAAGTAAATCGTCTGCATGTGCTGTCCTCCTGAAATGCACGAGCGCATCAGCTTGCTAACGACAGGAATGCGTCGTTAGCTCCACCGCTCGCTCTCTAACGACTAGCTATCGCCGTAAAGTATCGTTAGACCGTCGGTGAAGCTTGCGACGACGGTAAAGTGTCCTGCTTCTCCTGCTGACCGATAGCCGTTTTCCAGGATTGCCCTACGTGGTGCCTGGAACGCATCTTCCAGAGAGAATTGCGAAGGGCACGACCCGACACCATGCGAGATGGCGTGGGTCGTGCCCTTGGGGAACGCGACGGCTTGAGTGCCTCCGCCTCCTCCTACCGGTTCTCTTCCACGATGCGCTGGTAGGTCTTCGTGTCGGCGTAGATCTGGTCCTTCAGCGGGTTGAGCTTCAGCTTGCGGATGCGATAGAACTGGTAGGCCGCCAGCGCCACGTTCGATGCCAGGGCGAGCAGGCTCACCACGAAGAACGCCGTGGGGTTGTGTGTGGTCGGGATGGGGGCTAGCACGTCTGCGAACTGGGGCACCGTCATCACGAACATGATCCAGAGCGCCAGCGTCTGGGCACGGTGCTGCAGCCATGCGCCGCGCTTGATGAAGAACGTCGGGATGGTGCATGCCAAAAGCAGTGCCAGGCCGCAATAGGCGGAGTGGTCCGAGATGCAGTTGTAGGTGTAGGCGAAGTTCCAAAGATCGTAGGCGATGACCCAGGCCCAGATCATATCCGGCCAGATCATGTCCTTCGACGGGTCCTTCGAGATGAAGATGCCGAACCAGCCGCAGATCGTGAGGATGTTCAGGATGCCCGCGATGCCGTTCATGATGTTCCACGGGCCCGAAATGGTCCAGAGGTTTTCGACGACGCCGCCCTCCCACAGCGCGAAGCCGAACACTTGGAAGTCGCGGATGACCGCCTCGGCGATGTTGATTGCCAGGATGAGCGGCGGGAAGCACAGCGCCCACCGCTTCTCGTACAAGTAGTGGATCCTGCCGTCCGCGCCGCGCCATTTCACGAAGCGCAGGGCGATGAACCCGAGGCATCCGGCCAGCGCGGAATAGGTCTTCACCCAGTTGAACCAGGTGCCCGTGCCGTACTCGTTGCCGGGCGCGGCGGTTTCGGGCCACACGAACAAAGTGAGCGCAATCGGCACGAGGGCGAACAGGACCAGCCCGCACCACAGCTTGACGCGGCCCAGTTCGTTGAAGGCCATCAAGGCGAAGAGGACGAAGAGCCAGATGACCCAGTAGATGGGGTCGGCTGCCTGGTAGAGGATGCCCACGGGGTCTCCTTTCGACGGCATGAACCCGCTTTTTGCGAGCGGGAATGCAGCTTGCGGCGCGCCTTTGCGCTGACTGATTTGTTTGCAGTCTAGCAAATGCTCGTATCGCAATATTTCACAAAAGGCTATGATTTGTGAAGGACATTTTGCAGGGGAGGATGGAACGTTCCAGGGGGTGCGAGGATGCGCGATTATGGGAAGATGACGCCGCTGCAGGCGGCCAGCTGCGTGCGGAAGGGCCGTCGCGATCTGAGGGAATCGCGGCGCCTGACTGACACGCCGGGCGTGATTGTGGCCACGGCGCGCAAGCTCTTCGAGACGCGAGGGGTGCGGGCGACCTCCATTGCGGCCATCGCGCGGGAGGCGAACGTCACTCGCGAGCTCGTCTACTACCACTTCGCGAATCGCAACGGCCTCATTGAGGCGGTCATCGACGACTACGTGGAAGACCTCGTGGAAAGTGTGATCGTGTGGAACGAGGCGCGGATTTTCGGCGACACGCCCGGGTCGCTGAGAAAGTGCATCCAGACGTTCCGATACTCGCTCTACGACGGAGCGGGCCGTCCGCGCCCGATGATAGTCGTGTTGGAGGAGCTGGGCGTGCGGGATGCCTTCGACGTGCGCGCCACACGCGAGACAGCGGACTGCTTGGCGAATCACATCGCGAAGGAGTACGCGGCCTACCACCGAATCGAGATCGAGCTGGTGCACGAGATGTTCTGCGTTGCGATATTCGGCCTAGTAGGTCTCGTGAAGATGAACCCTCAGATAGAAGACAACGTACTCATGAAGGTGATCGAGCAGACCCTGCGCCTCGACATGGCTCCGATTGAGACGGGAAGGGGTGAGCTACCGCTTCTGGAAGGTGCTTTCTCGCGGGCTTGCTGAGAATGTGGGAGTAGTTACCCTGGTCTGCACACGCTGCAGGTCCGATGATCTTGAAGAAGTAGCTTATAAGCTCGGTCCGGAGTTCACGGCTCTCGTTGAACTTTGTCTTCGTGCGCTCGGTATATTCGTCGCGTTGCTCCTCGAGGCTGAGGGTGGCCCCATTCGCTCCTCCCGTCTCGGTAGCGATGATGCCGACCAGCGTCTTGCGAACTCCTGCACGCCCCGCAGGTACCCGCCGGCAAAGTAAATTGCCTGCATGCGTCGTCCTCCTGAAGCGATCAAGTGAGTCGGTTGTCCACTCGGTTTTGTTGTATGCGCTGCGCACAGCTCAGAAGGTTTTACTATCGGCAAATGGCAGGTTGCGGGATGCGGCCCTGTCGCACCATTTGCATTGGTCGAACGGCCACCTCTCTGTACCCCTTCAGTTCGTGAAGAAGAAGGCAGCAAGTTCAGGTCTTATGGCGAGACAATATCGAAAATGGTATCGTTCCGTTACGGCCTTGAACTCGGACGAGCGGGCGCGGGTCATCGGCGCTGGCAACAGGCTGCGCGTGAGTCGCGGAGCGCTCGCAGCGGAATGGCATCGAGTGGCGGTAGCGACGCTTGTTACACATGTGCGTCAGCTGCGGAGGCTGGTGCAGCCGTCCCCGGGTGCCGGGTCGACCTCGCCCCTCCCCCGGACGCCCGCATGTGGGTGTGGCTGTACTTGACCTCGTCGGCAACACTGAACTGGCGTCTTCCCATGGCCCGGCTCTTATCGAGCTCCCGTCGGGCCCCTGTCTTCTCTCAGGCGTCGGAGTCTCCTTCCGCTCGCGCGACGCCCCAATCGGCGTCTCTGCCAGGAGAAACGCTTCGAACTCAGTCGCACGTGTAAAGCCGGGTCTTAAGAAAAGCAAATGTACGGATCGGCTTGCGAATCAACTTCTACGCTCTGATACATGATAGAGGCAAATTTAGTTGGTGAAAGGCTTGATTGGGCATAACCACTACGTTATTCTGATATTTAAATGATGATGTAGTATTGAATACTTTTCCGATGAATTGTTTGAACCAAGCTGCTTGGCTTCATGGTTTAGCATGCAAGATGATAGAGCGGGACTTGATTGAGGAATCATGATGAAAGCTACGTTAAGCGTTCCCACCGTCGAAGTTGCTATAAAGAGGCTTCAGGAATCAAAAGCGCATGAACAATCGGTGTTTTATCTATCGCTTCTTAAGCTGTCGACTGAGCACGACGATTTAAGTGAGTGTTTGGCCTCAGCGTATCAACAAATTATATCGAAATGGCTCGATGTTCCGGGCGGTTCTTCGCCTTACTATCGTCCGTTTGCGTCGAGAGGCGAGAACTATTGGATGAACCCCAATTTAGCTGGCAGTTTTGCACCCAGCTCTTTGCGTGACGAAAAAAAAGGTGCTGTTTTACACATCTGAAGGGAAGCTGCGTTTGCCGTCAGTCACCGAGATTTCTTCTAAGTTGATTGGCGGCCACCTTATCCCAGCATGGGCTTTGGCTGCTTTTCTTTTTCGTAATTGCTTGCTTGTTTCTCCGTCGGAGTATATTACAGATAGGGAATTAGTAGAATTACTCAGTCGCTATTTCGCGCTTGACGACTTGGAGTTTTACTCGAGTATTTTTGACTTCTCGACTCCTGGAGAAAAATGGCCACTTGATCGCGTGGACGATCTTGATGAGGGCAGTACTGATCAGGTCGAAGTTCTAGATGTCGTGTCTTACGACTACCGACGGCTAACTGCGGTGCAGTTAGGCTTAGAGAGAATCGAGGGTGGCTTAGGCGTTCCGTCAGACAGTTCCGAAGCCATTTTGCCAGAAGCTACCAAGAATGCAGATCTTGACGAAAACATCAAGGAGATACTGCAAGTATTAGAAGATTACTTAGGCGTTATTTTGTCTGGTGCCCCCGGAACGTCGAAATCCTACTATGCTCGATTGGTGGCCGAATTTATTGCCGATGGCGATGATGGCCGAATGGCATTTGTGCAGTTCCACGCTTCATACCAATTCGAAGATTTCATGGAGGGGTACAGGCCTGACACGACGACGGGTGGCTTCGCGAAGGCGGACGGAATATTTCTTCAGCTATGCAAGAAGGCGCTGTCTGACAAAGCACATTCATATTGCATTGTCATAGATGAGCTTAGTCGAGGAGACTCTCAGCGCATATTTGGTGAGGCCCTTACGTATATAGAGAGAAGTAAGAGGGGGCTACCCTTTTTACTTCCAAGTGGCGAAGAGGTTGTTATACCTGAAAACGTCTATATTGTTGCTACGATGAATCCCGTGGATAGAGGTGCAGATGAAGTTGATTTAGCGTTTGGGCGCCGATTCGGCATCATTGAAATGAATCCTCGTGCAGAGCTTCTCAGAGGGCGTTTAATTGCATCCGGGATGGATGATGCTGTGGCTGGGAAAATTGTGGAGTGGTTCAATCGTTGCAATGCGGCATGTTCTAGTAGATCTCTTCCCGAGTTGGGCCACGCATTCTTTTGGTCAGTGAAAGATTATTCGACATTGAGCAGAGTGTGGCTGTACCAGGTGAGGCCGCATTTAAAGAAGGTTTTTCGCTTCGATGCGATTGAATGCGATAAACTTATGAAGAATTTTGAAGAGCTGCTGGATTCCCTTCAATAAATCAATTATGCCATTGTTTAACGTTTCAGAATATGACCAAATATCTATACAAGAAATAGAAGACTATCTGTCGGAAGAAAAAGGTTATCCGTATCGACTTTCGATCTATCCAGATGTAATTGCAAGCGGTCTCATTCAGATTCAATGTCGTCCCAAAAAAGATAGTCAGGATGGTCTTGTCAATTTTCTGCGGCCATCAAAGCACATCGGTCTTGTTCCTCTTGCTCCGGAAGTGTCTTTATGGGTGAACCCGAAAGTACCGATTGCTAACATAGATCAAATGGCCAAGCGCTACGGAGGCATTGTTTCTAAAGATATTAATGAGCTACGCAGCTATGTCTCGACCGACGATACCGCCATGGAGCTGAGGAAACAGTTTGCTTTGTCGCTTGTCCGTTTGGCTGACTCGATAGTCGGAGTTGGGTTACTCCATGAGTACGTTAGAGAAGAAAGTAGCAATGGTTCTATTGCAGGGAACATTGATTTTTCTCAAACGATGAAGCGCTATATTTCGAGAGGAATTGGCTATCAAGTAGTAAGTAATTCATTTAAAAAGAGTATAGATATTAATATAAATAGACTGATTAGGACTGCACTTTTTCAAATTGCGGAAAATAGTCGCTATGAGTCTGGACTTCGCGCAAAAGCAGATCGGATCTCTCGTTGCATGTCTGATGTCGCTGTTATTAGTTCTGTCCACCAACTTGCTATTGCGATGCGGGAGATTCCGCTTCCGTCGAGTCGAGATGATTATGCGCAGGCTATTCCTCTCTCTAAGGTGTTGCTGGTTGATGACGGCATTGATCTGCTGTCAAGAGATGGGGCCTTGCTGATGGAGCCACTATTTGTAGATATGAGCGAAGTATTTGAGAGATATATTTTGCGAATTCTGCAAGATTCCCTTGTGGGGTTTCGCGTTGTATCGGGAAATGATGCAGTAAATTCTGTCCCGTTGTTTGAGGATAGATACAACGGTCTTCTTGAAAATGGCTATGAGGTCGCCCGCAATGCTTTTGGTACCAATAAAAAGCACTCTGCGTGTCCTGACATTCTGATTTTTCGAAATGCGACGCTTAAGTTGGTCGCGGATGTAAAATATAAGCCTTTGCAAAATTCAATAGCCGCCAAGAGAGAAGATGTCGAGCAAGTTGTTACCTATGCCGAGCGTTTCGGCAAGAAGATCGCCCTTTCGATACATCCTTGCTTAACAAGCCAAGAAGCTGGCTTGTATTATTCTGGAAATGTTGGCGAAATATCAGTTTTATGCTACCAGATCAACTTAGGATCAGAAAACTTATCTATCGAAGAAGAAAAGATTGCTAGCGCCATTCGCTCACTGATTATATAGGGTTACTCTTTGCCTGAGGCTATCGTTGAGAATCGGCTTTAGGTCGGTACCGATGGCATTTCGACCCATTTCCAGCGCAACACTTAAAGTAGTTCCGGTTCCCGCAAACGGATCTAGTACGACCCCTCGGGTCATGCTTTCGTGCTCACACCCCTGCCAGCCCACTGTTGTGCGTTTAGCGAAGGTAAACTCACGGAAGTACCCGCCTAATGCCTCTTTTGCTTCTAGGGCTAGTTTCGTTACATGGTCAGAGTTTCTTCCTGTGCCATTTTGGAATCGAGTTGCCTTGCCGACGTCGGAAATGCCGAAGGATTGGATGGCTTCAATATGGGCCTGGGTGAGCCCCTTTTCTTTCGCCAATGCGAGGGCGCGTTTTGCTTGCGGGCGCTCGAGGTTTAACTGTGCCGTACGTTTTTCGACACGAGTAACGGGAGTGCCGCACTTTGAGCATATGGCGTAGGGGCAAGCGAGAAGAATGGCTCGTTTAACAAGCTCTTTTGGAAATGGTGCAAGATGCGAAGACATTGAACGATCAGGCGCAAATGTCCAGACATCGCCGGGAGTTGCATCTACGCCTAAATAGTCACAATACCCACGCGTGTCATAATAATAATTACTGGACTGTGGCGTGAGATGAATAATATATTCGTATCTGTTCGCCAATCGGTCTTTGGCTGGTTCGGGCATTCCGGTTGGCTTGGACCAAATGATGCGATTTCTGCAAGTCCAGCCCTCGTTTTTGGCGGCGTTTTCAAACATGCCGGGTATGTTAAGTAGGGTTTTTTTATAGTAACTATCGCCAATGTTTATGAAGAGCGATCCTGCTGGTTTTAAGACTCGACGCCATTCGCGAAGACACTTTAACATTGCTTCGATGTACAACTCGGGTGTTGCCTCGTTTCCTATCTGTCCTGCGACACCGTAATCCCGTTTATTCCAATAGGGCGGCGATGTAACAATAAGGTCGACTGAGTTGTTGCTTGCAGGTATGCTATCAGCTGAAGCGATATAGAGATCGGCTTTTGCTCCATGGTCAAAAACCACATCATTCAGTGACTTGAACATTTGGTTCCTCTCAGGTTCGAAAGTTCATTATACGTGCTTTCATTCAGATCGTCGAGATGTATTTGGGTGGGTTCCGCGGTTGGTGCGTTAATCCGTTTGGGGTTGATGGGGTAGCGTGCGATGGTGTCGAGTTGTCATGAGCTGTAAAATGAGCTGTTGCTAGCCTGATTCATCTAACAAGGAGCCTCATGCGTCTATCTGATGATTCTCGATTCGAATACAGTGTCGTTGCCTTTGAAGATACGCTGCGGGCTAGCTTTATCGGGTCCGAGAAGCCCTCTGATGATCGGTACGCCCCCAAAATCGTTATGAACGACAAAGAGAGTGCGACTGATGTGCTCTCGATAATTAAGAACGAGCTCGCGGATTGCACATCGTTTGATTTCTCGGTTGCTTTTGTAACCGCCGGTGGTATTCAGGTTCTTGTTGAGGCCTTGAAACTTCTGGAAAAGCGAGGGGCGACGGGGCGCATTCTGACTTCCACCTACCTGAACTTCAATGATCCGGAAGCGCTGTCGAAACTGTTGGAGTTCCCGGCTATAGATGTTCGCGTCTACCAAGGGGACTTGCACGCGAAAGGATATTTCTTCAATCGCGAAACGCTCTCGACGTTCATTATCGGAAGTTCGAATCTGACGCAGACAGCTCTCACCTGCAACAAGGAGTGGAACGTTCTCTTTCGGTCGTTCGAAGGCGGGGAAATGCTCGCTTCTGCGAGGGCCGAGTTCGAGCGCCTTTGGAAAGACGAGAAGTCGATCGAGCTTAACCAGGAGTGGATTCGGGGCTACAAGCGCTATCTCGAAGAGGGTTCTTCCGATGCGGCAAAGCACGCAAAGCGGCTTAAGGCCTTCGCCGCAAAGACGAATAAGCCGGGTGCCGCTTCCTGTGCGCCGTACGAAATCGTGCCGAACGCCATGCAGGAGAGAGCTCTTGAGGCCTTGAAGGTTCAGCATAAATTGGGCGAGCCTCGCGCGCTGCTCGTATCTGCAACAGGTACGGGAAAGACTTACCTTTCCGCACTCGATGTTCGCCAGACCAAGCCTGCCAAGGTTCTCTTTGTGGCGCACCGTAAGCGGATCTTGAAGGCCTCCGCCGAGAGCTATCGGCGTGTTCTGGGGGATAGTTTCACGTATGGCATTTACGGGGAAGATCCGGCTTTCCGGTCCAAAACGTGCGGGTTCGCAATGGTTGGGGCTCTTTCTAAGTATCGGCAAGAATTTGATCCTCGCGAGTACGATTACATTGTGATCGATGAGGCCCACCGAACGGGAGCGCGCAGCTATCGCGACATTCTTGAGTACTTTCAGCCCAGATTCTTCTTGGGTATGACGGCGACTCCGACGCGTACCGACGGATACGATGTCTATCGCCTGTTCAATCACGTCATTGCCTATCGAATCACCCTCCAAGATGCTCTGAAGGAAAACATGCTTGTGCCGTTCCACTATTTCGGTATCGCCGACCTGGCCATAGATGATGAGGAGACGGACGACTTCGTCTTGTTCGGCCAGCTGACGTCGGAGGAACGCGTCCGGCATGTCACTGAAAAGATCGAGGAATATTCCGTCAACAAAGAGGATCGAAGGGGGCTTGTCTTCTGCTCCCGGAACGACGAGGCGCGGACGTTGTCGCATCTTTTCAACGAACGGGGTTATCGCACGGTTGCGATTTCGGGCGAAACGCCTGACTGGGAGCGCGACAAGGCAATCGAGCGTCTTGAGCGTGGGGAGCTGCAATACATTTTCTCGGTAGACATCTTGAACGAAGGAATCGATATTCCTTCTCTGAACCAGATTATTATGCTGCGGCGCACGGAATCGACCGTGGTGTTCATGCAACAGTTGGGGCGCGGTCTGCGTAAATACGACTCGAAGGAATTTACCCTCGTTCTTGACTTCATCGGTAACTACCAGCAGAACTTTCTCATTCCCATGGCGCTCTCTGGAGACCGAACCTACAACAAGGACAATCTTCGCCGCGTGGTGAAGGAGGGGAGCGCCGCTATTCCGGGTTGCTCCACCATTTCTTTCGACAGCATTTCCGAGAAACGAATCTTTCGTGCTTTGGAAGAAGGCAGGTTTGCGGAGGCAAAGCTCATTCGGAGCGAGTTCGAGCATTTGAAACAGGTGTTGGGAAGGACGCCAAGGCTTGTTGATTTCGATGCGAACGAGGCCATGGACCCATTGCTGATTATTCGGAAATATGGCTCATATCCTGCATTCCTACAGCAATACGACAAGGACTGCACGACTCATTTCGGCGAAAAAGAGCTCGCTATGCTAAAGGCGATTTCCACGAAGCTGGGCAACGGAAAGCGTGCGGTGGACCTCGAGATCATTCGAAGCTTTGCCGAGGGCGACATAACGATCGAGAAAGAAGGTCTTTACGCTCGTGGCGTAAAGGAGGAGGCACTTCGCTCGGCTTCTCGTGTTTTAACGGGCGAGTATTCAAAGGATGGTCCGGCTGTTGCGGTAGATGAGGGAGGGAGGTTTGTGGCCTCTTCTGAGTTTGTGGCCTTGCTGATGGACGATCGGTTCCGCGATGCGGTTTTGGATTTGGTGGAGTTTGCGCTTGCGAGGAACACGCGGGATTATGCCAACACTTACAAGGACACCGATCTTGTGCTCAACCGAAAGTACACGCGCGAAGAAGTGTGCCGACTGCTGAGATGGAAGAAACAGCCAAACTTCCAGAATGTCGGCGGATATTTCCACGACAAGGACACCAACACCTTCCCGGTCTTCATCAACTATGAGAAGGATCCCGACATTAGCATCACCACCCAATATGAAGATCGCTTCCTCTCGGATAATCGAATCATTGCTATTTCCAAGAGCAAGCGCTCTCTTACGTCTCCGGAAATTCAAATGCTGGGGAATGCACGCCTTAACGGAGTTCGCTGCTATCTGTTTGTGCGCAAGAACCTCAAAGACAAGGACGACGGCACGGAATTCTACTTCCTGGGTGAGGTTCATCCTACGGGCGAGTTCAAAGAAATAACCATGGCTGATGGAGTTACCAGTGCGGTGGAGATTGCCTATGAATTGGAAAACCCTGTCAAGGGAGATATATACGAGTTCTTGACCAGTCGGCTTGACGATTAACGGCAGCCTCAACGGCTAGAGCACTTCCTCCTTCAGGGCATCCACCACGGAGATATCTGCCGGAAGCCAGGCAACGGAATCGATGGTCTCGCGATCGAGCCATCGGGCCTGGGCGTGCTCGAGGAGATCGATGTGGTCCTCCGCAAGGGCGCAAAGATAGCAGCCCATGTGAAGACGGAATGCCTCGTAGTCGTAATCCACTGTGCAAAGGTGTCGGTTTACGATGATTTCGGCGTTAAGCTCTTCGTGGATTTCCCGGATAAGCGCTTGCTCCTCCGTTTCGCCCGGTTCGACCTTGCCGCCGGGAAACTCCCAGCCACCTTCGAACTCGCCGTAGCCTCGCTGCGTCGCCAGAACGCGTCCTTCTCGTTCGATGATGGCTGCTACTACGTGAATGGTTTTCATGGTGTGACTTCCTAGGGTTTGTTTCGTTTGATGTCAACTTATCATATCGAGGCAAATCGTTTTGGAGCGCGAGAAATTTGCTCGAAAAGTGAGCATTGCTGGACTTCGGTTTTCAGGACGGGCAAGGCTCAAGTGATCCTTCCTGCATCTGCCTTTGCTGATTGCTGGTAAAAGCGTCAATGCCTGCTCTCGTCTGCTAGCTCCTTAGCAAGATGGAAGACGCTTTCGTCGTAGAAGGGCCAATCGACGAGATTTTCCAATCCGCCCTTCTTTGTTGCGATCATAAGCTCCTCATTAATTTTGAGGGTAATACAGATGAGCAAGCTCAGCATGCGATAGTAGTCGGTTCTGATTTCCTCTGCGTTGGGGTCAGTGATTGCGGCGTGCGCATGATCGTATCGGTTTCTGAGGGCTAGAGAGTTTGGGAAGGAGGCGTCGTTGAACATGTAGTCAAGATACGCGGCCTCTGTTGGCGTGAATAAGGTGTCGCAATATGCGAGAATATCGCGATCCACCAGTTCTTGCACAAGTTT
Organism: Adlercreutzia sp.; assembly: GCF_056795635.1. NCBI lineage: Bacteria > Bacillati > Actinomycetota > Coriobacteriia > Eggerthellales > Eggerthellaceae > Adlercreutzia > Adlercreutzia sp. The sequence continues at coordinate 198,943 of NZ_JBQIIT010000002.1, read as the reverse complement.
TAGCTCGGCATTTTCCAAAAATCGTAAAACCAAGGCGTCGTTATCCCAGACGCATTTAAGGCAAACGGCGGCCAAGGATGGTTTGAACCCTTCTGCTTCTTTGGCAATAAAGCCATTGTCTTCCAGTTGGCCAATGCTAGAGTGGAGATATTCAGGGTAATCGTTTTGGGTGATGTTGTGTCGCAGCATGGCATCGTAAAAGCAGGACTCGCTCTCGTTTGAATCGGCTAGGTACGACAGCATGCATTGGTCTGAAAAGAGGGTAAAGCCCCACTGTTCAAAACCGGATCCGGCAATGACGTATTTAGGCTTTATTAGTGCTGGTATCGATGAAAAAGTCTTCATGCTCTCGAACGGAAAATAGTCGTTGTCGATTTCTCCGCGCTTGGCGTAAATAGAGTAAGCCTTTACCGCTCGCTCGACCTCAGGACCAATAGCTTTGCATTTGTCTAGCCAGGTTGTTTCCTTTGTAGGCAGTGCAAGAGAAAAACCTTTGATGTCGAACTCATCTGCGAAATATTCGTTGTAAACCCATTCTAGCGCGGTTTCTAATCGGGCATCATTGCTCTCTAGGAATTCCGAGTAAGCCGCCGTTTCGATTAAAGCGAGACTATCGCGTATATGAGAATCCATAAACGAACGGTATTCTCCGATTGCGTGCAGGCCAAGAAGTCCCATGATGCCGCGTGCTTCATGCTTGCGTGCTGGCATAGTCATTAGGCCGCTTGGATCTAAGTAATCGAAGATGTAAATTAGATTATTCATAATCGTTGCGGGATCCGTGAACTTCTTTAGCCAAGGTCCGCTGAAAGAGTGGATGACCACGAGATCTTCGCGGGCCATTCCCTTGCAGGCGATTTGCGACATGTTGATGTTAACTCCTGCGCCATAGCGTAATCCTGTCCCATTTTTAAACATAGCTTGAACGGACTCTTCGTGTTTACGCTTTGCTCCAACACGAATTTCTGCTGAGGGCGTATATCTGTTTACCATTCCGGATGGCCAGTTGCGTAGCACCCATAGATAGTTTGGATTGGCTTTCTCGTCGTTGATATAGCTCAACATTATTGAGTTGATATCCTCATTATGAAGTTGTGAGGGTAGAAATAATTTCGTGTTGTGGGTTGAGTCGGATGCAAGACGGTTGATTATCGTTTCTGCGGAAAGAATCGGATTTCTTCGCATTGCGTCGGCGATCTCGCTGTCAAATTGATTTACGAACTTCTTTCTTTCCAGAGCGGAAACAATGCATTCGGGATGAGTCTCCAGCAGTTCCGCGAAATCGGCCGAGCTAATCATTTTGTGAGCACCGCACACGCCCATTAGTTGCCAAAATGGTTCGTGGTACTGAAGTTCGATCTGCTCGTACATGGACGCAATGCTGTCATATGAAAGAGCTTTGCTGACATATGCGCATGCATGTGCGAAGAACTGTCGGGAGGCTTGGCTTGTGTTGATGGAATCCTCTTCTTCGAAAATCTCTGGGATCCCCTCAACAGTAAGCCTGCATTGATGCGCCTCTATGGCATCGTTGATCGACTCGATCTGCCTCTTCTCGCTGTCTCGTAAAAGTTCCAGGCACCTATCTCGATAGTGGCCTGCAGCCAAATCGTTGCGCCCAAAATATCGTACTCGGTTCTCGTCGTAATCTCTCATCTCAGCCCATCTAATTGCGGGTACGCGTTCTTTTTATCAGAATTACACAAAGAATGAAATACGTTAACCCCATTCAAGGTAACTGGACTTCGAATGCAACGACTGCTCTCTTCTTTCGGAATGTGGCCTTTGCGCGGAGTCTGCGGCGTGTATTGTGCTGAGATGGGCTAGGGGTGTGATAGCGGAGCAAAAAGTATCAATCTCAAATCGGACTAGTGGGACTGTTGAATGCGGCTGCTGTCGCCTGGTATGGTGGAGGCCATCGAATGGTCGGCGCGTGGAAGAGGTGGTTGCGTGGAATTCACATCGGCTAGTGCTAACAAGTACCTGCGGAGGCTGCAGGACGAGAAGGATCGGCTCCTGCGGAGCGAGCAGGAGGTGAGTACCTATGTGCTCGCCGAGGGGGAGGCGGCCGAGCCTCCTGCTTACGACTACGGGGCCGTGCGTGAGAAGGTCGCGCAGATCGACGGGCAGGCGCGGGCCATTCGCCATGCCCTGCACCGGTTTAACATGCAGACGGTTCTGCCCGAGCGGGGCATCACCATCGACGAGGCGCTTATCCTGCTCGCGCAGCTGTCGGGGCGCAAGGATCGCCTGAACTCGCTCGCTTCGCGCCAGCCCCAGGAGCGGCTGGGCAATCGGTACTTCGGCAGCGGCAACGGGCCCATCGAGTACCGCTACGCGAACTACGACGTTGCCCGGGCGGAGGCGGACTACCGCGCCGTCGCGGATGAGATCGCCGCGCTGCAGCTTGAGTTGGACCTGGTCAACCAGACGGAGGTCTTCTCGGTCGAGCTGTAAGGGCTCGCCTGTTTTCCGGATCTGTGGCTTTCCCCGCAAAGGATACTTTGGAACGTTGCGGTTTCGCGTTGGAGTTGTCGGGTAGTTCGTTGTCGGCAGTGCCGTGCGGTTTGAGCGTTGGCGCCTTGCCGGAAGATCTGGCTTCCACCCATTTCCGCCGCAGATCGAAAGCTTCGGGCGCCTCCCCGCGAGGTCGCCCGCGATGCCGAAGCGCGGTCATAGGCATCACCCTCCTTGACGCACCATTTTGCCGCTGCGATTGCGTCGGTGCGACCAACTGGCGAGGTCTTAGCCAAATTCGGTGCAATGATCTGCGAGAGCGCTTGTTGTCCACCAATCTTTGTTCTATTGCTGGTCTCGCCTGCGCTCAAATCGCGCAAGGACGCTAAAACAAATCAAGGACGCTAAAAGAAATCAAGATTGCTAAAAGAAATCAAGGATGCTACGATCTCCCTGTTGCAGCGGTCGAATGGCGGGAGATTGTCGTGGCAGATAAAACCGAGGGCATCCAGCGGGGGACGTTCAACCCGTTTACCCCTGAATTTGGAAAAGTGCCTGCCTATTTCGCCGGTCGAGAGCAGGTGCTCTCGGATGTCCTGAGCGCCTTCGAAGAGCAAGCGACAAACCTCTGCGCCCTGTTCGTCGGTCCGCGCGGCTGCGGTAAAACGGCTCTTCTCACATATCTCGGCAACGAAGCGTCTCGGCTTGGGTGGGTGATAGCCAATGTTTCGGCAACACCGGGCATGCTTGAGGATATCGTCCAGCGCACCGAGGAGTCGGCCTCTCATCTCATTGAGACCTTGCCCGAAAAGTGTCTTACGGGTGTGAACATCGCGGGCCTTGGAGGGGCGACGTGGAACCCGAGAGGCGAATCGGAAGCGAATTGGCGCACGCGCATGAATGGCCTTTTAGACCGTTTAGGTGAAGCGGGCGTCGGCTTGCTGATTACCGTTGACGAGGTGGATGTGTCTCTCGACGAGATGAGCCACCTGGTTTCGACATACCAGCATTTCGTGCGCGAGAACCGCAAGGTCGCCCTCGTGATGGCGGGGTTACCGTTCCATATAAGCTCGCTTCTCAGCGGTAAGAACACGTCGTTTCTTCGCCGAGCCCAGCGCTTCGATCTGAGTTCCTTGGCACCTTACGAGGTGGAAGAGGCCTTTCGCCTGACGGTTGAAGAAGGCGGCAGGCTTATCAACGAAGGGGCATTGACCGAAGCGGTTGAGGCTATCAACGGATTTCCTTTCATGCTTCAGCTTCTGGGCTATCGAGCATGGCGCATGCATTCCGACGATGCTTTCCTGAGTATCGAAGACATTCGCGCCGGTGCGCAGAGGGCTCAGCGTGAACTGGAAGATCGCATCTTCGACGTCACCTATGCAGAGCTCTCCAAGGCAGATAGGGCGTTTCTCGCGGCCATGGTGCAAGACGAGAAGGTCACCAGTCGCGCTGATCTGATGGGGCGACTGGGAAAACCTTCGGGGCATATTTCCACGTACAAGAAACGACTTGTGCAGAGCGGCGTTATTGGTGAAACCCTCAACGGCGATTTTTATTTTGCGCTGCCCGGTTTCAGGGAGTACATCGCGGGCCGGGAGTAGCGTCTCGGTCGCCTTGGGCGCGAAAAGGGCGCAATACCCGCAGTGCCTTTCGCGGCCCCACAATGAAAATGAGCGGGCAGCCAGTGCTCCCGTAGGCGGCGTGCTGTTCTTGTGGTACCCTTTTCGATTATGGGATCGGTCATCAATGGGTACATAGCTACTTTCAGCGAAAGCTTCAATGTGGCCGTTCTGGTGTGGCCGTTGCTGTCGCTGCTGCTCAGCGTGCCGGTGCTGGTGGGGTTGTACCGGCGCGACGGATGGCTGCCGCTTACGACCGTGTTCGCTGTGTACGCGAGTATCCTCTATGCTGCCGGTCTTGTGTGCTTCACGTTGTACCCGCTGCCTACGGGCGATTCAGGACCGGGCATCACCTACGGCATCCCGCCCATTCTCGACCCGCTCAACTTCGTTCACGATATCGCCGAAGGCGGCGCTCGCGCAGTGCTGCAACTCTTGTTCAACATCGTGCTCTTCGTGCCGCTCGGCTTCATTGCGCGGACGCTCCTGAAGCTGAGGCTCCCGCTTGCCTTGGCGCTGTCCTTCGCCGCCACCTGCCTTATCGAAACGGCGCAGCTCACGGGGCTATTCGGGGTGTATCCCTTCTCATACCGCACCTTCGACGTGGACGACATTCTGTGCAACACGCTCGGCGGTGTGATCGGCTGGGGCTGGGGCATCTGGCTGTGAAGCTGACTCAGCGCGAAGCGGAGGTGCTGCCGCCCGTTACCCATCGTCCTGGCTTCGTCCGGCGCGCGGTGGCGCTGTGGACCGACGCTATGATCATCGACGTATGCTCGGTGGTGCCGCGCCTGATGGTCGTGATCGGCCTGAAGATGCTGATGGGCGATGCTTTCGACGAGGCCATGCTGAACCGGGCCAACGTCGTCGTCTGGGTGATCTGCTATGGGCTCGCCTTCGCGGTGGTGGAAGTGGTCGTGCCCTGGAGGCGCGACGGCGGCACGCCGGCGGGCCTGTTCTACCGCATGTCGTGCGAGACGCAGCAGCGCGCCGGCGCCATGCGCGTCGCCTTCTACGCGGCGCGGGCAATCGTGTTGCTGCTTGTGCTCGTGTACCCGCAGAACACGGCGCTCCCGCTTGCCGTGTTCTACCTGGTAGCCCGCAGGATGCCCTACGATTTCATTTCCGGAAGGGTTGCGGAGGGCGCCCGTGGAAATGCCATGCCGACGGCGCGAGGAGCGTCGGCCGCGTTGCTCGTGCGAGGCGCGGAAGGTTCGGAAGGCGCAGGGGCCGTAGAGGGCGTGGAAGATCGTGAGCCCTGCCTCTCCTAACAGCTCCCCACGTAGACGTGTTTCAGGTGGCGGCGGGCTACGGCGGCCAGCTGGTGCACGGTGGCGGGTGGTGTGGCGGGGCGGTCTTGCAGGCGGTGGCAGGGGAAGAAGCGCGTTATGTGGTAGGGAATGCCCGGATCAAGCGATGCGAGCCATGCAGCCGCGGCGTCAATCTCGTCTTCGCTATCATTCAGGCCGGGAATGATGAGCGTTGTCACCTCCAGGTGGCAACCGGGTTCGGCGGCCAGCGCTTCTATGGTGTGCTTCACGGTGTCCAGGTCGCCGCCGACGAAATCGTAGAAGCTCTGGGTGAAGCCTTTCAGGTCGATGTTCGCTGCATCGATGAGTGCGGCCACTTCGCGCAGCGGGCCGTCGTTCACGGAGCCGTTCGAGACGAGCACGTTGGCCAGGCCGCGCTCGCGCGATAGGCGGGCAGTATCGCGCACGAACTCGAACCCCACAAGCGGCTCGTTGTAAGTGAAGGCGATGCCGATGTTGCCCTCGGGCATGAGCGAGGCAGCCAGCTCGACCAGCTCCGCCAGCGCTATCTCGCGCCAGGGTACGTCGCGCTCGCAGGCGCAGGCGATGGAGGCGTTCTGGCAGAACGGGCAGCGCAGGTTGCAGCCGTAGGAGCCCACCGACAGCACCTTCGCGCCAGGCCGGAACCGCGCGAGCGGCTTCTTCTCGATGGGATCCAGTGCCAGCGACGTAATACGTCCGTAGTTGGCATCCGCCACGCGGCCGTCCCGGGCAACGCGCCCGTGGCAGAGGCCCGTCTGCCCCTCGGCCAGCCGGCATCCGTGCGGGCAGATGGTGCACGTGACACGTTGTCCGTGCAGGCCGGTTTTCGCAGCGGCATTGTCCATCGTTTTCGCTCCTTTTGCTTCAAGTGGTGCGGCCGTAAGACCGTTCGACTCAGTACGCTCTTTGGCGGCTTGCTTGCAGATGTGGTTTCCTTGGCTTGAAGAAATGCTGCTTCTTGCAAGTCTGTTGACGCTCTTCAGCCCAAGGCCAAGGGCGCGTCGGGTATTATATTCATGCGACCGTTTAAGGGCCGTAGTTTCGATTTCACCACCTACCAGAGGAGTGTCAATGCCCGAGCTTTCCCGCTTTGCTGGTATCGTGATTTACATGCTTTTCAAGGATACCAAGCATCACAACAAACCACACGTGCATGTTTATTACGGCGAATTCGAGGCCTCAGTGGGTGTCGATGGCGAGCTGCTGGCGGGTTCGTTGCCGCGTAAGCAGATGAAGATCGTTGTTGGCTGGCTCGCCCTTCACGAAGAGGAAGTATACGCTGCGTGGAACCGTGCGGTTCAGGGCGAGCACTTTGACAAAGTGGACCCCATGTAGGAGGGCGTGTGATGTACATAGTTGATGACATTTGCTACGCTGGCACTCCTTGCGATGAGGTGCGGGTGGTGCAAGCCACGCCCCTCAAGGGAGGGATGCTGCTGATCCTCTTTTCGTCTGGCGAAAAGAAACTGTTCGATGCTCTTTCGGTCGAGGGTTCTGCTTTTGAGCCTTTGAAAGATGAGTCGGTTTTTGCCTCGATTTCTGTTCAACATGGTTTTGTCTCGTGGGCTGACGGGACTATAGATTTGGCGCCAGAATACATATACGAAAACAGCGTGCCCTATAACGAATGCGACGATCTGCTCGAGTGCGCGTGAGGAGCGAAAAGAAGCTGATCGGGCGATAGAAAGACGGCATGATCCTTGGATCGGCTGCATCAAGCAATGGGATCCATCAACCTCAAATCGGACGTTTATAACGGTTCGATATGAGCGCCTCTCCTGCCTCTCCGGCGCCCCTCGTCCAGGCCGCCCATAACGGCCTAGCCCTTCTGCGCGGGGCGGCGCAGTGAGCTGGCGACGGCGCGGCCCTTGGTGCGGGCGGCGCCCATCACAGCGGTGGCGCCGCCGAAGTCGATCCCGGTGATGATCTTCACAAGCTGCAGGAACAGCATGAGCACGAGCAGGGGAATCAGGCAGCTCGTCACGATCATGACCGCCAGTGTGTCCACCATGGTGTTCAGTTGCTGCCCCAGGCTGTCCAGTGCCTGCTGGGCGCCTTGGGTCAGGTTGCTCCATCCGTCCTGCACGGCGCTGGCGATGCCGCCCAGCAGCCCCTGGTCTTCCTGGGGCTCGGTCGGGGTATTCTCCTCCAGCTGCTGGGTGGCCTCTTGGGCCGCGGCGTTGGAGGCGGCGAGCGTCTCATCGAAGGTGGCGTCCACATTGTCGGTGAGCCATACGCTCACGGGCACCACGAGCGCCAGCGCCAGGCCAAAGGCCGCGAGCTTCGCTCCCAGTCGCTGCAGGTTCGCCCGTGAAAGCGTTCCCTGCTGCAAGAACACCGCGAAGGCGAACAACGCGCAGGCGATGGGGATGAGAATGCCGAAACCGAGGAACCCCAATGTGGTCAGCAGAAACTTTTCCAGGTAGATAACGGCCAGGATGACCATGAAGTACGAGCTGAAGTCCACGAGCTTCTCTGCGATGGGCGTGCCCATGTCGTTGGGCAGCGCCGTGATGGCGGCCGAGGCAGCGGTCGTGGTGGTGGCGAGCATCATGACGTTGGCCTTTTTCTCGTCGAGAGTGTCGGTGATGCCGACATAGGTGGCGGGATTCGAGGCGATATTCGCCACCACCAGCAGCGACACGAGGGCGAGGGCGGCCAGAATACCTGCGATGATGGCTTTCTCCCTCATCGGGCGCTCCGGCGCGGGCTCGGGCTCTACCATGACCAGCTCGCGGGTCTCAACAGCGGTTTCGGTGCTCAGCGGCAGGGGGTTCACGGCGGCTCCTTCCCTCGGGGTCTTTCCGGTGAAAGTATAGCTGGCTTTTGGGGACGCCCCCTCGGGCTCGCGATTTGATTGCGTTTTGAAACCAGGCACCGCCGCTTCTGCAGCCAACCGCTCCTCCGACTGACGTGGGGTTCTGCCTTGCTCACCTTGGTGGAGAAGAGTAGAATGCGGCCTCGCGTTTTCTTGCTGACCCAACGACTTATATTCGCGTGAACCGCCCGGTATCTCGGGGCGGCTCGCGTCGTTGGCTCGGGAGGGGACGCCCCGGCGCTTCCGAGCCGCCGGTCAACCCGCAGCCCAACCCGCCTTCGACCCAAGGAACCGAGCCTTACACCCATGCAGCAGCGCGACAAGATCAAGCCGATTCTCTTCAGCATCATCAAGCATTCCAGCCCTCAGGAGCTTAAGGAGCAGATTCCCCGCGACATTGTGGCCGGCATCGTGGTGGCCATTGTGGCGCTGCCGCTGTCCATCGCATTGGGCATCGCCTCGGGGGTGTCGCCGGAGCAGGGCCTGTACACGGCCATCGTGGCGGGCTTCCTCATCGCGTTTCTCGGCGGCAGCCGCGTGCAGATCTCGGGCCCCACGGCGGCCTTCGCCACCATTGTGGCGGGCATCGTGGCCACCGACGGCATGGACGGCCTCATCGCGGCCACCATCATCGCCGGCATCCTGCTCATCCTCATGGGCCTGTTCAAGCTGGGCGCCGTCATCCGCTTCGTACCCTTCACCATCACCACGGGCTTCACGGCGGGCATTGCCGTGACGCTTGCCATCGGTCAGCTGAAGGACTTCCTCGGCCTGACCTATCCCGCCGGCACTGCGACGGTGGAGACCGTGGACAAGGTGGCGGCGCTGGCCGGCAACATTGCCACGGTAAACGCCCAGGCCTGCATCGTGGGCCTTGTCTGCCTGGCCGTGCTGTTCCTGTGGCCGCGTCTGGTCCCTCGCGTTCCCAGCTCGCTTATGGCGCTGTTCGCGGGCGTTGCGCTCGTGAGCGGTCTCGGCCTGGACGTGCTCACCATCGGTGACCTGTACGCCATCAACAGCGGTCTGCCCGAGTTCCACCTGCCCCAGCTCAGCTTCGCGCTGTTCCGCGACCAGCTGGCCAACGGCGCCACCATCGCCATCCTGGCCGCCATCGAGTCGCTGCTGTCCTGCGTGGTGGCCGACTCCATGATCAGCTCCCATCACCGTGCCAACGACGAGCTGGTGGCCCAGGGCATCGGCAACATCGCGTCGGTGCTCTTCGGCGGCATTCCGGCCACCGGCGCCATCGCCCGCACGGCCGCGAACGTGAAGGCCGGCGGCCGCACGCCCATCGCCGGCATGGTGCACGCGCTCGTGCTCGTGGCCGTGCTCGCCTTCCTCATGCCCTACGCGGCGCTCATTCCCATGCCCGCCATCGCGGCCATCCTGCTGCATGTGGCCTACAACATGTGCGGCTGGCGCAACTTCGCGCACCTGTGCCAGACGGCGTCGAAGGGGGCCGTGGCCACGCTGTTGCTCACCTTCGCGCTGACCATCGTCTTCGATCTGGTGATCGCCATTGCCGCGGGCATGCTCATCACCATGGTGCTGTTCATGAAGATGGTGAGCGAGGAGACCGAGGTGAAAGGCTGGAAGTACTACGTCGACGAGAACTCCGAGGTCACCCACTTGCGCGAGCTGCCGAAGAGCGTGCGCGTGTACGAGATCAACGGGCCGATGTTCTTCGGCATGACCGAGCGCATCGCCGACATCTCGGTGAAGGACTTCACCCGCTACCTGATCATCCGCATGCGCGGCGTGCCCTCGCTGGACGCCACGGGCATGAACGCCCTGGAGAACCTCTACGAGTACTGCAGTGCCCACGGCGTGAGCCTCATCTTCTCCCATGTGAACGAGCAGCCCATGAAGACCATGCGCCGCGCCGGCTTCGTCGACCTGGTGGGGGAGGAGCACTTCCGCACCTGCATCGACGACGCCATCGCCCACGCCCGCGACCTGCTGGAGCGGGACGGCGAGAGCAACAAGCCGGCTTCTCCGTCGGCTTGAGGTTCTGGTTGAGACGGTCGATCATCCAAGCGAGGCGGCTGGCGCGGCTGTCCTGGTTGTTTCAGCCCTCCAACGGACTTACGGTTTCTTGAAGAAGACCGATCAAGTCGTTCAAATCGGTCATTGAGGCAATATAGGCATCGCACAGCCTTTCGGGGCTGACCGTTTTGAAGTTGAGCTCCCAGCCCGCTTGCCGAGCCAGCTGGTTCGCGAATATGCGCTGTGTTCTGCCATTACCTTCGCGGAAGGGGTGGAGGGCGTTGATTTCCGCTATATAGAACGCCATCCGCTCGATAAAGTCGTCGCGTTCAAGATCGCGCAGGTAGTTCTCCGCCTTAAGAGCTCTGAAAAGGCTTTGGGAATAGGGGAGGATAAATTCTGCGCCGCAGAATAGGGAGTTTCCCTTCGAGATGAAGCCTTTCTTCCGAATCTCCCCGGCCCATGCATAGATTTCGCCGAAAAGAGCCCGATGAACTGCCTGGAGATGAGTAAGGTCGAAGAGGCCTTCGATCGGATGCGCTTCGAGCTCGGCCGCCGCAACACCGGTAATGGCGCGTTCCGCATTCCACAGTTCGTCAAAATCGACGAGGCCGAACTTGTTGACGAGAACCTTGGTGCCTGCATAGACGTAGGGGTCGTCGGCATCGTATTGGTAGTTATATGATCGACGGTCAGCCATGGGAGGCCGCCAGCCGCTTCGCGTCGGCAACGTATTGGGCGATCAGGTCGCGATAGGTCATCTCGCCGCGGCCGACTTTGCGCAAGTTGTCCTTTTCGGTTTCCGTCATGGTCATGTGCTCAACCGCCAGGCTGTGCTCAACTTCTTCGATTATGTGTTCCATTTCCAAGGATGTCATCGTCGCCCTTTCTGTTTCAAGGCCATTGTACTATCAGCGGCTTGGATCGGGGGTAATTGCTTGGATTGAACATCCGGCGAAGCGCGTCCCCAATGAAACGGTAACGGATGGCGGGCGGCATCGGTGCTGCTGTGGGCCCTTCTTATAATGGGCGTCATTGGGCCGCTCGCCCGTGTGGGCGGTGCGGGCAACCAGTTGAGAAGGAGCGGGGCCATGGAGCTTTCTCTTAAGGCGGCGGAAACGGAGGAGACCCTTCGCCACTGCCACCATGTTCAGCAGCGGGAGGCTTTGGCGCCCGCAGATTGGGTAACGCCTCCCGCCGGTTCCTACAACGTGTTTCTCCTGTTCAACTTGGAAGCAGCCTGGGACGAGGGCCACTGCATCCTGGCCCTGGGGCCTGTGGGCGGCCCGCTGCAGACCTATTCCTACTACCGCCACAGCAGCAAAGTGGAGGCGCCGGGCATCATGGCCTGCCTGCGCGACCCCATGACCTTCGCCGACCTGGAGAAGCACTCGGGCTGGATCGTGCACGGCCAGCCGGGGAACTGGTGGAACGAGCACGTGAACTGCGCCATCGCCCTGTGGTGCGACGCGGTGTCCTTCCGGGCCGTGCGGGCCTGCGCCGAGGACCGCCGCGCCCACACGGGCACCTACAACCTCGTCACCTACAACTGCCTCACGTTCTGCGACGAGGCCTTGGCGGCCGGCGGCATCCACCTGCTCACCCGCGACGGCCGCGAGCTGCACACCATCGTCCCCAAGGACGCCTTCAAGGCCGTTGTGCGCGTGGAAGGCGCCCATCCCTTCGAAGCCTGGAAGTACTGGTTCCCCCTCGGCGAGCCTCCCGAAAACGGTCTGCGCACTATTCGGGATGTCCCCGGTACGGACAAGCCGCTGGAATAGGGGCGCCCCAATAAGCTCGCGAGGGGGCGCCGCCATAGGCTCGCAACAGGCCGCCTCTTCTACAGGTGCCGTAAGTTAGTGCGGTAGGCGCGGAGGCGTTCTTCGCCGATGTCGGTGATGATGGTGTTCAGGGCATCGATGAGCTGTTCGCGCTGGTCGGGAAGCTGTCCCTGGAGCATCACGGGGTTCGAAGCGCCCAACATGGCGAAGGTGACGGGGATGGAAAGGCCGGCGACAAGCTCGCGAATCTCCTCGTACTTCTCCACTTCCGTCTCCTCCGTCCAGCGGCCGGCGCGTATCTCGCGGTACAGGGCCGAGGTGGGGTATACGGTGAGCATGTTCGCGCCGATCAGCCAGGGGTTTGTCTGGTTGCAGATGGCGGCCGTGGCCTGGGCGGCCGCCCGGCCGCGGCCCTTGCCCGAAATGCCCGCGAGGTAGAAGAACCCGTAGCGGATGCCCGCGTCGTCGAGCCGCCGGCATTGGGTCACGATGTCTTGGGCGCTATAGCCCTTGTCCATGAAAGCCAGCGCCTCGTCATCACCGGTCTCAATGCCCAGGGTGAGCCCGTCGAATCCCGCTGCGCTCAGGACGCGCAGCTCCTCGTCGCTCTTCGTCGTCACGTCGGTCACGCGGGCGAAGCAGCCCAGGCTTTCGCAGCCGGGAAAGTACTGATGCACGAGCTTCGCGATGCTCAGCAGATGCTTCGCCTTCAGCCCGAAGGGGTTCGCTCCGGCCAGAAATATGCGGTCGACCCGCGCGGGTTCTTGCTCGAAGAGGCGCTCCTCGGTCTTGCGCAACGGGTCGTGGTACCAGGTCTGCGCCTCCAGCAAGTCGGCCTCAATATCTTCTAAGGGCGAGGGGCGAAACGTGAAGGGAAGATCCTCGTACAGGGTGCAGAACTTGCAACGGTGGTGGGTGCAGCCCGCCGTGGCTTCGATGATGAGCGAGCCAGCCTCGTAGGGCGGCCGCCAGATGGTTCCCGTGTAGTGCATGGGGCTCCTTTCGCCGTAGTTTTCGCTCCTTAGGATGCCCGTGCGGTGCTTGGATTACTAGTACTGATGTTTTATGGGAGTAGTATCATTATCTGCACTATTGGGAATGACAAGGGAAGCCATGGCCGACAACAAGTTCACCGATGGGGCCGCTCTCGCGCGCTGCGAGTCCATGAGCCGCATGCAGGCCGTGCTCGGCGGCAAGTGGAAGATTCTCATCCTGTGGTACATCGCCACCTACGAGGTGCAGCGCTTCGGCGCGCTGATGCGCCGCATCGAGGGCATTTCGCAATCCACGCTGACCAAGCAGCTGCGCGAGCTGGAAGCCGATGGCCTCGTGCATCGCGAAATCTACCGCGAGATTCCGCCCCGCGTGGAATATTCGCTGACCGACGTGGGTGCGAGTTTCGTGCCCATTCTGAACGCCATGGTCCTTTGGAGCCAGCGCTGGCTGTGCGAAGGCGAACTGTGCGCCCGCGGTGGCGAAGCGCAGGGGGCAGCTCGGGAGGGATCCGCGCCCGCGGGCGATGCCGACGGGGAAGGAGGCGGCAGGCCGTGATGGGGAACCTGGTCGGGCAAGGTGGGCTGCTGGCGGTGGCGGTGTACCTGGCTGCTGTCAACGTCGTGACGTTCGTTGGCTTCTGCATAGACAAGCGCCGCGCCGTCCGAGGGGCCTATCGCATTCCCGAGAGAACCCTGATCGCGCTGTCCTTTGCCGGTGGCGCCCTCGGCGGCCTGGTGGCCATGCGCCTCGTTCGCCACAAAACCCGAAAATGGTACTTCGTCTGGGGTCTGCCCCTCTTCCTCCTCCTGCAAATAGCAGGCCTCGTCGGCCTCGGGGTTGCGGGCGTTATCTAGGTCGCTTGCTGCCCCCGTTGGCACTGCGGCGGTGCCCGAGTGGCCGCCTCGGTCACTGTTGCGGTGGCAACTCGGCAGATGATTGCGGGTGCTCCTATCGCGCCGCAGCGAGCTTTTCGAGGGATGATGGCACGCCGCGCGTCAAGGATGGGGCACTCTACGATGCGTAGGTTGTGGGGCCGCCCCGTCGCGCCTATCGTAGAAAGGGCGAAAGGAGTGCATATGAACGTAACCGTATTCAATGGAAGCCCGGCAGGGAAGGTGAGCGCCAACCCGCAGGCCGTGGCCCTCGTGAAGCCCTGGCTGGAAACGGTGGAGCGGGCCGGCCGGGAGCTCGTGGCCGAGGGCGCCGTTGCCGACGACACGGCGGAAGCCTTAGAGGCCCCGCTCATGGACACCGCCGACTACGTGGCCTTCTTAGGGATGGGGTAGAAGGGACGTCCCCGAAGCTCGCGCAGCTTCCTCGCTGCTTGGGCTGGTTTGGTTCCCCTGTATTCCGGGAGAGCAATCGGCCCTGGGCGCTCACCCCTGCAAGGCGGCTTTCTGTCGTGTATGATGGGGGCGTCTTGCATCGTGGGCATTGTCTGGAATTCCATGATTCGGGACGACTGTTTCGATAGAGTTAATCTGTCGTAGCGCAAGGTCGCGGCCGTTTACGACGGTGCTTTCTGGTCAAGCGGTTCGTCGGCACCTGTCTCGGGTGAGGGCTATGCATTATAAGGAGGGGTCATGGTTGATGGCAGTTCGGGCCTGTCAGCTTCCTATAAATTGGGAAACGGCTGGGATATCCTGCATTGGTGCGCCAACCTGACCATCATCCTCATGGGCTTTACCTTTATTCCCGCCCGCATTAACGCGCAACCTGACGGGCACATTTTTGTCGCATGGGCGGTTATTCAAGTTGCTGTACTCATTATTCTGGGCTTGGCCTCGCAGATTCGAATCATGCGCCCCTTCGCCATGGCCAACTGGGCTTCCCCTCTTCGCATGTGCGCCACCTTCCTGATCGGGGTGGCATGGTATTTCGCGGCCCATGCCGCCGTTGCTGCTTTGGGCGGATTGTGGCTCATCGAAATCGCTCCTTCCGCCGTGCTCCTGTCCGTGGCGTCGGCCATGGGATTTTTGTATGCAGTTGATTATTGTCGGGCTACGCCGGAGAACGATTTTTGGAAGCATGCGGTGCCCGGTTCTCTTATCGCGGCTTTTGTGGTGTTCTTTCCCATCGAACGGTTTCCCCTTGCCAGTTCAGCCCTCTGCTGCATTGTCGCCATTGTATGGTACGTTGCGCGTCGTCGTCTCTCGGAATCTCTGACGGAATACGAAACCGCACTGCCCCCGGCGGCTCAAGAGAGGCGGCGGCTTCCCATGGCGTTGGGGTCTACGGCAGCACTTCTATTTGCGGGAGGAATGATCTGTCCCATCGTGATGAACCCCACGAGCCTGGCGAGTGCGGGTTACACGACACTCTACGTGCTCTCGCTCGGTTCACTGACAATTATTTTGACGATTCTTCCAGCCCTTGGATGGCTGCGGGGAATTTACCCCTATGCAAAGATCTGCGCCGTGCTGTCGGCGCTGGCCTACGGTTTTCTGGCCTGTACGGGGAATGCGTTCGTGGGCATAGGCGCGGCTGTTCTGCTGGGAACATTTACCGTCAATGTGAGCATGCTGCTCTACGGGCTCAGTCAGTGCCTTGGCGACCCTCGTACGAGGTCGCTGCGCTTTTGGGGCGCCGCAACACTCGTCTTTCTGGCGTTCTTCACGGGCATGGCCCTTGCCTCCGTGGCCATTCATGCATCGGGAGATCGAGATGTCGATAGGTTCATAATACTCTCGTTGTGCTCGTACCTGTTTTTCGTGGTTCTCTTCCGCGAGCCGTGGCTCCTTCAAAAGCCGCAGGCGCTCGATGTGAAGCGTGTTGCCGTAACGCCGTTGCTGGCGAACTCCCTTGAAGAGGAACTCCATGGGCGTTGTCGGGCGATTGCCGATGCCCATCAGCTGACAGAGCGAGAGGCCGAGGTTCTTACCTGTTTGAGCGAGGGTTGGAGCATTCCTGCGGCCGCGCGTCGTCTCATGGTCTCGCAGGATACCGTGCGCACCCATGTGAAGCATATTTACGCCAAACTTGGCATTCACTCTCGAGATGATTTGGTTGAAGTGATTAAAATGCCTGATGAGAGCCTTCTACCCAAATCTGGGTGAGGCGTAGATTTCCCCTAGCGCAAGCGATGACGCACCAGATTCTCCCGCCTATGCTTCCGTCAGCCCGTTGAATCGGGAATGATCGAGCTGCCTGTGAGGGCGGACGAGAAGGAGCGGAGGAATCACCATGAGCGAAATACGTGCGAGCCATGTCGATCCGACGAATATGGAGCGACGGACGTTTCTGAAGGGGTCCATGACGGCTTGTGCCCTTTTGGGCGCGGCGGGCATGCTCGGTTGCGCGCCGAACGCGGCTAAGCAGGAGGAGGCCGGGGCGGTGGATATGCCCGATACGGGTAACGCCGATCCCGCCGCTGAGTACGAGTGCTGGCTTCCGCCCCAAGGAGAGGCGGCATTCGAGTCGGAGCCGGTAACTGATATCGCGCAGACGGAAGAGTGGGATGTGGTCATCATCGGCATGGGGGCAGCTGGCTCGGCTGCCGCCGCCTACGCATCCGCCCAGGGGCTTAAGACGTTGGTCGTGGAGAAAATGGGCGTCCCTGCGGCCAATCCCGGCGACATTTTTGTCATCAACTCGAAAGTGCAGGAGCAGTATCAGTTTCCATGCCCGACGTTCAAGGACTTTATGGAGGCCCTTATGACGTCGAGCGCCTATCGGGCCAATGCCTCAAAACTCGCGGCTCTCTATCATCATAGTGGAGAGGCGTTCGACTGGCTTTATGATCATGCCATTTTGCCGGCCGGCATTGAGGCTGAGCCGACGTTCCCTGCCTTCCCTGGCATCATGATGGAAGGATGGACGCGCTGCGTTAACGCCAATATTACATGGGTCGGAGGGCGCAATCAGAATCAGGCGGGCGTTCACCAGTCCATTGTCGACTTTGCAGTGGCCAATGGCGCTGAGGTGCGTTATGAAACGCCTGCCGTACAGTTGGTGCAAGGTGAAGACGGTGCGGTGACCGGTGTTGTCGTCAAGAACGCAGATGGGACGTACGCGCAGATCAACGCTGCTAAGGGGGTGATGCTTGCGACGGGCGGTTATGCGGCGAACATGGAGCGCATGAAGAAGTACATGCGTCCGCGCGATTACGCCACGATCGCAGCGGTTCAGTTTGCCGGCGTTGGGGTAACCGGCGACGGCCATGAGATGGGGCTTGCCGTGGGGGCGGCGGAGGACGACGCACCGCATTCGGCGCTGTTGAACAGCTATGGCATCGTCGATGCGCATATGATGGGCATCCCGGCCCTCTTTATTCCCTGGATTCGCGTGAACGAGCAGGGTCGTCGCTTCGTAAACGAGGAAGTGCCCGTCAGCATGCTGGGTGGAGCCATTATCAACCAAACCCATGGACGTTGCTGGACAGTTTTCGATGCTAAGTATCCCGAAGCGGCAGCGCAGCTCAAAACGGCTTATTTGTCCAACGATCCCACCATCGCCGATGGTTCGGTAGCGGTGATCGGGCAAATGATCGAGGAAGGCGCCGTGATTCAGGCCGACACCATTGAGGAGCTCGCGGAGAAGATGGGTGTTGACGCCGTTGCCCTCAAGGAGACTTTTGAGCGCACCACGCGCGATGCTAAAGCTGGTGCGGACACGTTGTTTGAGAAGGAGTTCCTGTATCCCCTCGATACGGCGCCGTTCTATGCTATCCATGAGGGCCCAACGCTGCTCAGCACATGCAGCGGGCTGCATACCGACGATATCGCACGGGTTGTTACCGCCGAGGGAAGCGTCATACCCGGTCTCTATGCGGCCGGCGAATGCGCTGGCGGCTTGTGGGCGGGTGGTATGTACACGCATCACGTCTATGGTGGCGATTGGGCTGCTGCCATTACCTTCGCTTATTTGGCTGTGCAGGACATGCTGAACGCCTAACCTTCTCGGCTCCATACCCTCCCCTCTGTGGCGCGGCTTTTGCTGCGCCACAGTTGTTCTTGGGGGGCAGAACGAGGGCAATGTCGCGAGTGGGTCGCTGATGTGGGCCGGAACGCGCGATCCGCTTCGGGGCCTACTCGCCTATGGCTTCGCTGCGCCAGCGCTTGAGGTGGGGGAGGACGGCGCCGAGCAGGGACACGGCCTCATCAAGAGTGGCAAACGAGCCGGACTCCACCATGTAGGGAGCGCAGCGCTCGATCATGTCCTCCATGGTCTCGCTCGGATTTACGATCTCGCCGTCTTCCTTGGTCGTCCGATCCGCCTGGTCGAATGAAGAAAGGGCAGGCCCCTCGTCAGGGATGGGGCTCCGCGACGGGTGGATCCTTTCGTTCGGGGAAAGCGCGGAGAGACGGCCCAGGTGAAGGGTTGCCTCGACCCTGTCAGGATTGTAGCTCTCCGTTATTACCGGGGGTAGCGCGTCTGCCATTGCAGCGGCGTTTTTCATCACATCGAATCCGCTGCCTGCTCGTTCGCAGGCGCTGATGAGGCCGAACATTCTCATCAGGGTGGGGTTTCGCGCGTCGGATACCCCGCCGGCCCGTACCACATCGAGCGCTACGCGGGAGCTTCCGGGGTTGGATACCTCGATGCGATCGGCGTGGCGCAGGACGACGATTCCCCTTCTGCCGTAGTAGTCTGCATGGACGAGGGCATTTACGAAGGCCTCGCGCAACGCCGCGTGCATATCGGTGTCTTCGATGCGTTGGAGATTGGCTCCCAACGCGAAGGGTCTCTTCAAGACCGCTGTCAGTCGTGGGAGCACCTCGCTCCAGAAGTCGAATACGTTGCCCGTCCACGTCCCGTCTTGTGAGGTAATGCGATCCGCCCAACGTGAGCCTTCGTCCATCTCGCGGTAATCGAGAAAATAATGGGCATACTCCTGCAAAATTTCGTTCTCAAAGCCGAACATGAGCAAGCCGGCCCGCGTCGGTCGCCAGGGGCCTTCGCCATCTACGCGCTTAATGGCATTGAGTTTTACGAGGAAGTCTTCGTTTTCCAGGTTGAGCCAGGGGTGATTGGGTCTGACTGATGTTACCGCCATTCGGTATCGGTCTACGGTGTCCCGGGAGAGCGCATCGAGCGTGAATTCTTTAAGAGGAGCGTCATCGAAAGGCTCGTTGCTTGCATCGCGCAGCATGGCGATGCTCCTTGTCGGCATGGCTCTCCTTGAACGAGACGGTATGATGCGAACATTATCGGTCGTTATCGGTCGTAAATCCTGAACCACACCGTCCCGCTCTCCGCAAAGCAATGGCCTATTGCGTTAGATGCGACGTGGCGGCGGGCGCGTTGGGTGGGGAGAGGAGAGCAGTCGACCCGGTAAGGGGACGCCCAAGTCGCCCCAAGTCGCCCCTTGCGGGTGCGTCATCGGCGGGTTCTTCTCGAATGGACAACGGTCCGGCGGTGCGGATCCGCGTATGCGGCAAGCTTCGTACAATGGGTTCTATCGAAGGCGGTGAAAGGGGATGTCCCATGGGCGCAGCAAAGGTGGTGGTTGGGTCGCAGCTCACGGCGCGGGAGCGGCGGGCTATCATCGGGCTTGTCGTGGTCACCATGATGTTCAACGGGTTCACCGTTACGCTCATGTCGGTGGCGCTGCCTACTGTGGCGCGCACCTGCCACGTGACAGTAGCCCAGGCGAACTGGATCGTCCTCGCCTTCGCCATCGTGGCCGCCACGGTCATCACCATGGGGGCGCGGTTCCTGCGCCGCTGGGGGCTCAAGCGGCTGATGGTTGTGGCCTGCGGATGCATGGCCGCCGGCGGCTTGGTGGGGTTTCTGGCGGCGAATTACATCAGCATCATGGTGGCGCGCCTGCTGCACGCCGTGGCGGCCGGCCTGCTGTACCCGACGGCCAGCACCGTCATCATGAAGGTGGCGTCGGCTGATCGGCGCACCTTCGCGCTCTCTCTGAAGACGGCCGCTGGTGGCATCGGCTTTGCGGCCAGCCCCTTCCTCTCGGGCCTCGCGCTCACCCACTTCGGCCTGGGCGCCATGTTCCTGCCCACGGCGGTCATGGGCGCGGCCTGCCTGGTGGGCACGGTGCTGTGGGTGCGCCCCATCGGCGAGCGCGAGGCCTCGCCGCGTCCCATCGACCTGCCGAGCGCCGGGCTCGCCTTCATCGGCCTCGGCTGCCTCATGTTCGGCATCTCGGAGATAAACCACGGGCTGCCCGTGGCGGCGGGGCTCATGGCCGTGGGCGCGGCGGCGCTCGGGCTGTTCGCGTGGCGGCAGCGGGGGCTGGCCGTGCCGCTGCTGAATCTGCGGCCCCTGGCCAGCCGTCCGTTTCTCGTAGGCGTGCTGCTCGTGATGTTCAGCTCATTCGCGGAGCACGCCCTGCGCCTCACGGTGCCGTTGTACTTGGAAGGGGCCGCGGGGTTCACCGCTTCGGCGGCGGGTCTGTTCATGCTGGCCCCGCAGCTGGCCTATGCGGGCAGCGCCCTCGTGACTGGCAAGATCGTGGACAAGCGCGGCATTTGGCCCGTGGTGCCCGTGGGGTTCGCCATCATCGTCGGGGGCCTCGGGGCGCTGTGGGCCCTGGCGGCGGGGAAGATGGTGCTGGCATTGCTGGCGGTGGTGCTCGTCATTCTGGCCGGCGTGGGCACCGAGACGGCGCCGAACCGCGAAGTGGCCCTGGCAAGCTTGGACGACGACCTGCTGGCCGCCGGCTCATCGCTGTCGTCGGTGTGCGTGCAGCTGGCTTCCGCGCTCTCGTCGGCCCTGCTCGTGGGCTTCTTCACCAACGAGGTGGCCGCCCAAACCCGCGTCGGCGTGGCCGAGGCGGTCGCCTACGAAAGTGGATTCGAGGCCACCATGCTCATGGCCCTGGCCATCGAGGCGGTCATGCTCGTAGTGGCCATCCTCTACGCCCGCAAGCACCGTCGCCGATAGGATATTCTTCCATAACGTGCGAGATCGCGGAAAGGAGCGTTCCATGAACCCCAAGACCTACGAGTTCACGGCAGTCGGCGAACCGCGCGGGAGCAGCGCGCCATCCTTCCAGCCGCCCACTTTGTGGGATAATGGGGCGAACGTTTCGCGCTGCATATCGCCGTGACGCATGGCTGGAAGGGGCTTTCATGGCGTTCGACTTCAAAAAGGAATACAAGGAGTTCTACCTGCCGAAGGGCAAGCCCGAGCTGGTCACGGTGCCGCCGATGACTTACGTGGCGGTGCGCGGGCAGGGCGATCCGAACGAGGAGGGCGGTGCCTACAAGGAAGCCATCGGCGTGCTGTACGCCATCGCCTACACCATCAAGATGTCGAAGATGGGCGATCATGCCATCGACGGCTACTTCGATTTCGTCGTGCCGCCCCTGGAAGGTTTCTGGTGGCAGCCCGGTGTGGCGGGGGTGGATTACGCCGACAAGGTGGCCTTCCAGTGGATATCCGCCATTCGCCTGCCCGATTTCGTGACGCCCGAGGAATTCGCCTGGGCCCAGGTGGAGGCGGCGCGGAAGAAGGGGCTCGATACGTCGGCGGCCGAACTGCTCACCATCGACGAAGGGCTCTGCGTGCAGATCATGCATCACGGTCCCTACGACGACGAGCCGGCCACGGTGGCCCTCATGGACGCCTTCATCGCCGAGGAGGGCTACGAGAACGATATGTCAGACACGGTGGCGGGGCGCCACCATCACGAGATCTACCTGTCCGATGCCCGGCGCGTGGCTCCCGAGAAGTGGAAGACGGTCATTCGCCATCCCGTGAGACCGCGTAGCGGTACAGCTCGCGCTGGCGAGGGAGAGAACTAAGGAATCTGAGGAGGAAACGATGGGTTTGTTTGGTTTTGGCGGGTCGGCCGATATCAACCAGGGGGTCGAGGCGTTCCGCGCAACGCCCGGCGCGGTGCTTGTGGACGTGCGCACTCCCGATGAGTTCGCCGGGGGTCACATCCCCGGGGCGGTGAACGTGCCGCTGCAGCAGATCAGTGCGGCGGAGACGGCCGTGCCCCAGAAGACGACGCCGCTGTTCGTGTACTGCCTGAGCGGTGCTCGCAGCGCCCAGGCCACGGCGGCCTTGAAGCGCATGGGCTACGACGACGTGCGCAATATCGGGGGCATCGGTCGTTGGCGCGGGGAGGTGGAGCGATAGATGAAGGTTGTCATTATCGGAGGCGTCGCCGGTGGCGCCAGCGCGGCGGCCCGTCTGCGCCGGTTGGACGAAGGGGCCGAGATCGTCATGCTGGAGCGCACGGGCTATGTGTCCTACGCGAATTGCGGGCTGCCCTACTACGTGGGCGGCGTCATCGCCGAGCGCAGCGCCCTGGCCCTGCAAACGCCCGAGAGCTTCCGCCGCCGCTTCAACATCGACGTGCGCGTGAACAGCGAGGTGACCGCCATCAACCGGGAGGCGAAGACGGTCACGGTGTGCGAAGTGGAAACGGGCCGCATCTACGAGGAGTCCTACGATCGGCTTATCCTGTCGCCCGGCGCCCAGCCCGTGGTGCCCGCGGGCGTATCCCTCGGCTCGCCGCGGGTGTTCACCCTGCGCACGGTGGAGGACGCCCTGGCCCTGCGCGCCTTCGTGGAAGAGCGCGCGCCGCGCCGGGCCTTGGTGGTGGGCGGTGGCTTCATAGGCATCGAGGCCGCCGAGAACCTGGTGGAGATGGGCGTGGAAACCACCCTGGTGCAGCGCCCCGCCCAGCTGCTGAAGCCCCTCGACCCCGACATGGCCGCCTTCGTGCACGCCGAGATGCGCTCCCACGGGGTGCGCCTCGTGCTGGGCGGTTCCCTGGAAGAAGTGACCGAAGAACCCCAGGGCCTGGCCGTGCGGCTGCGCGACGGCGAGGTGCTTAAGGCCGATTTGCTAGTACTCGCCATCGGCGTGGCGCCCGAAGTGTCCTTGGCCGCCGAGGCGGGGCTCGCCCTCGGCTCGCGCGGCGGCATTGCCACCGATGAGGCCATGCGCACCTCCGATCCGGACGTCTTCGCCGCGGGCGATGCGGTTGAGGTAACCCATGGCGTGACCGGCGGGAAGGCCCTCGTCGCCCTGGCCGGCCCCGCCAACAAGCAGGGGCGCATCGTTGCCGATGTCATCAGCGGTCGCGAGAGCCGCTACGGGGCCTCGTGGGGCTCGTCGGTCATCAAGGTGTTCGATCTCACCGTGGCGTCCACGGGCCTCAACGAGACGGCGGCTCGGGCCCAGGGCATCGACTGCGACACAGTCATCCTCTCGCCCGGCTCCCACGCCGGCTACTACCCCGGCGCGCGTCCCCTCACCATGAAGGTGGTGTTCGAGCGGGGCACGCTGCGGTTGCTCGGTGCCCAGATCGTCGGTGCGGAGGGCGTGGACAAGCGCATCGACGTGCTGGCCTGTGCCATGCAGCTGGGAGCCGACGGAGTGCGCTTGAAGGATCTGGACCTGGCCTATGCGCCGCCCTATTCTTCGGCCAAGGATCCCGTGAACATGGCCGGGTTCATGATCGAGAACGTGGCGACGGGCCTGCTGAAGCAGGCGAGTTACGACGAGATACCGGCCCTGCGCGCCGCCGGCGCCACGCTGCTCGACGTGCGCACCCCGGCCGAATGGGAGCGGGGCCATATCGACGGGTTCGTACACATTCCCGTGGACGAACTGCGCGACCGCTTGGGCGAGCTGCCGGCCGGGGCGTCGGTGTACGTGACGTGCCAGTCGGGCCTGCGCAGCTACGTGGCCTGCCGCATGCTGGCCCAGCACGGCTTCGATGCCTACAACTTCCGCGGCGGCTACGGCTTCTACCGCGTGGTGGCCGCCGACGGGGAACCGGTGCGCAGCGCCCACCCCTGCGGCGCCGAGCGCTAGGGCGACCGGCCTCCCGGCATCCGAGTTCGGATGCCGGGAGGCCGTCTTCGTGCGGTCCTTCCGCCCATCGCTCGCACCGGGCGGGTGCCGGGGTGAGGGCCGCCGCATCGTTCCGATACGACCCTTAAGGAGGCCCCTATGGCATTCACCATGAAGCGTTTCGACGAGTTGACCCTGAACGAGTACCACGAGCTGTTGAAACTGCGCTGTGCGGTGTTCGTAGTGGAGCAGCAGAGTCCCTACCAGGAGGTGGACGACGCCGACAAGGAGGCGCTGCACCTGTGGCTGCGCGACGATGCAGGGGCGCTGTCCGCCTATGCCCGGGTGCTGCCGGCGGGCGTCACCCATGAGACCGCTTCCATCGGTCGCGTCATCGCCGTCCAACGCGGCACGGGGGCGGGGCGCCGCATCATGGAGGAGGCCCTGCGCGTGGCCCAGGACGCGCTGGGCGCCGACGTCGTCACCATCGAGGCCCAGGTGCAGGCCCGGGGCTTCTACGAGAAGCTCGGGTTCGTGCAGACTTCCGACGAGTTCGACGACGGCGGCATCCCCCACATCGAGATGCGCTGGCGCTCCTAGGCTCTGGCGGCTTCCGTCTCCGCCTTCCAGGCGTCGGCGTACTCGGCGAGCATGGCGGCGATGCGCTGGCCGATGACGGCGTAGTCGGCGGTGTCCAGGTTCGCCAGCGACACGCGCACCGACCAATCGGGGGCGTCGAAGCCGTGGCCGTCCATGAGCACCACGCCCGTGTCGCGGGCCAGGCGCACCACGATGTCGAGGGAGTTGTAGCGCGCTTTCAGCCAGGCGAAGAAGTCGGCCCCGTAAAGGCGTGTGGCCCACAGCCCCAAGTCGATCACCGAGTAGTAGCCGGCCCGCAGCGGGTCGGGCTCTAAGGTCCAGCCGAGGTTCTTCCACAGCAGGGCCAGGCGGCTCTGCACCAGTTCCTGCATCTTCGCGCGGTAGGTGTTCTCGGTGTCCAGAAGGTCGTAGAGGGAGAACAGCGCCATCATCACCTGCTGGGGCGTGCCGAGGCCGGCGGTGCCGTTGAGGGCCACCAGGCGCGAATCGGCCACCATGCGGTCGGTGAACTTCACCTTCTCGATGGCATCGGTCAGACAGGCGTAGCGCGCGGCCAGGGCCTGCTTCTTATGGGCGGGCAGGGCGGCAATGCGGTCGTCGAAGACGTTTTGCTGGGCCGTGGCGATGACGGCGAGGCGCCAGCCCGTGGCCCCGAAGTACTTCGAGAACGAGTACACGCAGGCGGTGTTGTAGGGCAGGTCCACCAGAAGCGAGCGGTAGTGAGGCACGAAGGTGCCGTAGACGTCGTCGCTGATAATGATGAGGTTCGGGTTGTCGTGGCGCACGATGTCGATGAGCTTCGCCCGGGAGGCGTCGTCCATGGCCACCGACGGCGGGTTCGACGGGTTCACGAGGCACAAGAGCTTGATGGAGGGGTCGCGCAGCTTATCGAGCTCGCTGTCGGGGTACTGCCAGGTGTGCAGGCCGTCGCCACCGGTGGTGCTGGCCTGGATGTAGGTGACGTCCAGGTCGTAGTCGTTCAGCTCCGGGATGTTCAGGTAAGGCGTGAAGATGGGGGTCATGAGCGCGATGCGGTCGCCGGGGTTCACGAGGTAGTTGCACTTCAGGCAGTAGAACAGGTAGCACATGGCCGCCGTACCGCCCTCGGTGGCGAACAGGTCGTAGGGGGCCGCCGGTGCCTGGCCGTCCCCGACGGCTTTGGTCAGGTAGCGGTTCACGATTTCCTGCGTGTAAGGCAGGATGCGGTCGGGGTAGGGGTACAAATCTCCCGAGATGCCGCTCGTCCACTCGTGGACGAAGTCGTCGGCCGGAAGGCCCGCGTCCACGAGGTAGTCGTGGCAGCGGCGCAGGAAGGCGGCGGCCTTGTCGCCCGGGTGGGCGGCGAGGAAGGCGAGGAAGCGCTCGGCGCAACCCTCCTGGGCCGGCATGCCCGCCAGGTCGAAGGCGGCCAGCGACGAGGTGCGCTTGGCCTCCTCCATGGCGAACTGGCCCAGCAGGAAGAATCCCTCGCGGGGCAGCGTGTTGATCCAGTTGGGGTTGCCGCGCCCGGCGTTCAGCAGGGTGCGCGTGGTGCCCTCATCGCCCTCGCGGGCGAGCTTCACCAGGAGGTTCTTCACCTCGAAGGGTGACATGCTGCCCAGGGCCTCTTCCAGGCCGCGCTCGTCGTTGGCCAGGATGGCCCGCTCGGCGGGGGTGAGGGCGGCGTCGTTGTCGGCTGCGGCAGGGGAGGGGCCGGCAACGACTGCGGCGGTGTCGGCGGGGGGCTTCTCCTTGGTCATGGGGTATCCTTTCTCGGGTTCCCCTTCATTGTCGGGCGGCGCTCCCCGAGGTTTCGTCGGTGTGGCCAGATGTAACGCAAGTGAGAACCATTTGGAGCCGAGCCGAAGGGCGCGTGGGGTCCTGGCACCAACTTGAATACAGTGCGGCCAGAGTGCCTCCATCGTGGGCGCGGGGGTGCTAGGCTCGCGGCTTGGTACGATGTATGGTGGCGGAAAAGGAACGGTGGCCCATGAATAGGAAGCAGGCCTGTGCGACGGAGAGCGGCCCGATGGCGCAGGTGGCGCTCCCGCCGAGGAAAGAGGCGCCCTCGGCGCGCGGTGCCGCAACTGGGGCTTCCCCCTCGGTGCCGGCAGAGGCTTCTCCGGCGCTTTCGGGCAGTCCGCGGGCGCGACGTCTCATGATTGCGGTGCTGTTCGCCGGCAATGTGCTGGCCTCGCTCATGCAGTCCATCATGAACGTGGCCCTCGACTACGTGTGCGACGAGTTTCACGTAGGGCTCTCCGAGGCCAACCTGCTTGTGCTGTGCTACGCGGTGGTGGCCGGCACCGTCATCACCATGGCCGCCTCGCTGCTCCGCCGTTTCGGTCTGCGGCGCATTATCGGGTTCGGTCTGGTCATGGCCCTCGCAGGCTCGCTTTTGGGAGCCTTCGCGTGGAACTACCCGTCGCTTCTGGCGGCCCGGCTCGTGCAGGCCGTCACCACGGGCCTGTTCTTCCCAGTCATCAACGAGGCGCTGCTCGTGCTCTCGCCCAAAGGACGCGCCGGCGTGCTGCTGGCGCTGAACAGCGGCATCATCGGCGTGGGCCTGGCGCTGGCGCCGGTGGTGTCGGGCCTGGTCATCACCTATTGGGGCCTGCGGGTGCTGTTCCTCATTCCCGCCGTGCTGGCCGCGATGCTGCTCGTGGCGGCTGCGCGCATCTTGCGTGACGTCATGCCGCGCGAGCGCCGGCCCATCGACATGGCGAGCGTGGCGCTCAGCTTCATGGGGCTTGCCGCCTTCATGGTGGGCCTGAACGAGCTGACGCACTTCGGTGCGCCCATGGTGATCCTCATGCTCGGCGGTGTGGCCGTGTGCACCCTGTTCGTGTGGCGCCAGGGTCGCATTGTGCATCCGCTGCTGGATATGAGCCCCTTCCGCAATCCATTGTTCGCCTTGGGCGAATCGCTCGTGGTGCTCAGCTACATTGCGTCCATGTACCTCAACCTGCTCATTCCCCTGTATCTGGAGGGCGTGGCCGGCTACACGCCATTCGTCGCTGGCTGCCTGCTGGCCCCGGCTATTCTCTGCTACGCGGGCTTCTGCTTTATGAGCGGCCGCATTCTGGGGAGACGGGGGGTGTGGCCGCTTGTGCCGGCTGGCTTTATCGTTACCCTGGGGGCGTTCGGCGCCATGGCCGTGGCGGCCCGATTCGATGCGGCGCTCGCCATGGTGGCCTGCGTGGCCGTGGCCTACGGGAGCATCGGCATCGCGTACCCGGCCATCAAGAGCGTCGATTTGGAATCACTCACGCCCGAGCAGTCTTCCAGCGGATCATCCATCCACTCCACGCTGGTACAGATATCGGGCTCGGTCTCGTCAGCCCTGTTCGTGGGCCTTATGTCGGGCCGGGTGAGTGCGGCGCGGGCCGCAGGGGCCGCGAAGGGCGCGGCCTATGGCGACGGCATCGGCTTCACGCTGTGGATCGCCCTGGCCCTGCTGGCTGCCGCGAGTGTGCTGGCCGTGGTGTACGCCCGCACGGTGTTCTCCGAAACGAACAGCTTGCGAGCGATGTAGGTGTGATTGTACCCGCGGCCCAGATAGTACAGCACCTCCGTTTCCCGTGGGGAGATGCTGTGGGCAGCGGCAAGCTCATCACAGCGTCGGCGGATAAACGTTTCGGGTCGCAGCTCGTCGGAGGTGCGACCCTGCCGTTCGGTGCGCGTCTCCTGGGCAAGGAAAATGTTAAAGAGTACGAGGTAGGCCGTCAGCAGCACAAGGCACAGGTCGCGGCCCCCGGTGCCCACCACGTGAATAAGGGTGAGGCCTGCGCCATAGGAGGGGCAGGCAACTGCCAGTCCGCAGAACAGGATAGGTGCGTCGCAGGCGGGGGCGGTCTGACGGGTGAGCAAAAGCGATTGCCAGGTGAACAGGATGACCAGAGCGAAGCAGGCTTGGGGCACCCACCCTAGCAGATCGCTGGCGAGGCTGCCTGCGGGGACAACGGCAGGGTAGAGCAGCAGGATGCCCATGACAACGGGGAATCCCAAAATGGCGATACGCTTGCCTTGGGATTCCGTGACGGCGATTCGCAGGGCGACGATAACGGCGACGGCGGCGACGAGGCAGCCCAGGGGTAGCTCGATCCTTTGGAGATCGAGAGGTCCTGAGACGGCCGTCTGAGATACCACGGGATTCCAGACAAGGCGTGAATGAACCCCACGATACACGCGGCCGCCAAAGGAAGCCACAGCACGGGCGCGGCATCCTGGGCGGCCTGTCGCCATCCGGCCGGGTTTCCGGCACTCTCCGGCTCGGCGGCTTCTTCGGCCGGGAGAGAGGGGGTGATGCACCCGTAGGACCCCAAGCAACACGCGGCGAACACCAGCAGGATTGTTACCGCGTCGTGGCCAGCCATGATGAAGCGCACGATGCCCGCTGCGGCGATAGCGAGCCCGCCATGGGCCAGGGCGCTTCCCGCCCCGAGCCTCGCGTAGACGCGGAACCAGAGTAGTGCGCAGACAGCGATGCCGACGGCGAAGGCGGCCCCTGTCACGGCCATGCTACCCAATGACAAGGGCGCATCGAGGAGGGGCGCGCCCGTCACGTAGCATCCGGCGAGCAGCACTACAGTCGTGGCCGCAAGCCCTGTGGTCGCTCGGGAGGCCGTAGCTTCCCGAACCATGTGGGCGAGGCGAACGATGGGGCCGCCCTGGGATACGTCCGTTTTCCCGGATACGCCGACGGCCCATAGGGCAACCCATGCGATTGAGAGAATGGAGAGCGTTGCGGCCGTCCACTGGTTGAATGTCAGCGCAAGCGCGCCGTCCTCCTGGGCCCAGTTGATGCCAGGGGCCCGTAGCACTTCTAGGATCGCCCCCAGAAGCAAGCCCGCGCCTGCGAGGCGCGGTTGCAGGCGCACGGGCTGACCGCCGCACAAGATGTCCATGCATCTCCCTCCCTGAAGATGTTCGCTCGAGCCCATCTTACTGCAAAGGAGAGGGTTTCGGTGCGGCCCCGCCGAAAGAAGCTGCTCCTCCTTGTCATTTCTGATCAGGCAAAATGGTGAAATCACCAATTTCAGTGATACGTAGTGTCCCCATTGAGGACAAAACTCACCGCTCTCAGCGATACCGCCTTGGGGCCGGTTGCCCTAGGGTGATCCTGCGGCATGGCAGATCGGCGATGCCGCTCAGGGTTTGCCCCGGCAAAGACCTTCGGGACAACGGCTCGGCCGCCTGGCTCGCGACTCCCTCCCACGTGCGTCGCCGGCCGAACCGTGTTCGCGAGGGCGAGCGGGGGAGGGAATGCAATCGAAAGGAAGAAGCAATGACTGAAGATATGTCCCGTCGTAACTTTCTGAAGGGGGCCGCCGCCGGCACCATGGGCGTGGCCGCGCTCGGTGCACTGGCCGCTTGCTCGCCGGCAGCTCCTGCTGCCGATGCCGCTGCAGCTGGCGCAGCCCCTATGGCTGAGACCGGCGAAAGTTACGATGTGATGGCGCAGATGAGCGCGCTCAATCGCAATATGACCGAGGGGGCGGTGGCCGCCACCTCGCCGGAGGACTTCATCGTGAAGGCCGGCGACGGCGCACTGAAGTTCGCCCCCGGTGGCGACCCGCTGGGCATCACCCCGGCCGATTTCATGACCAACGTGCCCGCGTGGCTCGGCGAGGCGCCTGTCTTCGAGAACGTGACCGCCGCCGACAGCTGCGACGTGCTTGTCATTGGTGCGGGCAACGCCGGCTCCGTGGCCGCCCTGCGCGCCCAGGAGATGGGGGCGAGCGTCATCCTCGCCGAGTCCCAGACCTACGATGAGTACGAGGAATATGCCTGCGACATGGCCTGCTACAACTCGAAGCTGTTCCTGGAGAACGGGTCGGATCCAGTGGATCCCATCGAGGTCATGAACGAGTACATCCGCCTGGCGCTGGGCCACTGCAACAACAAGATTGTGCGCGATTACGCCTTCCGTTCCGGCGAGATGCTCGACTGGATGGTGGACAACTACATTCCCGCCGACATTACCGCGAAGCACGCTAAGAACCACAACGTGAAGGGCAATGCCAACTTCTCCGGCGAATGCGCGGGCAAAAAGTCGTTCCGTGGTATGACCCAGTGGCGTGATGAGGCCTCCAATGTGAACATGTGGCCCTATGTCATTCGCGAGTTGCACAAGGGTCTTGAAGGCAAGGGCGGCAAGATGGCGTGGGGCTACCAGGCGGTCTCGCTCGTGCAGGGCGCTGATGGCACCGTGACCGGCGCCATCTTCAAGGATATCGACGGCAACTACCAGCAGATCGACGCGAGGGCTGTCATCGTGTGCGCCGGTGGTTACGGCGGCAATCCCGACATGCGCCTCGATCTGAGCGACAGTATGCGGAACCTAGCGTGGGCCTATGGGGCCGACCGCACCGATGCCACGGCCATCGGCGGCATGGGCCGCGACGGATCAGGCATTCGCATGATCATGTGGGCCGGGGGCACTATGGAGGCGGGTCCGCGCGCCGGCATGTCCATCGGCAAGAACGGCGCCCCCGGCTTCGCCTTCGGCGGCGTGTGGCCGCTGTTCGGGCCCGAGGGCAAGCGCCTGTGCAACGAGTCCATGTACAAGTTCGGCACCAACGGGCACTTGGATACGCTGCCCGACGATCAGCTGCTGGTGAACGTCACCGATGCCAACTGGGAGGAATACCTGTCCTACCAGGGCTACGGCCATGAGACCATGGACCGCTCCGCAGGCGAACAGGGATGTGCTGCGCGTCCTGCCCAATAGGGAGCGGTGTCGTCTTGCGATGGCCCGCTCCCCTCGATGCTGACAACCCCGAGGGAGGATTATCATGCAAGATGTGGTGATGCAGCTGAATGTGCCGCTGTGCCTGCGTCGCGAGAAATGGGATGGCCGACCACTCGTAGAGGGCTGGAACAGCGCGCGGGC
Organism: Adlercreutzia sp.; assembly: GCF_056795635.1. NCBI lineage: Bacteria > Bacillati > Actinomycetota > Coriobacteriia > Eggerthellales > Eggerthellaceae > Adlercreutzia > Adlercreutzia sp. The sequence continues at coordinate 167,804 of NZ_JBQIIT010000002.1, read as the reverse complement.
CCACGAGTACCTGGTTGCCCTTCAGCGGGAGCTGACGGCTAATGCCGAGGAATTCTCCGACTGCCGCATCGTCGCTGTGCGCTGGGGTGGCGGTTTGGCTTCCATGGCGAATGCGCAGGATGTTTCCGATACCATGCATCTTGTGCGCGAGCGATATACGACGGCCGATGATGTACCAGTTACCTTGGAGGCATCCACCAGCAATATCTCCGGAGCTTCGATGCCTTTTTCAAGCGGGCCGGCATCACTCGGTTCGACTTCGAGATGATGCAGCCGACTCCCATGGCGTTTTCCCGCGTGAACCGCACCGATCATTTGGGTGATCTGAACTTGGTGGCGGATTACTTCCTCAAGGCCTACGCCACCGACTTGCTCGGTATGGTGCTGCTCTATGGGTATGGGGCTGCCGATAGGCGCGCCTTCCGCCAGTCGATCACGGCTTTTCTTTGTGGCAATGCTTCCCATCTGCGCTTGGTTCGGGCCGCAGGCCCCGACGCCCTGGGTGAGAGAGGGGCGGCTACTCAGCTTGCTGCAGCGGTGGAGCGGTTGGAAGATGCGGGTTTTCACCAGTATGTGCCGCTTCACTTTGCTCGCTTAGACAAGGAGGATCGCTTCGCTCTTCTCACGGGAGGACGTTATAGCGACGGTGGCTTGATCGGGGCCGGGGAAGGAGGCTCCAAACTTCCAGTGCCCGTACTTGCCTTCGGACTGCGCGCCGAGACCGTCATAGATGGCGTAGTGGCACGCAATACAGGCGACTTTGGCCGCTACTGCGCCTGTGCGGGTGATTTCGCCGCCATCACCGAATCGGTAACGCAGATCTAGCGGCACCATACAGCCGCTTTCCGCGCCGCCTGCGGGCGGTGCCAGCCTACCGGTAACGCAAGTGAGAACCGGGTTGCCGCAACTCGCAACCTGCCCGAGCGGGGTCTCCGAGGTCGCGTCATCGTAAGGGGATATCCGAAGCCCGAGGCGGGAACCGCCGGCTGAAGGGCGGCTGTGGTAGAATCGCTTCCATGAGAGAACGGCGGACATACCACATCAAGCTGTACGATCGGCCTTTGGCTCAGTTCCAGTTCGCCCCCACGCTCACGGGCTTTCGCGCCGAATGCCTGGAAGTTGATTCCAGCGCTCTGTCTCTGCTTCCGCTCAATCTGGCTCAAGTTCAGAATGATATAGAGCTGGTCCGATTCCTGGAGAGCCGTCGCATTCCCAAGGGGCGAGCGTATTTGGAAGAGGTGCTGCGCCCCTACGGCCTGGCCCCCTCGGACACGAAGGGCATCATCGACCTATCCCGGGGCGTGTCGGTCAACGATGCCTATTCTGTGGTGCCTGCCGACGATGATATTCCCTACAGTCAGTATAACTTGTTCGACAATGCATTCGACGAGGTGTTGCAGGTCATTGCTTATACGGGCGTCATCCCGCGGGGTGTGGTGGGGGCGGGGCGTCCCTCTGACCTCACGCCATCGGGGGCCTTTCCCAAAACCTGGCGGCAAATCGACGGCTCGCTGGTGCTCTACAAGGCCGGCGCGGCCTCCGCCGCGCCTAACTACGGGCGCGAACCCTATGCCGAGCAGCTGGCCTGGCAGGTGGCGCGAGCGGGCGGTTTCAATGCCGTGGCCTATGAGCTTGCGGAATGGCAGGGCAAGGTTTGCTCTACCTGTGCATTGTTCAACAGTCCAGATGTGGCCTATGTTCCCTTCGAGCTGTGCCTGCCCTCCGACCTCATTCAGCTTTGCGATTTCGAGATGGCCCTGGCCTACTTTGCCGATCTAGGGGAGACGGCCGCGGAGAGCTTCCGATCCATGGCGGTGTTCGATTCGCTTGTGGCCAACACCGATCGCCATAGCGGCAATTTCGGCGTGCTGCGCGACAACCATACTGGAGAAGTGCTGGCCATGGCGCCCCTGTTCGACCACAATGTGTCGCTGTTCTCCCGTGACTTCGACGAGCAGCTCGTTGTGGCCGATCTGCTGGCGCGACTGGAGGAAAGCCCCGGCATCATGGACGCAACGCTGGCCTGGCAGGGGGCGGCCATGATGGGGGACGCTCAGCGCGCCCAGGTGGAGCGACTGGTCGATTTCGCCTTCGACGGCACCGACTTCATTGAGGCCTACCGTGCTAACCATCCCGAGGGAAAGACGGTCAGCGAGCGGCGGTTGGCCGCTTTGGGCGGCTTTGTGCGCGCTCGCGCCCTTCAGCTGCTGGGATAGGCGCGGCCCGTCTTCCCCGGCCTCCCTTAGCCCAAGAACAGCAGGTTCAGAGCCACGTTCAGGATGAACAGGCCGACGATGATGAGGGCGAACAGCCCGATGCGCCGGGTGTCTCCCACAGCCAGGCCCGTGCGCCGGTCAGTGGGGTAGCGCTCGGGGTTCTCCTTCGCCAGGCCGCCGTAGATCTTCTTGAAGACGATGTAGGCCGCCACGCCCGAGGCGAGGAACGCCACGGTGGCGAAGAAGTTCGCCACGGGGTTCAGGCACAGGGTGAAGGTGGCGATGCCGAAGGCCAAAGCCGAGTACAGGCGCACGCCCACCTTCCCGCCGCCGATGACGTACATGTCGGCCGGGCGCTTCTCCACCGGGTACATCTTGCGCAGGCGCAGCACGATGAAACCGAGGAACATGTAGCGGGCCAGGATGAAGATGATGTTCATCTCGATGATGGTGGTGAAGTCGAACTGCGAGAAGACGAGCGACGAGGCGGCGATGGTGAGCACGCCCACGTAGGGGCTGCGGCCGGCCTTGTCCACCTTGCGGATGAATTTGGGGAACAGGTTGTCCTCCGACAGCACCCAGAAGCTGCGTGAGCCGCTGGCCAGGTAGGTGTTGTAGATGGTGCACTGGCTCATGATGGCGATGACGAGGAACAGCACCACGCCCGAGTGGCCGAGCACCGTGGAGAAGATGGTGCCGTAGCCGAGCACGTCGGCCGAGAAGCCGCCGTCGATGCCCCATTCGGTCCAGGAGCCGGCCGGGTAGGCGGCCAGGCAGGCCAGGGTGGGCAGGATATAGGACAGGGCGATGAGCGGCAGGGCGATGCGGAACCCCTTGGCCACGTTGCGGGAGTCCTCGTATTCCCCGGACATAGCGGCGATGCACTCGTAGCCGCAGTACATCCAGATGCCGATGCTGAGGGATTCCACCAAACACCCCATGGGGGCCTCGGGGGTGGCGAAGATGGGGTCGAAGGGGTTGGTCTGCCAGTTGATGAGGCCGAAGACCACGGCCATGCCGAACACGATGAGGATGAGCACCGAGAAGAAGGCGCTGATGCGCTCCACCTCGATGAGGCCCACGAGGTTGACCACGGTGAAGCAGCCCACCACGAGCAGCTTCACCACGAAGGTGCCCTCGTCGTTGAGGGAGAGCAACTGGGAGGTGTAGCCGCCTACCATGGCGATGTAGGCACCCGAGGAGATGTAGGTGTCCATGGAGGTCCACCAGCCGGCCTGGAAGCCCCAGAACTCCCCGAAGGTCTCCTTAGCCCAGGCGTAGATGCCGCCCTCCCGGGGCAGGATGGCGTTGGCCTCGGCCACCAGCCGGCTGATGGGCCGTGCCCACACGAAGGGCAGCACCATGAGGATGATGAGGGTGAGGCCCGGGCCGGCGGCGGGGATGATCTCCTCGATGCCGAAGGCGCCGGCCGACACGAGGCAGAACAGCATGAAGGCGATGCCGATGGCGCTGATATTGGTCTTACGCAGATTGCCGATGGACCCGGCAGGCGGGGTCGGCGGGAAGAGATCCTGTTCTCCGGCAGGAAGCGAGTTGTTGGCGGCCAAGCGCGAACCACCCCCTTGAAGGCTCGGCAATAGATGCGGATTGCAGTGTAGTTCATTCCCCGCGGGCCCGTGGGCGCAGGGCCGCGGGGGCGGCAAGCGGATAAAGGGGGGCGGCATGCGCCGCCGTGGGGCGGTTCCCGTTGGGTGGTGATGACGGGAACGAGGACGGATTCTTCCCTAGGGAATGGTGACGAACATGGTGTCGTTGATGATGCAGGCGTCGCCGTCGGCGAGCTTCTCACGCTTGAGGGGCAGCCCGTCGTTGCCGAGGAAGCCCTCGTAGAAGAGCTCTTCGCCGGCGAAGAGATAGTCCACATCGATGTCCTCGATGCGGCGGCCGAGCAGGATGCTGCGGAAGTCCAGGGCGAGGAAGGCCCCGATGAGACCCTCGGCCTCGGCCAGCGCTTCGGGGGCAAAAGCGCCGAAGGGGAAGGGATCGCCGCCGGGTTGGCCGGCCCGCAGCAGGTACAGATCGTCGGCGGTGCAGGCGTAGTCGAGGCGCAGGGTGCTGTCGGTGGGGAAGCCGAGGGCCCGGCGCACGGCCACTTCGGCGGCGGAGGGGCTGTCCGGGTGCATGACGAGGGTGCCGAAGTAGACGGCGAGGCTGAAGCTGAGCTCGCCGGTGGCGGGGTCCTCGCCGGTCCATGCGGCCGCGGACACGCGATTGCCCACGCGGTCGAACAGGAGCTGCACCTGGGCGCACTCCGGCGGTACGACGAAGTAGGGGCGATTGAAGATATCGTTGTAGCTCATGGTGTCCTCCCGGGGGCGAGGGCTCGCGACCGCAGGGCGACGGCGCCCGACGGACGGGCGGGGTGCTCGGCGTGTTTCTCTGATGCTTCTACCATAGCGCAGCGCGGCGACGAAAGAAATAGTCGCAATAGTCCCATTTTCGGAATTTCGGACTGATTCAGGAAAAAGAGCGGCCCCGTCGGCATCGACGGGGCCGCAAGGGGCCGGGGATGGTGCGGGGCCGCGACACCGGATCGCCGGGGCCGAGCGACGCTGCGGGCGGCCTTGGCGCGGGCCCGCGATCGGGCGTCGCCGGGCTGCGCCGCTGGCTCCCGCCTACTCGTCCTCGGGGATGAGGCCGGCCTCGTAGGCTGCCTGGAGGCGGCGCAAATCGCCGATGCGCTGGCGGATAGCGGCGCCCTCGTCGGTGTCGGCCACGGTGCGCGGGGCGTCGTAGCGCTCGAGCACGCGGCGCGCGCCCACGATGTCGGCGTTCTCCTCGATGGCCGCGTTCCGCGAGGCCAGCGGCTCGTTCGCATCCAGGAACAGGCCCTCGGCGTTCGACACCAGGGTGTAGCCGGCCAGGCCCGTGGTCTTCTGATAGGCGCTCGAGAAGCCGCCGTCGATGGTGAGCACACGGCCCGCGGCCTTCACCGGGTCCTCGCCGTCCTTCGCCTTCACCGGCACGTGGCCGCAGATGATGCGCGAGGTGGTCGGGTCCATGCCGAAGTCGCGGAAGATGCCGTCCACCACGGCAGGGTCGTCCAACAGTGTGTAGAAGGGGTTCTTCACTTCCTTGCGGGCGGCCTTGTCGGCGATGAGGTACAGCTCGAAGGTGGCCATCTTGCTCTTGGCGAACAGGGGCGAGCCGGGGCCGAGCCACAGGTACCACAGCATGGCCAGGCCGCGCTCGCGCTCCTCCTCGTCGGTGGCGCGGAAGGCCGCGCGCACCGACGCGTCCACCATGTCGTAAAGGGCGCGACCGCGGTAGGTCTCGCCGAACAGGGTGACTTCCAGCAGCGACCCGTCGGGAGCCAGGGGCACGCAGGCGTGCAGCAGCAAGTTGCCGTTCTCGATCTTGTACAGGCTGCCGTGGTCGAGGAAGAAGGTCATATGGCGCTGGAGACGCTCGCAACGGGTGAAGGCGGCGCAGAGCTGCTCGATGACCGCTGCCTCGCCCTCGGTCAGGCGGTAGGGGTCGTCCCAGTCCACCGTGGGAAAGGCGGTGTCCAGCAGCTCGTATTCCACGCCGTCCACCACCACGGTGCCGCGCTCGCGGTCAATGCGGTGCAGCAGGTTGCGGTCGCCCAGGCCGAAGGAGGGGTTCGCGGCGATGAGGGCCGCCTCCACCTTAAACTGGATGACGGCCATGGCCTTCTGGATCTTCTCGGTCAGGGCGGTCTCGGCGGCCGAGAGGCCCGGGTTGCCCTTGGGGGCGAAGGCGGTGCAGGGGTCGTCGGCGTAGGCCTCGGCGGCGAAGCTGGCCAGGGGGCGCAGGTTGATGCCGTAGGCGTCCTCCAGGATGGACAGGTTGCCGTAGCGGGCGCAGATGCGCACCACGTTGGCCACGCTGCCGGGGCTGCCGGCGGCCGCGCCCATCCACAGGATGTCGTGGTTGCCCCATTGTACGTCCACGGCGGGGTAATTCAGCAGCTCGTCCATGATGAGGTGGGGGGCCGGGCCGCGGTCGTACACGTCGCCGATGAGGTGCAGCTGGTCAACCACGAGGTGCTGGGTCAGCTCGGCCAGGGTGATGGCCAGGTTGATGCCGTAGCCGCCCTCGATGGCGGCCTCGATGAGGGCCGTGGCGGCGCCGGCCTTGGCGGGTACGCCCTGGGCGGCCAGGAGCGCGGCGGCCGCGGCGCCGAAGTCGGCGGGAATGAGGGCGTCCACCTCGGCCAGGCCGTGGCGCCCGGCGGCGGCGTGGGCCAGGGCCGCCAGGCGGCTCAGGGTGGTGGCGAGCCAGGCGTCGGCGGCCTCGTCGCTGGCGGCGCGATCGAGGGCCCAGAGGGCCTTCTCTTCCGGATAGGCCACTACGGCGGCCACCTCGGCGGTCTCCCCGGCGGTCAGCGTGTCGCCGAAGGTGTCGGCGATGAGGGCGCGCACGGCGCCCGAGCCGTTGCGCAGCAGGTGGGAGAAGGCGTTGTGCTCGCCGTGAATGTCCGAGGCGAAGAGCTCCGTGCCCCGGGGCAGGGCCAGCACCCCTTCCAGCATCGCCGCCGCCTCGGCTGCCTCGCTGGCCGTGGGGTACAGCTCCGAGAGGGCTTCCAGATAGGTCGTTTCAAGCGCGTCCATAGATCATCCTCCTTGTTGGACCGCAGAGATTCTATGGCCCCATTGTATCCGACCCCGCCCGACCGCCGCCCCTCCCCGCAGAAACTGCGGAGAGGACGCAGGGCGTTCCGCTTGAGCGAATCTGTCCCTCGCCTCACCGCCTGCGCGGTCTTGTCCCTCTGCGAAGCCGGCCGCTGCCCCGCGAAGCCGGCCGCCCGGAGGCGCGAGGGCCGCAACGGGTTTTTCCAAGGCGCGGAGCCTCCAAACGACAAAAAGCACGTTTGAGCGAGGGTGCCCGTCTTCTGGAGCGACAAAAATAACGTTCGAGCGAGGTTTTTGCGCGAAGAAGCACCCTCTCGTCTCCGTCGCCCTCGCTCAAACGTCATTTTTGTCGTGCGCAGGGCGTTTCGATGTTCCGTGAAGGGCTCACGATCCAGAAGTGTTCCCGTCCCATTGTTTTTGCTGCGCTTGATAATCATGAATGGAAGTTCAGTCGAACTGGCCCGCGCGGAGTGTCGGCGGCTCGCCGCGCGGTATGGTGATGCGCCATGAATTTGTATCTCAGTCACATATCAGCCCTCCAGTTCTGGCGCAGGTGGTCTGCGATCCATGCCATCTCCCTACGCACTTTCCATGATTTACGCAAGGTCGATTGTTCGCTGTATCCCAGCCGCCAATACGGTACGACGAATGGGCTGAAATCGTGCATCAGCAGTGTCGATGAGGTACGAGATGTGCTAGGCGGCTGTAATTCCAACTCCGAGGTTCGCAGCTGGATACGGTCATGTGCGGAAGGTGGCGGCTTCCCCATTCACCTTTTGGTTGGGCGGCGTCAGGGAACGAGGAATTCGCAGAAGATTATCCGCCACCGTTCGGGGCTCAGCTACCCTCGCGATTCCTTCGTCAGAGTGGAATCCCACGTCTTCATTTGCTCGCCCGAGGTTGTGTTTGTCCAGATGGCGACGGAACTTTCTTTCGGCGAATTGCTTGCGCTGGGGTACGAACTCTGTGGCTGCTACCCTCTCAATCGCCCGGATAGCGCGGGGTGCGTGCGTCGGCCGCTGACTTCGCCTGCACGGCTCGTTGCCTTCTGCGCGCAGATGGAGAAAGCCCGGTGCGCAAAGATGGCGCGCACTGCCGCGCGGCAAGTGCTTGCCCAATCTGGATCGCCCATGGAAACGGAATTGGCCATAGCGGCATTCACCTCGGTGCGTCGTGGGGGCATGGGGGTTGCTCCGGGTCGTCTCAACGCGCCCATTGCGCTTTCCCAAACGGCGCATCGTGCCACAGGGCTTAATCGTGTGGTCGCCGATTGCTATTGGCGTGAGGCGCGTTTTGCCCTGGAATACGATGGCCGCGAGGCGCACTCCTCGGAGCATCAGAGGATTCACGATTCGCGGAAGCGCGATGCTCTCACGCTGGATGGCATCGAGGTGATGACGATCACTGCACCGCAGTTCCATAATGTGACCCAGAGTATCTCGCTGCTCGATACCGTGGCCCGGCGCATCGGGAAACCGAAGCGGAAGAGAAGTCGTGGGCATGGGCAGAGGCATCTGGCCTTGCGAGCGCAGGCTCGGAAATTCCATCGGGAACAACTCTCGGGGTGCTTCGGGATGTAATGCGCGAGAACGCAGCGGAGCGACGGAACGTGGCCGGTTTGGTGGCGCTTCTGGTGGAGCTGTGGTGCGGCTCCTGTGCGGGATGGGGTGGTGCCGAACTCTTGTGCGCGAAGGAGCAGTGGCAGGGCCTTTTCGGGCTGTAGAGCTCTCGAGCGACAAAAATCACGTTTGAGCGAGGGTGTTCGTCTTCTGGGGCGACAAAAATGACGTTCGAGCGAGGTTTTTGTGCGAAAAACCGCCCTCCCGCCTTCGCCGCCCTCGCTCAAACGTGATTTTTGTCGTTTTGGAATTGAATGAGAGCGGAATCGGTGGCGGAAGGGATGGGAAAGAAACATTGTGTGCCGGAGAGCGCAACGTCTTGGACTTCGATTCGCGATCGAGCAGGAGTGCTCCCTTATCTGAACTGGGGCTCAGGAAAGATACCACGCGGGAACCCAGGGAAGACCCCATGGGCCGCAGCCGGCGGTCCAGCCGATCATGAATATGAAAGCGCTGGCACAGAGAGCGATGGTGGCTAGGGCGACGAGGGCGATGCGTGTCTGGGTTTCCACGCCGACGGTAGAAGCCGCGTCGACCTTAGCGGCAGGGGAGTGGGCACCCATGCTGGTGCTACCGGGATAGTCGTTCGTGCCGGTAGGGGAGGCCGCCTCGGCGGCGAAGGAGCGGGCGCCCGCTTCGGTATTGTTGGGGCAGCCGCTTGCATTGGCGTGGGAAACAGCATTGGCGTGGGCGGCGTCTTTCTCCAAGGTGATGATTATCCAGCAGTACAGCGGAATGATGGGCAGCCACGTATAGGCCGCGTAGCCCATGGACATGACTGTGGCGGCGATCATCACGATGGCGAGCCATGCTGTCGAGAAGACGATCGGTTGCGGTAGCCGCGCCGACAGCGGGCGAGATGCGGAGGCCGCCGAGGGCGCTGCATGCCCTCGGATTTCGATTCGTCTGCCGGCTTCGGAGGATTCCCCATCACCAGCCTCCTCTTTCGGCAAGGAATCCACGGGCGTCGCCTGGAGAACCTCCAGCGCGTCTGCCGCATCCGCCATCGCTGGCAGTTCGGCAGATGCCGAGAGGAGCGCCGGGTCTTCTGCGCTTGCGGCTCCGCTGGCCGCCTCTTTGTTGTCCGTAACCTCGCGGCCGAGCAACTCGTCCACGCTAGTGCCATAAAGGCGCGCCAGGGCTAACAAGTTCACTGTATCGGGAAGGCAGTCGCCGCACTCCCACTTCGACACCGACTGGCGCGATAGGCCCAACCGCGCGGCCAGCTCTTCCTGATTCCAACCAGCGGCCTTGCGCCGTTGCATGAGCCGCTCCGCCACAACGGCACACAGCTCTTCATTAGTGGAGATGGAAAGATGATGTCCGTTCCGGTCCATGGGAAGCTCCTCTCGCTCGGGGGTGCCACCTTCACTCTAGGCTCTCGTCTTCTGTCATGCAACCAACCTCAGTTGGAATCTCGTATCAACCGCGCAACGGGAGGTTGCGGGAGCGCACCTGCGCAGGTGTTCTCGTGGGAGGGTTACCGGCCCGTGTTCTCCGATGTTGGGGGATGGTCGCTTATGGTGATGTGGGGGCGGTGGCGGCGCACGGTTTCGAGAAAAGCGGCCTCGTCTTCGATGGAGAGGGCCTCATCGCCGTAGCGCGTGTGAAGGAAGAGGTAGCGGCTGGCCGTCGGCTTCCACTGGATGGCCGTAAGGGAAGGAGCGCGGCGGGCAATCCAGAGAATGTCGCCGTAGCCTATGCGAGTGCGGTGGAGCCCGAGGCGAACGGTGATTCCGTCTTCGTCGGTGCTCACCTCGTGGATGAGGAGAAGGGGCACGGCGAGGACGTCCGCAACAAGAAGAACCAGCGCGAGCACCCCGATGCCGAGCCACTCGAGGCCCGGCGGCTTGGCTTCCACGAACCCGGCACCCAGCAAGATGATGAAAGGAATGACCACGGCATTCAGGGCAATGATCAGTCCGCGCGTTGCCCAGCTCACGGCAATGGGATGGCGAGACGGGCTCGGCGTGGTGGGCATCACGGCCTCCTTCGGCACGGCAAGGGATGCAGACCATGGTAGCGCAGAAAGGCGGCTTGCGGAATGGCAGAAAGGGTGGGGGTGGCGGCGCACGGTTTCGAGAAAAGCGGCCTCGTCTTCGATGGAGAGGGCCTCATCGCCGTAGCGCGTGTGAAGGAAGAGGTAGCGGCTGGTCGTCGGCGGGGGGGGGCGCCGCCGAAACTCTAGTACTTCTCCCAGAGGCGCAGCTCCAGGTAGGAGGCGGTGACGCAGGCGATGAAGCCGATGATGATGAGGGCGAAGACGACGTTGGCGGCCTTGGGGCTCAAGAGTGAGAAGCCCTCGCAGACCAAGGGGAAGATGACCCAGACGTAGATCATGGCGGCCAGGCCGATGAAGAAATCGTTCACGAGCCAGGCCTGGCCGAACACGTTGCCCGGCAGTTGGGAGTTGTCCCAGAAGGGGTACTCGCCGGTGACGGGGTCGGGCTGGTTGATGAGCCAGCCCATGACCAGCTCCAGCACCATGGCGATGATGATGGCCAGAACGAGGGATTCCAGAAACGCGCCCCAGAGCGTCTTGCGACGGAGGATCAGCCGCTCCTTCAGAGGCTCGATGAGCAGCGTCATGAATACGGCGCCGAAGCCGTAGACCCAGTAGGGATGGTACCACGGGTCGGTCCACACGGCGTAATCGTCGGCCACGATGCCGAAGTATTGGTCCATAAACCAGCAGTAAGGCATCTCCAGCCAATGGCCCACCAGGCAGCACAGGCAGAAGCACACGAGCAGCGCGCGCCAGAACTCCCAGGTGCGGGGAGCAAAGTAGCCGATCTCGTCGTGCTCGGTCAGCTTATGGAACGTGAGGATGGCCATAGGGGCTTCTTCTCTCGGGTGGTCGATGGGTTCAGGGTACTCCGTCGCCGGCCGTTTCGCGGCGCCATAGCCGAGCCTTTAACTCACCGTTGCCGCCATGTTGCCGAATGCGGCGAGGGGGCATGCGATGCCGCGTGCCGGCAGCCGGCACGAGATCAAGTGCGGGATCGGACGCGGAATCGGGCGCAACGCCCCGAACGAGACCAGGCGCGACACTGGGGGCGAGACCGGGTGCGAGGCCGCGGGCGAAACCGGACGCGGAATCGGGCGCGAGCGGTGCTGTGTTTCCGAAATTGCACTTTCCGTGCAGTAAACTCCGCGAAGTAGACACGCAGAGGGGACAAGAGGCCCGGGGCATGGGTTTCCGCTTAATGCGAAAGACGCTGAACAGGCGTTTTTCCCACGTCGCTTCGCGATTTCTCGTAGCAGCGAAACGAGGCATCTATTTCGCGGCGTTTGCTGCACAAAACCCGCTGGTTTGGGCGCACGGAATGTTTCCGCTCGCGGGATCCGTCAAATCGTGGTACGCTGCTCGGCGAAGCAAGCGTGCTGTGACTGACGGGTAATCGCGGGCAACCGCGGGGGAGCAGCGCGTTCATTTCCGCCGACCGTCTGGGCAAGCTCACCTGCAAGGGTGGCTTGCCCTTTTTCATGGGCGGAATGCGGAAGAGGGCGGAGGCCGCAAGCGCCGACCGCGCAATATGCAAGCGCCGACCGCGCAACGTGAGAGAAAGGGAAGCCTATGCAGAACCTCGTCGAGTTGCTGGAGAACAACCCCTACCCGGGCCGCGGCATCGTGGTGGGCAAGGACGCCGTGTACTACTTCATCATGGGGCGCAGCCAGAACAGCCGCAACCGCATCTTCGCCGTGGAGCCCGACGGCATCCGCACCGAGGCCCACGACCCGGCCCTGCTGGAGGATCCGAGCCTTATCATCTACCATCCCGTGCGCACCATGGGCGACGCGCTCGTGGTCACCAACGGCGATCAGACAGACACCATCGTGGAGGCGGGCGACTTCCGCGCCGGCTGCATGGCCCGCGCCTACGAGCCCGATGCGCCGAACTTCACCCCGCGCATCTCGGCCATCGTGAAGCCGGACGGCTCCTTCGAGATGTCCATCCTGAAGCACGGTGCCGACGACCGCTGCATCCGCGAGTTCTTTGCCTACGAGGGCGTCGACGAGGGGTGCGGCTACTTCATCAGCACCTACCAGGGCGACGGCAATCCGCTGCCCACCTTCGCCGGCGAGCCCATCCCCGTCGCGCTGCCGACCGCCGACGCGCTGTGGGCGGCCCTGAACGACGAGAACAAGGTGAGCCTCTACGCCAACGTGAACGGTAGCGTCACCCTCTACAACAAGAACCTCGGGGACTAAGCGGCGAATCCCGTTCGCCGCGTTTCAGCCAAGGTTGAGCGCAGAGGGGCGCGGGGTGGTGCTCACCAAGCGAGTTCCGCAGCGAACGAAACAGTCCAGTGGACTGTTTCGCCGAGCGAGGACTGTTTGAGCGACTGAGCATTACCCCGCGGCCCGACCCCGACGACTTACGACAACGAAGGAGAGATCATGAACGAACTGGAACTGAAGTACGGCTGCAATCCTAACCAGAAGCCGTCGCGCATCTTCATGAAGGATGGTAGCGACCTGCCCATTGAGGTGCTGAACGGCAAGCCCGGCTTCATCAACTTCCTCGACGCCTTCAACTCCTGGCAGCTCGTGAAGGAGCTGAAGGAGGCCACGGGGCTGCCCGCCGCCGCCTCGTTCAAGCACGTGTCTCCGGCCGGCGCTGCCGTGGGGCACCCGCTGTCCGACACCGACCGTGCCATGTACTTCGTGGAAGAGGAGGGCGAGCTGTCGCCCATCGCCTGCGCCTACATTCGCGCCCGCGGTGCTGACCGTCTGTGCTCCTATGGCGACTGGGCCGCGCTGTCCGATGTGTGCGACGCCGATGTGGCCCGCTACCTGGCCGGCGAGGTGTCCGACGGCATCATCGCCCCGGGCTACACCGATGAGGCTCTGGAGATTCTGAAGACCAAGCGCAAGGGCTCCTTCAACGTGGTGCAGATCGACCCGGACTACGTGCCGGCCGAGACCGAGCTGAAGGACGTGTTCGGCATCACTTTCGAGCAGGGCCACAACAACTTTGAGATCAACGAGGCGCTGCTGGAAAACGTGGTAACTGAGAACAAGGAGATTCCGGAGTCCGCGAAGATCGACATGATCGTGGCCCTCATCACGCTGAAGTACACCCAGTCCAATTCCGTGTGCTACGTGAAGGACGGCCAGGCCATCGGCGTGGGCGCGGGCCAGCAGAGCCGCATCCACTGCACCCGTCTGGCCGGCAACAAGGCCGACAACTGGTGGCTGCGCCAGCATCCGCGCGTGCTGGGACTGCCCTTCGTGGAGGGCATCCGCCGTCCCGACCGCGACAACGCCATCGACGTGTACATCTCCGACGAGTGGGAGGACGTGCTGGCCGACGGCGAGTGGCAGCGCGTGTTCACTGAGCGCCCCGAGCCGCTGACTCGCGAGGAGAAGAAGGCCTGGATCGCCGAGATGAGCGGCGTGACCGTGGGCTCGGACGCATTCTTCCCCTTTGGCGACAACGTGGAGCGCGCCCGCAAGTCCGGCGTGGCCTACATCGCCGAGCCCGGCGGCTCCATCCGCGACGACAACGTGATCGAGGTGGCGAACAAGTACGGCATCGCCATGGCCTTCACGGGCATGCGTCTGTTCCATCACTAGGATGTTCCGTCGTTGCGTCAGCAACGACGGGAGCGCCGATGCTGCGGCTCCGACCGGCACCCGGCCTTGCCATTCAGCGCTTTCCCTCGCAGCCGTAAGGCTGCTCGGTCGCGTTTCAGGGCAATGCCGGGCACTGGTCGGAGCCTCGCTGTCTTTTTGGGCGAACCTACGGGTCGGTAATCTCTCCCGATAAAGACATTTCTTCTGCTACACTGGGGAAACCTTGTGGAAGGGAGGCTCCATGCGCATTATCAGCCGCGAGGACCAGGAGCAGCGGGAGCGCGCCGTGCTGGCGGATGACGCCGCCTGCGCCGCCGACAGCGAGGGTCGGGCCCGGTCAAGCAGCCCCGATGCCCTGCGCACCGACTACCAGCGCGACCGTGACAAGATCCTGCACGCGAAGTCGTTCCGCCGCCTGTCCCATAAAACCCAGGTATTTCTCGCCTCCGAGGGCGATCATTTCCGCACGCGGCTCACTCACACGCTGGAAGTGGCCCAGATCGCCCGCACTATCACCCGCGCCCTCGGGCTGAACGAGGACCTGACCGAGGCCATCTCCCTCGGCCACGACTTGGGCCACACCCCCTTCGGCCACACCGGCGAAGCGGCGCTCTCAGCGGCCCTGGCGCGCCATAAGGGCATCGATCCGGAAAGCCCGGCGGCGGGGCGGCTCTATCGCCACAACGAGCAGTCGGTGCGCGTGGTGGAGCGCATCGAGAACGGTGGCGCGGGCCTGAACCTCACTTTCGAGGTGCGCGACGGCATCCTGAACCACACGGGGAACCTGCGAGCCGAAACCTTGGAAGGGCGCATCGTGGGCACGGCCGACCGCATCGCCTACGTGAACCACGACATCGACGACGCCATCCGCGCGGGCGTCCTGTGCGAGGCCGATCTGCCCGCCACCACCCACGCGGTGCTCGGGGCCGATCATTCCGCCCGCATCGAGACCCTGGTGCGCGACATGGTGGAGACCTCGGCGGCCACCGGCGACATCGCCATGAGCGAGCCGGTGTGGGACGCCATGATGGAGCTGCGGGCGTTTTTGTTCGCCCGTGTGTACACCGCCGAGCCCGTGATGGCCGAGGTGGAGAAGGCGACGCACCTGATCGGGAACTTATTCGACTACTACGCGGCCCATATCGAGGAAGTGCCCGAGGACTACCGCGCCATTTCCGAGGGCGACGATTTGCGGGCCGTGACCGACTACATCGCCGGCATGACCGACCGCTACGCTACGGCCACCTACCAGCGCCTGTTCATTCCCCACGCCCTGTCCTACTAGCCGGTGGAAAGGGCCGCGGGGTTCGCCAGCGGTCGCCGCAACGGCAGCGTCCTAGGAGCCGGATCCGGAATGACCCGGTCCGCGGGGAATATCGGGGGCTGGACGTCGCCGTCGGGCCAGGGCCCCCACGATGCGGGCGGCGGCCAGTCCGGCGAGAATGCCCACCGCCATGCCGGCCAGTACGTCGGTGGGGTAGTGCACGTAGCAGTACATGCGCGAGAGCCCCATGAGCACGGCGGCCGCGGTCACCCCGGCCACCAGGCCTGCGGGGGCCTTGGGATCGCGGGCGAACCAGAGGGCGGCCGCGGCGGCGAAGGCGGCCGTGGTGTGCCCCGAGGGGAACGACGAGCCGTGGGGCCGGGGGATGATGAGCTGCACGGCCGGGTTCACGTCGCAGGGCCGGGGGCGCATGAGCAGGGGCTTTATGGTGAGGTTCGTTATCACCGCTCCCAGGGCCACGGCCACGAGCACACCTGCGCCCGCCTTGCGGGTGCGGCGGAAGCACAGCAGCACGATGCCGAGCAGTATCCAGAGCTCCCCGGTATTGCTCGTGCTGGTGAAGGCCGCCACGATGGGGTCGAGCCAGGGGGTGTGCCAGGTCTGCATGGCATCTAAGATGGCGAGTTCGTTCACAAATCTCCCTTCGTTGTCGTTGAAATCCTAGCGGAAGCAGCGTTTGGGGGCAACCATCGGCGTTTCCGCGCTGTCCTCTGGCCCGCGCCAGACAATGGCCCGATGAAGGGCGGTAGGTCCATCGCCGGCAAGAATGCCGCCGGCTACGCGAAGTAGGCTCCCGCGGTAAAATATCGGTAACCAAGTTGGCGGGGCGTCCCCCTTGGGGCGCCCCGCTTTCGCGAATGCGCTATAGTGGGACAGCCTGCGGGGCGCGGTTTCTTTCCCTTGCGCCGTTTCCCCGGGCCTGGTCGTTTGGAAGGAGATGCCGTGGGCGATCCCGTTATCGCAGGCGTGCTCATCGCGCTTGCTGTGCCGTTTCTGGGGAATACTCTGGGAGCGGCCCTCGTGTTCCTCATGCGCCACGGTATGTCCGAGCGCTTCACTAAGGCACTTCTGGGCTTTGCGGCCGGCGTCATGATCGCTGCCAGCGTATGGAGCCTCATCACCCCGGCCCTGGAGGCGGCCGAGGGAGGGCCGGTGCCCGCCTGGGTGCCCGTGGCCGTGGGCTTTCTCGGTGGCATGGTGCTGCTGCTGGCCATCGACGAGGTCACGCCCCATCTGCACATTGGCGCCGAGGAGCCGGAGGGCCCGGCCTCCACGCTGAAGAAGCCCACCATGATGCTGGCGGCCCTGGCCATTCATAACCTGCCCGAGGGCATGGCCGTGGGCGTGGTGCTCGCGGGCTTTCTGGCGGGGGATCCCACCATCACCCTGGCCTCGGTGGCGGCCCTGTCCCTGGGCATCGCCATCCAGAACGTGCCCGAGGGGGCCATCGTGTCCCTGCCGCTCACAAGCAACGGCCTGTCGCGGCCCCGGGCGTTTCTGGCCGGTACCCTGTGCGGGGCCGTGGAGCCGCTGGGCGCCGTGCTCATGGTGGCCATCACGGGGCTCGTGACTCCGCTTCTGCCCTACGTGCTGGCCTTCGCCGCCGGGGCCATGATGTACGTGGTCACCGAGGAGCTGATCCCCCAGACCCAGCAGGGCCGCCACACCAACATCGGCACCATCGGCGTGGCCTTGGGCTTCGTGCTCATGATGGTGCTCGACGTGGCCCTCGGGTAGAGGCCCTTAACCCAGCAGCATCGGCACGAGGTACAGAAGGGCCACGATGGCGCAGGCGGCGGCCACGACGATCTTCCAGAGGCGGTACTCGCGGTCCATCTTCGCGGCTTCCTCGGCTCCGGGCACCTCATCGGCGCCGGGCAGGGCCTCGGCCACCGACACGGGGGCGGGCTTGCCGTAGCGGGCCTGGCAGATGAAGAACACGACGAGGCCGAGCACACACCAGGCAGCGCCCACCACGAGAGGCTCGGTACCCAGCTGGCTCATCATGATCGCGTAGATGACGATGGACACCGGCACGCCCACGGCCAGTCCCGGCACGCGGAAGGGACGGGCGAGGTCGGGCATGCGGCGGCGCAGTCCCCAGGCGGCGGCGATGCCGATGATGTAGTAGAACAAGTCGGCGAACAGCGACAGCGACGCGATGAAGTCCAGGGTGGAGGTGGCCACGAGCAGGATCGAGAGGGCGCCCAGGGCGATGATGGCCACGTAGGGGGTGCGGAAGCGCGGGTGCACCTTCGCGAACACGCGGGGCATGGCGCCGTCGCGGGCCATGGTGAACAGATAGCGCGGCGGCACGGCGATGGAGGCGTTCAGGGTGGAGAAGTCGCCGCCGAAGGCCACGCCGAGGGCTAGAAGCAGCAGCGGCAGCCCCAGAATGCCCGCCGAGATCATGGCTTCGGCATAGGGGGCGGCGGCCTCGGCCAGGCCGGGGATGGCGTCGAGGGGCGTGATGCCCACGAGGAACCACTGGAAGGCCCCGTTCACCGCGAAGATGATGAAGGGGGCGAGCTTCAAGGCCCGGGGGATGTTGATGGAGGGGTAGCGAATCTCCTCGCCCATGCCGCAGCAGGTCTCGAAGCCGGCGAAGCACCACCAGATCATGGCCACGGCGGCGATGAACCCGAAGGCGTCCATGGAGCCGAGGAACTCCGGCGTGGTCACGAACACCGGCAGGTTCACGGCGGGGATCATGGTGAAAAACCAGATGACGGCCACGCCCCAGAAGAAGAACATGAAGCCGTTCTGCAAGCGGCCGGTAATCTGCACGCCGCGCACGTTGGTGACGATGAACAGCGCGAGCGCGATGCAGGCCAGCACGACGTCGGGCACGGGCAGCTCGATGCCGATGGCGAGGAAGATGGTTTTGAAATAGTAGGCGAAGGCCAGCGACTCGCCGCCGGTCACCGCCACGAGCGAGATGATGAAGTTCCAGCCGGCGAGCATGCCGAGGGGCCGGCCGAGTCCCAAGCCCGCGTACTGGTAAGTGCCGCCGGCGTAGGGGAGGGCGGCGCCCATTTCCGCGTACAGCAGGGCCGGGTACACCGACACGAGCATAGCTACCAAAGTGGCGATGATGACCGCCGGGCCCATGAGGCCCACGATGTTGCCGCCGGTGGTGAACAGGCCCACGCCGATGACGGTGCCCACGGTGATGGTGATGGCCTCGCGCAGGCCGAATTGGCGGCGCAGGGTAGGGGGCGTGGCAGAGGGGTTATTGTCGTCGTAGGGTGCGCTCATGGCGGGCTCCTCTCGCGAGCGGGCGAAGCGCGTTGCCGGGGCGTGCGACGGGCGCTCCGGCAACGCGGCACCGACGGTTCGTCAATGCGTCCGATACTATAGTACTCTACTGTAATAAAGTAAAGGAAGGAGCTGAGGTTTAATCGGGGGGAAACAAAGCAAGGTTGCCTCGCCGCCCAGTTCACGGTCAGGCTACGGCTTTCCCCATGTTCCGTGACAAGGGGGCGCTGCACCGCGCGGGGTCGTGCGCCAGCGCGTAGGCTCCTTCTTGTGCCTCGTGCGCGTCCGTGCGCGGGGAAATTCCACGCGACTAAGGAGCCCACCATGGCAGAGACAACTCCGTCCTTTACCGTAACCATGAACGACGGCGCGAAGCCCGCGGCCGCCCAGCCGGTGCCCGAGCCGGCCAGCAAGGCGATGACCTGGACCAACGGCAAGCAGACCGTCAAGTACACCACCACCGCCGAGCTGCTGCCGCTGCATACCGACGACGGCACCCTCATCGGGCACATGTTCGCCCTGTCCTACGTCAGCGATGCGAAGGACAAGACCGACCGTCCCGTCACCTTCTGCTGGAATGGCGGCCCGGGCGGCTCGTCGGCCATGGTGAACATCGGCGGCCTCGGCCCGCGCCGCGTGCCCATCAACACCTTGAAGCAGCTGCCGTGCCCCACCGTGCCCGAGGATAACCCCTATTCGCTGCTGCCCACCACCGACCTGGTGTACCTGGACGCCATGGGCACCGGCTACTCCCAGGTGGCCAAGGACTACGACCCGAAGAAGGTCTGGGGCGTCGACGGTGACGCGGACGCCTTCATGCGCGGCATCGCCCAGTGGCTCACCACCCACGAGCGCTGGAACACCCCCCTGTACCTGTATGGCGAGTCCTACGGCACCATGCGCAACTCGGTGCTCATGCGCGTGCTCGGCGAGCGCGGCATCGCGCTGACCGGCGTCATCGAGCAGTCCTCCATCCTGGACTACGCGCCCACCCTGGCCGGTAACGACCTGTACTACATGGGCATGCTGCCGGTGTACGCCGCCACGGCCAACTACTTCGGGAAGGCCGGCGCCGGCGTGGACCAGTTCGAGTGGTTTAACAAGGCGTGGAAGTTCGTGGACGAGAAGTACGGCCGCGCCCTCATCGCGAGCGACTCCATCACCCCGGCCGAGGAGCATGAGCTGGCTGTGGAGATGAGCGAGCTCATCGGCCTGCCCGTGGAGTTCATCGAGAAGCGCCATCTGCGCATCGAGCTGGACACCTTCCGCAAGAACATCATGGCCGACGAGGGCCTGTTCACGGGTCGCTACGACACCCGCTTCACCGAGCCGGCCTACATGGACGTGCAGGGCGACAACGAGTTCTTCGCCGGCGAGGATCCCTCGGGCGACGCCATCATGACTCCCGATCAGTCCGCGTGGATGAAGCTCGTGCAGGAAACCGGCTTTAAGGGCTCGTCCATTAACATGCTGCTGTCCATGAAGGTGAACGAGGAGTGGAACTGGACCCATCAGGCCCCTGGCACCATGGGCAGCCCCGTGTGTCCGAACACCGCCTACGACATGGGCACGGCCCTGCGCCGCAACCCGTTCTGCCGCGTGCTGTTCTTCGGCGGCATCCACGATGCGGCCACGCCGTTCTGGAACGTGAAGCACTCCATCTCGAAGATGTTCATGCCCGCCTCCATCACCGACCGCATCGAGTACAAGGTGCACGAGAACGGGCACATGGCCTACGAGGACCTGCCCACCCTGGAGAAGATGATCCCCGAGCTGGAGGCCTTCTACGAGAAGCGCCACGAGGCCTAAAGTATCCGCATCGCCTCGTGCGCCGCGCATCGTCGCAGGCGTGAGGCGGCGCCTGAGCATAGCTGCATGAGAAGGGCCGCCGACCGGTGAAAAGGTCGGCGGCCCTTGTGCGTGCGGGTGGAGGCATGGGGGATGCGAGTGCGCGGGTTCCGCCGCGGGGCCGCTGGGCTGCCTCGCGCCGCCTCGTGCGTGCCCTTAGCTCCCCAGTCTTGCCGTGCCCGTGGCCGGCCCTAGCGCTCGCGGGCCCAGCGCTCACTCTCGTCGTACCACATGAACAGCTCGTAGACGCGCAGGCTCGGGGCCATGATGTAGGTTTCGGGGGAGAAGCCGAAGGCGGGGCTCGTGCCTTTCATCACGCTGGTGCCGAGGAGCATCTCGGCCGTGGCCTGGCTGCGGCGGCAATCGGCGGCGATGCGAGCCGCCTCGTCGGGATGTTCCTCGAGCCACATCTCAGCCTGGGCCTCCACGAAGGGCATTTCCCCGAGCAGGGCCTCGCGGCGCAGTTCACGCAGCTCGTCGATGCGGTCGTAGTAGTCGATGCGTACGCGTGGGGTGCGCACCCCCTCGGTTACGTAGAGGCGCACCAGCTCCATGGGCATGCGCTGGGCCAGATCGTGCAGGGCCGTGTTGAATTCGCGGGATTTCCGCCAGGTGGAACGGGCGAAGGCAACTTCCGTCGTCGTCATGAGGGCTCCTCGGGGTCGTTTGAGCTGCGTCTGAAGCCAACGTGCCCACTATAGCACGCTCGAAACGCGTATTCTGGCTTGAAAAACACGACTTTGGGACGGAAAGCGGCACAAAAGAGGTGTCTCCGTATTACAGCGGCGGCATTTTCCCAGGTAGCGTATGACAAGGAAGCGTAAAGGGCGCTCGTGTGGTACCAAGGTCGTGCTTTCCAAGCCAAAAAACCGAAATCCAGCACGCGATGGCTGGATTTCGGCAGGGAGGGCTGGGAAGTTAATCGCAGGGGGCGCGTTTTCGAGAGCGCCCTTTGCGGCGAGGCGGCCAGTCTGTCTTAGGCGGCACCAGCCAGCAGCTTGGCCACGTGACGGCCCTCAACGGAGCTGCGACCGCAGGCCACGCCCACGATGTACTCGGGGTAGTTGCCCGAGAAGAAGCTGCCGGACACGTCGCCGGCCGCATAGAGGCCCTCGATGACGTTCAGTCCTTCGTCGAGCACCTGGCAGTTCTCGTTGATGCGCAGGCCGTCGATGGTGGTGAGCAGGCTTCCGCCGAACCAGCAGCCGTAGAACGGCGCCTGGCGAATGGCGGACAGACGGTAGGCCTCTTTGCCGAAGTCCTCGTCTTCTTGCTTATCGAAGAAGCCGTTGTAGCGCTCCACCTCGGCGAGGAAGTTGTCCTTGTCCTGATCGGCGAAACCGAGCATGTCGGCCAGTTCCTCCAAGGTGTCGGCCTTCATGAGGATGCCGGACTCCTGGGAGGCGGCGGTGTACTCGTCGAAGGTCATGCCCATCTCGATGTAGGGCACCACGCGCGAGCAACCCACGGTTTCAAAGCGCACCATGTCGTCCATCATGTTGCTGTCGTACACCTGGCACCACACGCCGCCGGGCTGGTAGGTGGCGGCGAAGCAGACGAAGTCGTAGGGGGTGGACTCGTTGGCGAAGCGCTGGCCGTGGCGGTTCACCTTCATGAAGGGCTGGCTGCCGATGTTCTCCTGGAAGATGTTGCCACGGAACACCGCCGACTCGTCGGTGCCCTCGTAACCGGCATCTACGCCGGGGGCCACGGCACCGCGGTCGAAGACCATGGGGGCGGCGTCCTTGTCCTTGGAGGCACCGGCCCACAGCCCCGCCTTAATGCCGTCTCCGGTGCAGGTGGGGTTGAAGCTGGAAGCGGTGCAGCAGGCCACGGCGGAGGGTTGGAGCGCCTGCATCATTACCGGATTGGCCGCATAGCCGCCGGTGGCGAGCAGAGTGTTCTTGGCGTTGACCTGCTTCATGCCCTCGGCGGTCTCGAAGATGGCACCGGTCACCTTGCCATCGCCATGGAGCAGCTTCACCATCTTGTGCTCAAAGAGGATCTCGTGCCCTTGGCCGGCCAGGCGCTCGGCAATGACGTCGTTGCGGGTCGGCGGCACGTAGGAGGGCTCCCACAGGTGCTGCACGTAGGGTACGTAGTAATCGGTGCCGCCGGTGGCGTGGGCGGGCGGCATATCCAGCATGACCTCCTTGCCGGCGTCCTTCATGACCTCGGTCACCCAGTCCACGTACTCGGCGGAATCGTCGATCCAGCGCTTGATGAGCTTCTGGTTGCACTTGCCCGAGGCGTAACGGGTCAGCTCGTTCAAGAGCTTCGGGCGGTCGATGGTCACGTTGTTGGCCTTGGCGTAGGCGGTGTCCACGCCGCCCAGGTACTCGCGGGTCTCGGGAACTTGATTGCTCTTATCGCAGACGATGAAATTGAGCCCCAGGTCGGCCGCAGCGCCGGCCGCGGCCAGCCCCGCCGTGCCCGCGCCGATGATAAGAAAGTCGGTGTCCAGGGTCTCCACGATATCGCCCTCGGCAACCTCCGGCTCAACGCCGAGCCAGTCGGCGGCGGTGGGGGCATCGGTTGCGGCGCCCGTCTCGCCGAGGTTCTTCTCGGGAGCGGTTTGGGGCGCGCAGCCCGCCAGGCCCATGGCGCCGACGGCCGCTACGGCACCCAGGCCGAGGAAGTCGCGGCGGTTCAGTTGCATAGATGTGTTGCTCATTGATCCCTCCTGTGATCGGATATGCTTAGGGCCTTGCTGCGGTGCGACAGCGCCCATGGAGGGCATGCTAGGTGCTTGCTCGGATTCGCGCCCATCGCCTCGGGGCGGCGATTTGCAAAATCACCTCTCTGAGGTGATGCCGCTACCAGGGCCTTTCCCGAGATGACATTGCTCGAGTTGCTATACTTTTCCCATCGAGGGAGCCCTTCTTTTCGCTGGCTTGTACGGCGGAGGGCGGGGCGAGAACTATGGGAGGAATTGTGGGTAAGGGCATAATGAGGGATGGTTTGCTGGCGGCTCTGGGACGGGTCGAAGCTGCTTTCAAGCTGCGCTATATGGGTATCGGCTTGGTGTGGGCATGGCTCTACGGCACCTATACGACATCGGCGGTCTTTCCCGATCGCCAAGGGCAGTCCATCAATGCTGACGAGTCCTGGCTTGCTTCCGCCGTGGCAGTCGTGCTCACCTTCTTCGTGGGCGGTCTGCTGCTGAGCCGAACGACGGCGGCGGAGGGGCGGCTGGATCGTTTGAGTGCGGTCGCGGCGTTGCTGCTGTCGGTGGGCACCGTAGCCTCGGCCTTCGGGGGCAACGCTGTGGTCCTCTTCTGGGGCGGCGGGACGCTGACGGGCATCGGCTACGCGTTGCTCAGCATGCTGTGGGCCCAAGCGCTCGTGGCCCTTGATGTGGAGGAACTGGAAGTGGCGGTTCCCCTCGCATCGCTTCTGATAGTTCCCTGCGTGGTGCTGTTCCCCTTTCTCGAGGGCGCCGTCGGGGTAGCGGCCGCTGCGGCTCTGCCCCTTCTGTCGGGCGGCCTGCTGTTGCTGTGCCGCCACGACGGCAACATTCGAGAGGGTGCAACAAGAAGTGGGGAAAGGAGCGCCCGGGGATGCGAGAGTCGCTGGACGAATGCCGCTGATGATGGGCGCGGGTCCGCGGTCGTGGCCCGCGGATGGGGCACGTACCTGGGCCGCGTCGCAGGGGTGTTGGCAGTGCTGTACGTCGCTATCGGATGGCAGGCGGCCTTGGCCGGCATGAGCGATGGCGTCCACGCCCTCGTCGGTGTCGATGTCGCCATGCTCATGGCCAGTCTTGCCAGCGTGGCTCTGGGCGTAGCCATCGTTTTCTTCTCGAAGAAGGTGAGCTTCTCAGGGCTGTTCCGTTGGGCCGTTCCGTTCACGGTGGTGACGCTCGTGCTGCGGGGAGTGTCGGGCCTGTGGGCCGGGTTCGTCGGCAACGCCGTGGGCGATACGCTCGACTCCTTGGTGCAGGTGCTCGTGTACCTGCTCGTCATCACCCTTGCCAAGCAGGGCAAGGTTTCGGCGCCGCTGGGCGTCGGGCTTCTGAATGGGGCCGTGCAGCTCGGTGTTCTGCTGGGCAATCTCGGCGGTGCGCTCTGCCTTGAGCCGATGGTCGGTCTGAGCCCTTCGCTGGCCGCCGCCGCGCTCATCTGCCTGGTGGCGCTTTCCGGCATCGTGATGCCCCAGCGCGAACCAGTCGATGGGGAGCCGGCGCTCGTGGGAGCCGATGCCCTCGAACGTTCGCTGTTAGAGGGCTGTCGGCGCCTGCAAGAACGCAGCGGTCTGTCCGATCGCGAGACCGAGATCGCCTTCCTCATCGCCCGCGGGTACAGCCGCCCCTATATTCGTGAGAAGCTGTTCATTTCCAAGAACACCGTGGCCACCCACATCCGCCACATCTACGGCAAGCTCGCGATCCATTCCAAAGAGGAGCTTATCGACCTCGTCTCCGAAGCGGCGAAGGAATAATGCCGCGCGGTCTTTATCCAGGTGCGAGCACCGGGCAATCGAGTGCGATGACCCCGCCCGATTCATTTTCCCCATAGCGTCGTCCCCTATGCGCAACGTGCATAGGGAGGCAGCAACCTAGAGGCTGGCGAGAAGATTCGGGTGGGGGATGGACGATCGATCGAACCCTGGAGCTATCCGAATACTGCGCGCAAATGATCGATGCGCGACTGGATGCCCTCGAAAATGAAATCGGTGCGACCGTAGAGCGCGGGGTTCTCGTCAAGGAAATCAGCGGCCCATTCGGGGAAGCCGGCGAGTTTATCCAGATCGAGCCACGAAGCGTCATCTACGAGACGCAGCTGTCGGTCGGCATCCTCGAAAAAGGGCTTGGTGTCGAAGGCGAAGGGAGCCCAGGCCAGTTCACGGGTGGGGATGCGGCACCACAGGCTCGATCCCGTGTCAAAAAGAGGCGCGACGCGGTATTCGAGGGTTTCCACATCGCGTATAAGACCGAAGTTGCGCCAATGGCGATCGGTGTTCGCCATGACGTCATCGCAGACGATCATCTTGCCCAAAGCCTTTTCGATATCGGGGACGCCCAGTTCAAGGCAGCACTCCACATAGTGCCGATAGTCGTTGCGCCGATCGGAGCGCGGCAGAATGTCGTTGACGTAGTAGGCGGGGATGAGCTCTTCGGTGGGGCCCACGAAATTGGGACAGGAGCTCACCCAGCCGCCGCCCCACTCCTCCAGCCGGTAGGGGACGAAGTCACTCTTGCTGAGCAGGCGAGAAAACAGTTCGGTGGCGATGACCTCGTTATAAGGCTCCTGTTCCAGCAGGGTGCCTCCCTTGAGCAGGATCCGCTGGCCATCGCGGCATACCCAGCGTTTGGAAAGGACGCCATCGGATGTGTTGTCCGGGGAATCGAGGCCCACATCGGCCATCCAGTCAGCCACTTCAGTCTCATCGAAGTCATTCTCGAAGAAGTTGATGTCCTCCCAGCGGATATCGGCATCGTAGGGTCTCACCCAGTATTGGTCGGACAGGGAAAGCCCCATGCTGCGGAACGGAAGATCGTAGGTCTCGCTCACGCCAAGTTCGGCCAGCTTTGCCTCGATGCCGTGGCGCGCTCGCGGAATGGCGCGGTGCGACCACCAATAGGACAGGGCCACCTGCGATGCGCTTTTTCCTCGAGGGGACATGATGGAGAGCGGCGCGCGGCGTGCGTCGATGATCTCGTCGGCATCGAAGAACTCGCCGGTAGCGGAATCGAAGCGGAACGAGAGCACCTCGTGGCCGCGATTCATGAGCATAAAGCGCGATGCGCTCTTGCGATGGAGGCTCATGGGGGGCCTGCCCGCCTTGGGCGGGTTCTTGAGGCGGGCTTCGATGCTTCCACCGTCGATGAGCCAGATGCCCGCGACCTGCTCAGCTGCCAGGGTGCCGCTTTGGATAAGCTGGTGGATGCGGGGCACGCTCACGCCGAGTCGCTTGCTTGCTTCGGAGACAGTCGTGTTGAACATGGGGCCTCCTTAATACTTGAAATGTTTCTAGTATTAAGAATACTTTCATTTTTGAAGAAATACTAGAAGCATTTCAAGTATTTAGAGGAATTGAGAAGCGCAACGCAGGGTTGGGTATTGTTGTATCTGCCGAAAGCACGGCAGATCGGTAAAAAATTACTGCGTACGCCGAAAAACTTCATGGAATGGAGACAATTCGTGCGTACGCAGTAATGAGGGGTGGCGTATTTTCACCAGGGGAAATAGCTCAGGCGGCTACGAGATGACCTCGATAGGGTCGCCGGGGGCGATGGTGCCGCCGGCGATGACCTTGCAGAAGATGCCTTCGCGGGGCATGATGCAGTCACCCATCTGATGGTAGATGGCGCAGCGGCTGTGGCACCCCTTGCCGATCTGGGTCAGTTCCAGCACCACATCGCCGCAGGCGAAGCGGGTGCCAATCGGGAGGCTCTTCAGATCGAAACCCTCCACGACGAGGTTCTCGCCAAAGGCACCGTGGCCCACCTCGGCGCCGCGCTTGCGGAACTCCTCCACCGATTCGAAGGACAGCAGGCTCACCTGGCGGTGCCACGGCCCGCCATGGGCATCGCCTTCAACGCCCCAGTCGGTCTTAAGCTCCACGGCATGCTGCTCGGATTTCTGGATGCCCTTGACAGTGCTCGTGCATACGGCCTTGATCACGCCCATGATGCACCTTTCTCGCTGGCGATGGGCCGTGCGCCACCTTCGACCCACCCGGTGCATTGGACACATCCCCGGCCCGCTGCACGACGAGAGGGGGAAACTTCGGCGCGGGAAAATTCTAGCGAATTCCTAGACTATCCGCAAGAGAGGATAATTGGAAGGGTCGGGAGCGCCGGAGAAGGCCGGCTGGGCGTGTTGGGAGAGGGCGGCGATCCGCAGAGGTGCCCGTGTGCGGAAAGGGCGGCGACGCCAGGGGAGTGTCACCAAGGGAAGGTGATCGTGCAGATGAGGAGCAATCCCGCGAGGAAGATCATGTTCACGGCGCTGAACAAGCCGATGAAGCGGCCGGTGGACAAGGCGGGCAGGTCGCGCGTTGCGGGAAACACCTTGCGCACACTGGTGAAGTGCTGAAGGGTGATGAGGCTGGCGAGCGAGCCCACAAGCGTGCCCGCGCCGCCGATGTTCACGCCGACGAGCAGCGGTTGCCAGGCGCCGGTGAAATGCGACAGCAGCACGGCAGCGGGCACGTTGCTGATGATCTGGCTCGCCCCGGCGCTCACGAGCAGGCCATGGTCGTCCATGAGCGGGCCGAGGATGGCGGCCAGCTCGGGAATGCGGGCCAGGTTCCCTGCGAACACGAAGAAGCAGGCGAAGGTGGCGAGCAGCGACCAATCCACGGCGGCAAGGGCCCGGCGGTCGAGCACGGCGAGGGTCGCCGCCACCGCCGCGACGGCGAGGGCGATGGGCAGTACGCGGAACACGGCCAGCAGGGTGAGGGCCAGCAGCACGCTGTAAGCGCCGAGACGACGGCGGCTGAGCGGCATGACGGGAGCGGTTGCGGCCGGCGCTGAAGCGTCCGCGTTCTTCCTGCTCGTAAGCCCTGCGAGCCACCAAGTGGCGACAATGATCCCGATGGCGGATACGGTAAAGGGAAGCGTCATGGCGCGCAGAAAGTCGCCAAGGCGAAGCCCGTAGTACGAGTACAGGTACAGGTTCTGCGGATTGCCGAAGGGCACGATCATGCCGCAGAGGTTCGCCGCCAGGCTCTGCAGCACGAAGACGGCCGGTATCAGTCGCGCCTGCCCCGCGCCCACGAAGGTGGCGGCCGACAGCGGCAGCATCATGATGAGGGCCATGTCGTTGGTGGCCACGCACGAGAGTGCCGCTGTGGTGAGTACGAGCGCAAGCGCAAGGGATCGCGGGCTCCCGAATCGCGCGATGACGGTTCGGGCCGCGCGGTCGAAGGCGCCCATGAGCCGCAGGGCGCTCGCTACGGCCAGCACGCAGAACAGGCAGCCGAGCGTCTTCCAGTCGAAGTATCCCAGATAGGCTCCGTCGGGCGGCACCGCCACCATGGAGGCCACCGCCGCCACGACCGACACCGCAAGCACGGCGTGCTCGCGCAGAAAGGCGATGGGGGCGAAGGCGGTGGCGTGCACTGGGGGTCTTTCTCGAAATCGGCAGTGCCCGTAGTGTACCCCAACGTTCCATGAATGCCGGGCGTCACTGCTGGGAGGACCCGGCGTTCGCGAGCGGAACCCCGGAAGGGGGCTGAAAACAAAAGTTTCCGGTCCCCCTTCCGGGGTTCAGTTCATTGAGTAGGCCTCTTCTGCATGAGATTTCGAGTTATGAGCGTCTGACTCTTGCGTCGCGTTCGATGTTCAGAAAGAGCTTTCGAAAAACACCTGGTCGGAGTTTTGTTGACAGTTGGACTTCTTCGATTTTCCGAAGAGGCTACCGCTGGAGACGCTCATAACTCGAAATCTCATGCATGTTCGGGGCGGTTCGATAACCGAGAGGCGGCAAGACGCTCGTAACTCGAAATCTCCTGCATGCGCCGCTCCTTCGCGGGGGCGATCTCATGCTGCCCGCGCGCCATTGGCTGCACCTGCACGTGCCCCTCTGCACGGGCAGCGCTGGAGCATCGGCTAGGACCGCGGACAGCGCTAGATCGTCGGTTGGAACGGTGGGCGCGATATTATGAAAGTGCGGCGTACTCCTCGCACACGACCGGCTCGCACCACTCGTTCGCGCAGCCGACGCCCGGGGCCTCGAAGGCCACGTGGCTCATCCAGCTATCGGCCGCCGCGCCGTGCCAGTGCTTCACGTTGGCGGGGAGGGTCACCACGTCGCCGGGCAGAAGCTTGCAGACCGGCTGGCCCCACTCCTGGTACCAGCCCTCGCCATCGGTGACGAGCAGGATCTGGCCGCCGCCCTCGTCGGCGCGGTGGGCCAGTGCCGGGCGAACGGAGGGGTCGTCCTGCTGCTCGCGGTTGGCGCGGCAGTCGCTGTTGTAGTCGATGTCGGCGGAAGTGTAGGGCTCGGCCGGAGTAATGGCCTGGGCCGCGATCCCGAGAAGCGATGCGAGGCGTTCGGCGACGCCTTCGGTATTGCCGGTTTGGGAGAAGGAGATGATGGCTTCCATAGGGGTCTCCCTTTCTCGGTTGGACGGAGCTTCGGGCTCGTTGTCGGCGGCTGTCTCGGGGGCGGGCGTTTCGGATGCGGTGTCGGTCGGCGGCGTTTGGGGCGGCTGCTGCCTGCTGGTACCGGGCGCTTCGGGCGCGGAGCTGTTGCCCTCGGTGCTGCAACCGACTAGTGCCGGAGCGATCATGCCGGCTGCGGTGATGCCGAGAAGCCCTGTGAAGGCTCGGCGGGTCAGGGGGATTCCCGGGGTGTCGGACGTAGCGATCCTTTCCAAGTATGAGGTTCTAAATCACCCTAAACCTTAAAGCTAACTCGAAGTCAAGAATGTGTTGCGACCATGCGGCTCTAGGATCCCGTATGCGGAATATGGTTTCAACAATGCCCTGATGGCACCATGTGTATGAGATTCTGGAGGACGGCGCCGAGGTGGGCCTTGGCGCCGAAGGAGAGGGGGGCTGGCGCTCTCACGCAGTCGGCACAAGCGCACGGGCGATCAGCTTGCCGGCCAGGGCGCCGGCTACGCAGAGGACGACGCTGGCCAGGGCGTAGGTGCCGCCGACAAGCCATTGGCCGCCCTCAATGAGCTCGAGCGTTTCCAGGGAGAAGGTGGAGAAGGTGGTGAAGCCGCCGCAGAGGCCCACCTTCAGGAAGAGCACCGCCTCGCGGGGCAGGGCGTTCGGGGCGAGGGACGCCGCTTCCACGACCGCGCCGATGATGACGGAACCGACGAAGTTGATGAGCAGGGTCATGAGCGGCAGCTCGGACCCCAGGGGAATGAGACCGAGGCCATAGCGGCTCACTGCGCCCACGAAACCGCCCGCCCCCACGCACAGCACGCTCATCATGATGTCGCCTTTCCCCGTTCGTTTCCATTTCCGCCAGTATAGGCGATGGACGGCCGCGAGGACGCCTGCGGGCGGTTGGCGGGGTCTACGGAGCGTAGGTTGCCAGGGCGGTCGCGAGCGCCCATAATCGGCGACGTTCAACATTCAGAAGGAGGAGCACCCCATGACCTCATATATCAGCGGCGCGTCCATCCGCGCCCTGCGCGAGCGGGCCGGAATGACCCAGCGCCAACTGGCCGATCAGCTCGGCATTACCGACAAGGCGGTGTCGAAGTGGGAGACGGATCGCGGCCTGCCCGACATCACCCTGGTGGAGCCTTTGGCCTGCGCCCTCGGCGTGTCGGTGGCCGAGCTTCTGTCCGGCGAGCAGATCGTGAACGCCAACCGCGCGGGCAACCTGCTGCGGGCGAAGTTCTACGTGTGCCCGCTGTGCGGCAATGTCATCCACGCCACGGGGGAGGCCTCCATCAGCTGCTGCGGCATCGCGCTGCCAGTGCTGGAAGTGGAGAACGCCGTCGACGGGAAGATCCCTGCGGCTCCCGAGAGCACGGAGGCAGCCGACCTGTCCGTCCATCTGCCCCAGGTGGACGTGGCCGATGGCGAGGTGTATCTCGCGATGGATCATCCCATGGACAAGGATCATTTCATCAGCTTCGTGGCCTATGTGACCACCGACCAGGTGTTCTTCCGCAAGCTGTATCCCGAGCAGACGGCCGACGCGCGCTTCCCCTACCGCGGTCCCGGCACCATGTTCGCCTACTGCAACCGCCACGGCCTGTTCGCCTGCCGCACCCCGCGCGTCCAGCGCAAGAGCGCCGTGCGCCTGATGTAGAAAGGGGCGCCGCCGATCGAGCACGCGGCCCGATACATGATATGAAATGCGACCGTCTCGTCTGGCGGCGCCCTTCACCGATCATACGCGCTCGCTCAAGGAAAGAAAACTCTTGAATATACGGCCCCCTTCAGCCGCACGGTCGAAGGGGGCCGTATATTGCCGTTACGGGAGAAGGATCGCGGCCCTAGGCGCCGATGGCGTAGCGGTTCCGGCGGATGAATGCTCTCATGGCTGCCCCCTTTCTCTCCGATATGACGCCGGGGCGTCCTTTAATGGGGATAGCGTAGCGCGGCCGTGCCCGGCCCGGCGCGGCGACGACCCAAGATTAAGGTTCCGCTCAGCAAAACTTAAAGCTCGTTAAGCAATGGCCGCGATCTCTTTGGCGGCTTTCTGGGTCGGGGGCGTTTGCAGTAGCCGTCCGAAAATCTGAGATGTTGCCAACGCCGCACCATCAGCGCGAGAGAACGATTTGCTTGCGACCCTTTTTTGTGATATAAACCTCTATAAATAAGTTACTTATTTATAGAGGTGGTTCCCATGTCTGCTGCTCTTCCGCTCATTCGACCCATCAGCGACCTGCGCACCGATCTCAACGATGTGTGCGTTCAGGCCCAGGAAACCCGGCAGCCTATCTTTATGACGAAGAACGGGAAGGCGAGCCTCGTCGTCATCGACTGCGCCGCCTATGAGGAACAGCGCCAACACGAGCGCTACGTCCACAAGTTGCGTGAAGCGGAGATCGAGGCCAAGTACCGCAGCGAGACGGTCAGCCAAGCTGCCCTCGACGAGACCATGGAGCGTGTCTTCGCGGTCTGGGGCGTCTGATGCGCGAGGCAGTCTATCGTCCGCGAGCGGCCTTCGATCTGGAGTCCATCGTCATCTATATGGGGGAAGTTTGTCGCAATCCGGTGGCAGCTCGGCAGACCTATGAGAGCATCAAGGCGGCCGTGGCCGATCTTTGCGGGATGCCGACGCTAGGCCGCCCCTTTGTTGATGAAACGTTGGGGCGGCGACCCTTCCGGTCGTGGCTGGTTGGGAATTACCGGGTGTTCTACACCTTCGACGACGAAGCGGTCACGGTGTGGCGCGTCATTCACACCCGGCGGGATATCGATGATTTCGCGCTCATCGATTGGGAAGAAGACAGCGAATAGCCAAGTTTCCCGCCGTCGCACTGGCTGAACGGTCGAGCGATTGCGGTGCGGCGCAGGGATCAACTAGCGAGGGAGGATGCCATGGCGAAGGCTTCGACGGAAACGGCCGAAGCAAAAGGCGACGGTCACAGGCGATCCAGCGCAAAGTCTGCGGCTTCGCAACCGCAGCCGGTGGAGCATGGGATCGAGCCGGTGTTCGATGGGCGGTCGGAGGTGCTCGTGCTGGGTACGATGCCCTCGCCGAAATCGCGGGAGGCGGGGTTCTTCTACGGCCATCCTCAGAATCGGTTCTGGCGCGTGCTGGCGGCGCTGTTCGACGAGCCGGTGCCCGAGGACAACGCCGAGCGCGCCGATCTGCTGCTTCGGCACCACATCGCCCTGTGGGACGTGCTGGCCTCCTGCGATATCGTGGGCGCCTCCGATGCCTCCATCGCCAACGGCCGGCCCAACGATCTGTCCCGCATTCTGAACGGAGCCCCGGTGCGGTCGGTGTTCTGCACGGGGGCCACGGCGACGCGCCTCTACGGGAAGCTGTGCGAGGCTGCCTGCGGGCTGCCGGCGGCGCCGCTGCCCTCGCCGAGCCCCGCCAACGCCAGCTGGTCGCTGCCGCGGCTCGTGGAGGCCTACCGTCCTCTGGCCGCGGCCGTCACGCCCTTCGATCCGCCGGTGCTGGATGTAGCCGCCGTGGTGGCCCTCGAACGAGCCATCGCGACTGTGGGCACTCCCTTGGACGCACTGATGCGCCGTGCCGGTCGCTTTCTCGCCTTCGAGGTGCGGAAACTGCTGGAGGAACCGGGGAGGGGAGCGGTCGCTGGGATGGTGCCGTGCGATGGCGGGACAATGGCGCCGTGCCAGAGCGGCGCGGTGGCCGTGCCGGGCAGCGGCGAGACCGATCCGCGTCCCGTGGTCATCCTCTGCGGGAACGGCAACAACGGGGGTGACGGTTGGGTGGCCGGGGAATACCTGGACCGTTGGGGCATTCCCGTGCGCCTTGTGACGGCGGTGCCTCCCGAGGCCCTGACCGCCGAGCCGGCCCGCACGGCGGCGGTGCGCGCCGCAGCCGCATTGGGGCCGGCGAGCCAGGTGATCGTCGCTCCGACCGATGAGGAGGTGGCCCGTCGGCTCGCTGGGGCATCGGTGGCCATCGACGCACTACTCGGGACGGGCTTTTCCCACGAACGGGTGCGGCCGCCCTTCGACGGATGGATCCGGGCCCTGAACGAGGCCCATGCCCGGGGTGCCGTAGTGGTCGCAGCCGACGTGCCGAGCGGGCTTTCGGCCCAAACGGGCGCGACCGCCGTCGATACGGTGGTGGCCGATCTCACGGTTACCATGATCGTTCCCAAACCGGGCCTGTACATTTCCCGTGATCGAGGCACCGACGGGCAGGGTGCTACCGAAGGCGAGCCGTCCGCTGCGGGGACGGTCGAGGGGGGAGTGGCCGCGGCCGGCGCGGCAGACGCAACAGGCGCGGCCGTCGCGGCAGGCACCGCGGGCGCGACGGGCGCCCCGCTCGTTCCCGCGTCCTGCTGCGGTCGCATTCGCGTGGCGCCTCTTGCCTATATCGAGCCGCTTCTCGACGGCCCCGCAGACTGACTGTGGGGTGCCCTGGCACGGTGCCGGCCGATTCGCTCTGGGCCGGCCTGTTCGCTCTGGTCCGTTGCGGCTCCTACCGGCGCTCTTTCCGCACCCCGTCGGGAAGGCCTGCCTCGGGCACGGCCAGGGTGCCGGCCTTCTCGCGGCGGCGCAGATCCCACAGCATGAGCGCCGCCACCGCCAGCAGGGGCAAACCGGCCACGATGCCGGTGCAGGTGGGCCCTATGAAGGGGTTGCCGCCGGTGAGCGAGAAGAGGATGGCGCCGTTGGCGGCCCCGTTCAGCGCGCCGTGGCCGAAGGCGGCTGCCAGGGTGGAGCCGGTGCGGATAGTCACATAGCTGAGGAACACGGCCAGCAGGATGCACCACAGGCACATAGCGACGATGCCGCCGAAGGGCGCCGTGGGGTAGCCCGTGCCGTAGTTGTGGCCGAGGGCGACGAGGGG
This sequence comes from Adlercreutzia sp., assembly GCF_056795635.1. Classification (NCBI taxonomy): domain Bacteria; kingdom Bacillati; phylum Actinomycetota; class Coriobacteriia; order Eggerthellales; family Eggerthellaceae; genus Adlercreutzia; species Adlercreutzia sp. The sequence goes on along the minus strand of NZ_JBQIIT010000002.1, from coordinate 133,453 downwards.
CGCGTGCCACAACCCCCAGACTACACCCGTGATCAGCAGGGTGGGCACGATGGGCAGGCGGCGGGCCATCTTCGGTAGCAGATAGCCGCGCCAGCCCCATTCCTCGCCGAAGGTGGCCACGATATTGAGCGCCGGCGCGATGGCGCAGGCTCCCAGCAGGGGGAGCACCAGCAGGAGGGGGTTGGCGACGATCCCATCGAGGGCGGCCAAAGACGCGCCGTCGATGCCAGCCTGCTCGGCCGCTGCGCGCTGAGCCTCCACGAACGCCGAGGCTGTGGGGTCGAAGTCGCCCGGAAACAGGAGGAAGTACACGACGGCACCGGCGATCACGAGCAGCGTGGGCCCGAACCAGGCCACGGCGAACCAGGGCAGCGACTGACGCACCGGCTTGGGCTTCATCACGCAGTTCGCGAAGCCCTCGCCAGTGACGAGGCGCGTGATGACCACACCGAGGGCGGGGAAGAGCATGGTGACGGCCACAGCCGCCGTATAGGTCAACTCAGCGGAGACGAAGGCGCTGGCGTAGGGCGCCTCTCCCAGGGCAATGGGATACACTACGAGGAAATCGTAGAGGTACGTGATGGCGAAGGTGACGGCGAGGAAGATGAGCGCGCGTTTCATAGTCACTCCTTTCGGTTGATTTGTTCTATTGCAACTATAACACAATTTGTTATAATGTGACTAGAACAAAATGTCAACGCGGGATGGTGCACGCCGTGCTGGCTTCGCCCGGCGGCCGCGCTGCATCCCGCGCAACCAGTTCGGAAAGGAGGCATCCATGCTCATGACTATCGACGGGTCGTCACCCGAGCCGTTGTACGTGCAGATTCGCAATCAGATTGTCGCCGGCATCGCCACTGGCGCCCTGGAACCGGGCCAGTCGCTTCCCTCGGTGCGGGCTCTGGCGAGTGACCTGGGCATCAACCTGCACACGGTGAACAAGGCCTATGCCGTGCTGCGTGATGAGGGCTATGTGACCATGCGCGGCCGCGCCGGCGCCGTCATAGCCGACCCTGCGGCCGAGGGAACTCTCGGCACCGAGGCTGCCCAGGCGAAGATGGGCGACGACTTGTTCCGCCTGGCCCTGGCCTTCCGTGCCCGCGGGGGCACGCGTGCGGCCTTCCTGGAGGCGGCTGCCGCCCAAGCGGACCGCGCCTACGGGGCTGCCGACCGTCCCGCAGCCACCGCCGACGCCACGGCCGACCATTCCGCAACTGCTTCTGATTCCCCTGAAAGGAAGGCCTGCTCATGACTGCTGCGCCCACTGCTTCGCTCCTGCTGGGAATGCTCGGGCTCGTGCTGCCCGTTACCGGCATTCTCATGGCGCTGACGCCCTATCTCATGCCGAAGCGCGAATGCTTCGCCGTTACGGTGCCCGACGCTGCCGTTAACGATCCTCATCTGCGGAAACTCAAGCGAATCTACCTGGCGGCGATGTTGGCGCTCACGGCGCTGGCCACCACGGCCACGGTGGCGGCGTGCCTGATCGATCCGCAGCACGCCGCCTTGCCGGTGTTCATCGTGGGCATCTTCGCCCTGTGCGTTATCGGCTACGGCCTCATGCTGTATTTTCGCCGTCGCGTGCAAGCTTACAAGCGCGTCCAAGGCTGGCAGGCCGAAGGCGCCCGGGCGGTGGGCTTCGTCGGCAATGAGCCGTTTCCGCGGCCGCTCTCGCTGAAGTGGGGCCTGCTGTACCTGCCCGTCATCGCCGTGACCATCGCCATCGGCGTGGCCGGTTACGCTACCATGCCCGATCAGATTCCCATGCAGATCAATCTCTCCGGCGGGGTATCCCGCTGGGCTGAAAAATCACCGGGTGTCGTGGCCTTTCCCGTGCTGTTCACGGTGTTCATGGCCGTCTGCTTCTTGTTGTCCCAATGGATGATTCTGCGTTCGAAGAAGGGCAGCGACCCGGCCGCGCCGGCGGCAAGTGCGTGGGCCTACGCCATGTTCGCCCGGGCTCAGAGCATCATGCTCGTTGCCATGGGGCTCATGATCAGCTTTATCGGCCCGCTCATGGAGCTCGTCTTCGTCGGCGTGCTCACGTTGGAGCAGATGATCGTACCCATCGTCCTCATCGTGATCATCGTGGTGGTGGCCAGCTTGGCTGTGAGCCTCATCTACGGCCAGAACGGCAGCCGGCTCATCGCGCGGGTGGGCCAAAGCGCCACGATGCCCCGCGACGACGACCGCTTCTGGAAGCTCGGCATCTTCTATGTGAACCGCGATGACGCGAGTCTCTTTCTGCCCGAGCGCTTCGGCATCGGCTGGACCATCAACTGGGGCCGCCCCGCCGCCTGGGCGCTCGTCGCCGGCTTCGTGCTCGTGGTCGCAGGCTTCGTGGCCGCGGCGATCTTGTTCACCTAGTTATTGGAAGTCGCCCAACTCGGCTTCCCAATCGAAATCGGGCGGCGGTCCTGCGGGGCCGTCGCCCTCTTCGTTGCCGCTGTGGCCGTCCCATTGGTAGACGTCCATGAGCACGCGGCCCTCCTCGTCGAAGGCCACCCCTTCCGCGGCCAGCATCTTGCGCTGCTCGTCGGGGCCGCCGAAGGCGAAGCCCGTGGCCATGCGCCCGTCCTTGAACACCACGCGGTGACAGGGGATGCAACCGGGATCGGTGCCCGGCTCGGGGTTGCCGTGCAGGGCATAGCCCACGTAGCGGGCCGCCCGCGGCGCCCCGATCATGCGCCCCACCTGGCCGTAGGTGGCCACCTTCCCCGCGGGGATGCGTCGCACCACCGCAAATACCCGATTGGCGAAATCTCCCATGACCGACCTTCCGTGGACGCCCGTTGAAGTTTTGCTGTCAGCATAGCGCAGTTTCTGGCTCCCGAGGGCGCGCGGTGGTATCGTGCGCTGAGAAAACCACGCGGTGCTCGGTGCCGCTTTCCCCGAAAGGTCCGTTATGTTCAAAGTTCGTTCCAAGTACCTGCTGCTCATCGCGGCGGCGGTGTGGCTCATCGCCGGAAGCCAGGTGGCCCGCATGGGCATCGAGGCCATCGCCGCCGGCCAGGGCAATCTGTGGCTGCTGCTCATCGGCATTCCCGCCACGTTCCTCGTCTTCCATAGAATGTTCTCGAAGCTGGTGGGCAAGCATGCGGCCCGCATTCGCGGCTATGGGGAGGAGAAGATGCACGTGCTGCGGTTCTTCGATGTGAAGGGCTACATCATCATGGCCGTCATGATGGGCGGCGGCATCGCCCTGCGCTCCTTCCACCTGGTGCCCGGCTGGTTCATCGCGTTCTTCTACACGGGACTCGGCATCGCCCTGGCCCTGGCCGGCATCGGGTTCATCGTGCACTACGTACACCGGGACGGCCTCATCACCTGCCCGGTCACGGGGAAGGTGCGCGAGGGGTAGGGGCGAACGAAAAAGGCCAGGCGGGTCGCCTGGCCTTTGAGGGGAGGGTATAGTGCGGGGAGGGGCTACTTGCCCTTCTTCTCCCAGTAATGCTTGCAATCCTCGTATTTCATGGGACTCTTCGGCTCCATGGCACCGGTGAGGGCGTGAATGGCGGCGTAGCGGCCCATGGTCATGTAGATGCCGCAGCACAGACCGCCCTGGGCGAGGTTCCACTCGAGGCCGCCGCATACGCTGCCCGCGCCCGAGCCCACGGAGTACAGGCCCGGAATCGGCTCCCTGTTCTCGTCGACCACCTGGCAGTTCCCGTTGACCTCGATGCCGGAATTGATGGCCGAGCAGCGAATCCACTGGCGCGTGCCCCAGTACGGCGGCGTGTCGATGGGCTTCATGAGCTCGGAGCTCAGGCCGAACTCCAGATCCTCGCCAGTCTCGCACATCGCGTTCCAGTCCTCGACGCTCTTTTTCAGGGCGTCGGCGGGAATGCCGAGCTGCTCGGCCAACTCGTCAAGGGTGTCGGCGCGATAGGTATCGGTGAGATCGGGATACACGTTCTCGGGGTCTTCCTTGAGCCCGGGGACGTAGTTCTCCAGCGTCTTTACGCCCATCGACGGCGGCAATTCGTATTTCGCCTGGTAGTCGTTGTCGAAAATGCGCACGAAGCGGCCCGGATCCTCGACGTCCAGAGACCGTTCGCGTAGGGCCAAGTCCCAGCTCTCCATGGGAATGTCCTCGTTCATGAAGCGCTTGCCGCTCTCGTCGAGGGCCATGAAGGGCTTGCGGGTGAGGAGCATGGGCTGGGCGTCCATGTCGTGCATGGTCTTCGCATGGTTCACTGGGCAAATGCGGCCTCCCGCCAAAACGGCCATGAGGATACCGTCGCCGGTGCGGCCGGACTGCTTGCGGCCAAAGCGCACGACGTCGGGAGATAGCGTCTCGACCATGGACTCGTTGTTCTGGTAGTCGCCGGCGGCAATGATGACGGCTTTGTTCGCGATGAGCTTGACATAGCCGTCGGAATTCTTGCCGATGGCGGCGACTACGCGGCCCGACTCGTCTTTCTGAAGCTGCACACACGGAGTGCTGTAGTAGAAGACGGCCCCTTCCTTCTCGGCGCGCTGGGCGAGGGTGCGCATGAGGGTGCCGTGGTTGTCCGGCTTCGGGCCGTAGGACTTCAAGACCGCCGTGCAGGTGCCCTTGTCGCCCTCGTACTTGTTGGCGGTGGCGGAAACGTTGTAGGACGGGAATCCCTCTTCGTCCGAGCGTGTGAGGATCCACATGGCGGTTTCGCCGGAATGGTCCATGAACAGCTGAAGAAGATCGCTCTGCATGCGGTAGCCGCCCGACTTGCGCCATGCCTGGAAGTACTGCTTCATGCCCAGGGGATTCGACTCTTCGAGGATGATGCCCGACGAGCCATTGCCATTGGCCTGGGCGCTGTCCTCGCGCTGGAGGCAGGCAACGGTGGCACCCTCCTCCAAGGCGGTTAAAATGGCGGGCACGCCGGCTGTTCCCGCGCCGATGACCACGATATCGTAGGTCTCCTCCTTGGCAAATTCGGGGATCTCGTCCACTTCGATCATGGACTCTTCCACGAAGGCGTCGGTCACGCCCTCGGGCAAAGTGCTCTCAGAGCCTCCGTCCTTGCCGCCCTGGGCAGCGGGTGCGCAGCCCACGGCGGCAAGCATGGCTGCGCCGCCCATGAGCGCCCCGCCTCTCAGAAAGTTTCGACGGTCGATGTTCATTGTCTCCTCCTTGCTTTGTCCTCACACAGCGCGTATCCACGGGTTCGCAGGCCCGTTGCCCAGCATCGCCTCGCAGTGCCGATAGGGCCACGGCGTTATGGAACGGGGGATTCCGGCTGCCCTTCACACCTCGGCATTGTAGGGGGAGCCCACCCCTTCTGACTTCCCATAAACGGCGATAAATCAGCTGGTCGGGGCTCCCATAAACCATGGGATTACAAGATCGCGGCCCCGTCTCGTAGCGTTCCCTCCGAAAAACACGTATCATGGGCACCATGAAAAGACTCCTTGATAAAGAACGGCTGCTCGTCATCGTGGGGATGACGTTTTTCTGGGCATTGTTCCGCCATCAAACGGTCATGCAGCGCATGTTCCCCGTGGAGGGCACCGTTGCGCTGGGGGATATAGAGGCCTCTCAATTCGCGGTATTTCTCGCGGTGCTCTTCGGGTTCGGCGCGCTGGCGTTCCTTCTCGCCCGCAGAATCGAGCGTTTCCTCGTCGAGCATAAAGTGGGCACGCTCGCATGCTCGGCTCTGGGTACGCTCGGAATCGTCATGGGCACCACGGAGGAGTTCTCCTCGCCGGTCGCGTTTTGGGTCTGCACGCTTCTCTTCACCGTGGGGTTTCTCGCGCTGTACCTTAGCTGGGCTTCCTATTTCTCGCGCCATTATTCGCTCGAGACCATTTTCGTGCTCTCGATCTCGTATCTGCTGAGCCTGCTCCTGTTTACGGTCGCAAAAAGCCTCTTTCCCGCGCTGCTTGTGTTCTTGGTCGAGCTTTTGCCGCTCGCCTGCGGGCTCTGCCTCTACCTGCTGCCTCAGGCGGAGGGCGGCTTCGAGGAGCGATCCGCCAAGGCCATCCCGCGCTACAAGCTGCTCTACGTCGTTCTCTTCATCGCGTTTTTGCTGGTGGGAAGCGTTACGCGCGGCATCGTCGACGGCATGAACGGCTTCTCGACCGCCTCGATGCCCTACAGCATGCGTCGGGCGATTTCCCTGCTGCTGGCCGTGGCCATTTGCCTCATATGCGCCTATCGCTACTATAAGTTCACCAAGGGCATTGCCGGGGCCGGCGTTCTGAAGGGCGCGGGCCTCCAAAAGCGCGAATATGCCGAAGGCGAGCGCCTCACGCTCCTGTGCTGGATTTTCTTCGTCCTGCTCTTCTTCGTCGGCATGGCGGTCATCGTTGCGAGCCAGTCCTACGCGCTCGGCGGCCATATCGTCGTCGTTGCTCGGAGCGGGCTGGACTTCCTGCTGTGGATCCTGTTGTGCGGCATTGCCGCGAGCGAGCGCGTGCGCACCTGCCGGCTCTTTCTGGTGTGCGGCGTGCTTACCGAAATCGCCTCCTGGACCATAAGCTATCTCATCGTTCCCCTGGCGGCTACGGAAAGTCAGGAGTTCTTCTCCTCGCTCGGCGGCCGCAGCATCTTGCTGAGTCTGTTCTTCTTGCTCGCCCTGCTCACGCTCACGTTCGGCGCGTTGTCCCTCAACCGCGAGTCGGTGGCGGCAAGCGAGACGGTGCCCGATGCGAAAAGGGAGTGGCCCGATGCCATTGCCCCCGAGGTCGTCGGCCGATACGGCCTCTCGAAGCGCGAGGCGGAGGTGGCGTGGCTCTATGGGCAGGGCTACAGTCTTTCGAAGGTTGCGAGCCGTCTGTACATCTCGACGGGAACGGCGCAAACCCACATCAAGAGCATTTACCGAAAGCTCGATATCCACAGTCGCAACGAGCTCATTGAAATTGTCCTGCCCCGCTGAGCGAACCCGCGTGTCAGCTGCTTATTGCCGATCATTCCGATAAGCATTATCATGATTAAGTTGGCCGCAAAGGGGTCGACAGGATTATCAACCGATTGAAGGAGCGGGAATGAAACTGAAGGCAAAGATCTTCGCTGTGGCAGCTTGCGCGATTGCCCTGACCGTGGCTCTCACGGGCTGCGGCGGCGGTGGCAATTCCGCCGACAATGCCGCGAACTTCCAGGGCAACTGGGTGCTCACCAGCGGCAACGTGGACGGTCAGGAAGTGACCCCCGAGATCATGGACCAGGCTGCCGAGCTCGGCATGTCCATCTACATGCAGTTCAACGAGGACGGCTCCTGCGTGTTGAACGTGCTGGGCAGCGAGATGCAGGGCACCTGGGAGGCCAAGGACGCCACCACCGTGTCCTTCACCTTCGAGGGCTCGACGGAGCAGGCCAAGCTGGAGGGTGACGAGCTCGTCATGAGCTATGGCGACGACAACATGCACTTCAAGCGCGGCGACATTCCCGCCGCCGCCAGCGAGACTGAGCAGGGCGCCGAGCAGGAGGCCACCCCGGAGGCCTAAAGACCTGCGAAAACGCTTCCCTACGCGGAAATGGAGAGCCCGTCGCGCTATGCGGCGGGCTCTTTTTGTGCAACCGCATAAGAGAATGAGAGATATTGAATCTAGGCATTATACGGGTATGATAGGCGGTCAGATGACCCTTTTAATCAGAAAGTGCTACACTGTAATAGTGCACCAGCGGAGGATTTTCGGATGATCTGTCAATGGGAGCGTACCATGGATGAGATGTTGCAGGTTTGGGCGACGACGTTCGACCGGAGCCCGCTGCCCTTCGGCGTCGCCGAGGTGCTGGTGGACGGCGAGGGCCGTCCCTACGACGCGGTCTATCGCTACCTGAACCCCGCTATGGCCGCCATCACCGATCATAGGGCGGAAGACCTCGTTGGCATGGGCATGTACACCATCTGGGGCGGCGACCCCGCTTGGCTCGACCACTTCTACGAGGCTGCCTACAAGGGCAAGTCCGTGGAGTTCGAGACGCTCTCCGATATGCTGCGGCAGTTCTTTCGCGCCCAGGTGTTTCCCGTGGCGGGCGAGGGGTTGTTCGCCTTCACCCTGCAGGATGTGACGAGCTGGATCGTGCCGGCCCAGCGCTCTCTCGACAAGGCCGCCGCCGGCCTGTTCTTCTTCGATATGCGTTATCGTCAGATGCTGCTCACCGATTCGGCTCGCGAGCAGAGCGGCGTTGATACCGACTACATCAGCCTGGCGGAGTTCATCGAGCGCACGTTCGGCCCGGCCGCGGGCGATGATTTGCGCCACCAGATGGAGAATTTCCTCGGCGACCGCACGAGCCTTTACCAGGAGGGTCAGCTCGCCGACGGCCGGTGGCTGCGCATCAGCCTCGATCACACGGGCCATTCCGAGCGCTTCGCCTACGGCTTCCTGGAAGATTTCTCCCGCACCAAGCAAGCCGAGCAGCGCAGCGAGCAGTACGTGGAGATCATCGATAGCTTAGGTGCCGAGAACTTCGCTCTGTACCTGGTCGATTTGGAGACTAACGATCTGGAGGTGTATCGCCACGGCGAGGGCGACGAGATCCAATTCGCCCTGGCAAGCGAGTCGGAGGGCGATTATCCCGCTGCCATGGAGCGCTATATCGACACCTACGTAGTGGAGGAGGATCGCGCGCGCGTGCGCGCCGAGGTGGGCCCCGATGCCCTGTGGAAGCGCTTGGAGGATGGGGAGAGCGATTTCTCGGTGGGCTACCGCCGTCTGTTCGGTGACGAAGAGCAGTATGTGGAGCTGCGCATCATCCGGCTGCCGCGGCCGCGTTCCAAGGTGATTCTGGCCGCGCGCAATGTCACGGGCGAGATGCGGGAGCAGTTGGGCCAGAAGCTGGCCCTGCAGAACGCCCTGGATCTGGCCGAGCATGCCAGCCAGGCGAAGTCCACCTTCCTCACCAACATGTCCCACGACTTCCGCACGCCCATGAACTCCATCTCGGGCTTCGCCTCCATCGCGCTGGACCACCTGAACGACACCGATCGCGTGCGCGATTGCCTACGCAAGATCATGCGATCGAGCGATCATTTGCTGAGCCTGGTGAACGACATCCTGGATGTGAGCCGCATCGAGAGCGGCAAGATGTCCTTCAACGAGGATATCCTCGATTTGTCCGAGGCCCTGGCCGAGGTGGAGGCCATGTTCAGCGAGAAGGCCGCGGCCTCCGACGTGGATCTTACGGTGGACGTGGGAAGGCTCGCCCACGGTCAGGTGGTCACCGACCCCCTGCGCCTGAACCAGATACTCGTGAACACCGTGGGCAATGCGGTGAAGTTCACGCCGGCGGGCGGCCTTGTGACGGTGACGCTTTCCGAGGGCGACGACGCCCCGCGCGGCTTCGGCACCTATGCCATCACCGTGTCCGATACCGGTTGCGGCATGACGCCGGAGTTCATCGACCGCCTCTTTATGCCCTTCGAGCGCGACGGGCTCGGCTATGCCAACAAGGTGGAGGGCACCGGCCTCGGCATGACCATCACCAAGAGCCTCGTGGATCTCATGGGCGGTACCATCGAGGTACAGTCGGTCGTGGGCCGCGGCACGCGGTTCACCATCACGCTGCCGTTGCGCCTGGCCGACCCCGACGAGGTGGCCGAGGCCCGCGAGGCCGCCGAGGCGATGGAGGGATGCCGTCGCGACTTCACCGGCTGCAAGGTGCTCGTGGTGGACGATGACGATCTGTCCCGGGAGATTCTCGTGGAAATTCTGAAAGGCTACGGCTTCACGGTGGAGGAGGCCCGCGACGGCGATGCGGCGGTGCGCAAGGTGGCCTCGGTGGCGCCGTTCTACTACGATGCCGTGCTCATGGACATGCGCATGCCCCGCATGGATGGCGACGAGGCCACGCGCGAGATTCGCGCTCTCGACCGCCCCGATGCGACCACGCTGCCCATCATCGCCGAGACGGCCGATGCCTTCGAGGAAGGCCAGCGCCGCGCTCGGGAAGCCGGCATGACCGCCCTTACCACCAAGCCCCTGAACACCCAGGCGCTCGTCGCGCTGCTGGCCGAGCATATTCCCGAGAAGTAGGGATTGCCGTTTCTCGGCGCAGGCGCGAGGGGGCTGTTCCGGTCGCCGCCGCGCCTCGGCCGCATCGTTTCAGCAGAGCAAAAAGGGCTCGGGAGCAATCCCGAGCCCTTGGCGTTTCAGCGATGGGCGAAACTTAGGCGATGGGCGGGGTGCCCTCCCAGTTGCCGGCGATGGCGTCGATCATGACGCGGGCGCCGAAGGGCAGCTCGCCGCAGCCGACGACCTTGCGGGCCGGCTTGTGGTCGCCGAAGAAGGCGGCGTAGGCTTCGTTCATGGCGTCCAGGTCAGCCATGTCGGCCAAAAACACGTTCACCTTCACGATGTCGTTCACCTCGTGGTCCACCGACTCGATGATGGCCTTCACGTAGGCGAGACACTGGGCGGTCTGCTCGGCCACGCCGCCGGCGATCAGCTTACCGTCAGCACCGAAGGGCAGCTGGGCGGAGATGTTGTTGTAGTGCGAGAAGGCCACGGTCTGGGTGGCGAAGGGGCACTTCGGGGCGGCGTCGGTGTTGTTCGCCTCGATGATGAGGCCGTGACGGTCCTCGATGGCCTGGGGCGGGGTACCGTCGCCATGGGAGACCACGGCCTCCACGGCCACGTCGCAGTGGAAGGGCAGGTCCTTCACGGGCACTACGGTGCGGGCCGGCAGGTAGTTCACGGCGCGGGCGATGCCGGAATCGGGGAAGAAGGTCTTGTACACCTCGTCCACGGCCTCCATATCGGCCAGGTTCTTCACGAAGATGGTCACCTTCACGATGTCGTCCAGCGGCACGTCCACGGACTCCAGGATGGCCTTCACATTGCGCAGGCACTGGGCGGTCTGGGCGGCCACGTCGCCGAGGATCGGACGGCCCGACTTCGGGCACAGCGGCAGCTGCATGGTGATGTTGTTGTAGTGGGAGAACGCCACGGTCTGGGTGGAGGCGGCGTCATAGGGAGCGTTGTGGGTGTTGTTGGTGAGCTTTACCAGGTCGCCGGCCTGGGGCACGGACTGGGTGCCCTCGCCGTTATCCACAAGAGCCTCGATGAACACGAGGGCGTCCTGGGGCAGGCCGTCCACGGCCACCACGGTGCGGGCGGGCTGGTAGGTGGGGAAGAAGGAGGCCTGCACCTTCTCCACGGCGTTCAGATCCATGATGTCGGCCAGATAGATGGACACGCGGATGATGTCGTTCATGTCGTGGCCGATGCTCTCCACGATGGCCTGCAGGTTCTTGAAGCACTGCTCGGCCTGCTCAGCGGCGCCGCCGGCCACGATGGTGCCCGTCGCCGGGTCGATGGGCAGCTGGGCCGAGAGGTTGTTGTAGTGGGAGAACGCCACGGTCTGAGAATAGAGGTCGCTCACGGGCGCCTTCTCGGTGTTGCGGGCCACTACCACGTTCGGATCGGTCATTGGTACCCCCTTCAAGGTAGAATATGCACCGTTTTGTGCAAGTGCATTAAACTTTACGGGAAGGGTCATTGTCAATGCCGTTGGCCGATAAAGGGCCCATACGCAGGTATTTGACGGACTGTCAGGCATCAAGCGGAAAAGAAACCACAGGTCATCACCAACAAATAGTGCACTTGAACAAAAATATTCCTTTTGTGTGCGCCGTCTCTCGCGCTGCGGTGTTGACGGGATCGGCCGGTCGGGCAGCTCGCGGTTGCGTCTGGGAGCGGTGTGCGAGGGCGACTTGCGAGTGCGGCCGACTGCGGCGTGCGGTGTGGGCGGCTGCAGCCTGCGAGCGAGGTCGATGGCGGCCTGCGGTGCGGTTGGGGAGCGCGGGGGCTGTGGGGATACCTTGGAGGCGGCGCGCCTTGCGGCCCCGACGCGTTAGGATGGCCTCTCGATCGAGAGGAGCGACGGCGGAATGATGAAGTTGCACGTGCTGGCCAGCGGGAGCCGCGGCAACGCGGCCATTGTGGAGAACGGGCGCACTGGGCAGGGCGTGCTCGTGGATTGCGGTATCTGCAAGCGGGAGTTCCTCGAGCGAACCGCCGCCTGCGGCTTCGACCTGTCGGGTCTGGCCGCCGTCGTCATCACCCACGACCACGGCGATCATGTGAAGGGCCTCGGCGTGGTGCTGCGGGGCCTGGCGAAGGCCGGCGTGCGCCCGGCGGTGTACGCGAGCGAGGCGGTGCTGGCGGCCTCGGCGCCCCTGTGCGATGCCGTGGCCAGCGTGGGCGCTTCCTGCCGGGTCTTCGCCGCTGGCGACCGACTGTCCCTGGCGGGTCTGGTCGTGCGTCCCTTCGCCACCTCCCACGATGCGGCCGCCTCCTTCGGCTTCCGCTTCGACGAGCCGGCGCCGTCGGCGGGGGAGGGCGGGGCGCTTGCTCCCGAGATCGCGTCCGATGCCCTCGGCTTCGTGACCGACACGGGCTTTCTGACCGACGGGGCCGCCCGGGCCCTGGCGGGGGTGCGCCTTCTGGCCCTGGAGAGCAACCACGACGAGCGGATGCTGCGGGAGGGGCCCTATCCCTATCCGGTCAAGCAGCGGATCGCCTCGGATCGGGGCCATCTTTCCAACGAACAGGCCGCCCGGGCCCTGGCGGCGTTGGCCCACGAGGGGCTTGAGGCCGTCGTGGCCATGCACGTGTCTCAAGAGAACAACACCTATCGCCTGCCCCGCGAGACGCTGGAGCGGACTCTTGCCGAAGCGGCTCCGGCTCTGGCACCGCAGGTGCGCGTGACGGTAGCCTTCCAGGACCGTCCCATTACCGTGGCGTGACAGATCGGCCCGCACCGCCCTTCCCGAGGCGACGGTGCCCTATGCTGGGCCCATAGCGTGAGGCACGGGGTTGCGCGGCGGCCCTGGGAAAGGAGCTTCCTGTGGCTGAGAGCGCAGTGCGCCCCGCGTCGGGCATCGGACGGAACCGGGTGCTCAAGATCGTCGGCATCGTCTTGGCCTCGGTGGCCGCCCTGGCGCTGGCGGCGGTCATCGGGCTCAACTTGTACGTGCGCGTGACCTTCGGGTCCTTCTACAACCAAGCTGAGCGGGAATTCTCCATACCCGGGGTGGACAGCGGCTTCGTCTGCCAGGACCTCGATCACCTCCAGGGGAGCGATGCGTGGCTGTTCAGCGGCTACATGGCCGACCACGGTCCCTCGCCGCTCTATCGCCGGGCCGCCGATGGCGCCATCGTGCGGCTGCTCGTGCAGACGCCGGACGGCGAGCTGTACCAGGGCCACGGCTCGGCCATCACGAGCACCGACCAGTATGCCTACCTGGCCTGCGATGGGGGCTATCTCGTGCTCGATGCCGAGGAGGTGGCCACGGCCGCCGACGGTGCCACGGTACGGGCCTTAGCCCGGGCCGAGCTCGATTTCTCCCCGGCCTTCATGAATATCGAGGGCGACACGCTGCTCACGGGCGAGTTCTACTACCCCGGCGACTACGAGACACCGGAAAGCCACCACATCGCCACTCCTGACGGCACGGAGAACCCGGCGGTCATGTACGCCTATCCGCTGGATCCCAACGCCCCCTTCGGCGTGGCCGCCCTGCCCGAGCGGGTCTATTCCATTCCCGGCATGATTCAGGGAGTCTGTACGGCAGGGGAGAACCGCCTCGTGCTGTCCCAGTCCTACGGCATCGCCCCCTCGCACCTTCTGGCCTACGACATCGCGCGTCTGGCCCCCACGGGCACGTTTGCGGCCGATGGCGTCGAGGTGCCGCTCTACTGCCTGGACGGTCGCAGTTTGGGAGCCGATGTGGCGGCGCCGCCCATGGCCGAGGGCATCGAGTCTTACGATGGCCGGGTGTACGTGTCCGACGAGTCGGCGAGCAATAAGTACTTCTTCGGCAAACTCTACGGCGCCGGCGTGGTATATTCCCTGGCCATGGAGGGGTAGAAGACCATGGAAAAAGCCCCGGGATGGGGCTTGCATCTTTATTATAGTGCCTCTCGTCGCCAACGGGGTGCCCGGCGTGGCGATACCCGATAAACTGCGGGGCAATACCTTGAAAATGCCACGGTCGCGCGGGGGTGCGCGGGGCGCCGGTGGTGTATACTCGATAGTCGCATTTTTCCAGAAGACGCGGTGGCCCGAGCCGCCGCCGACGCAAAGGAGCCCCTGTGATTAAAGAGATCATCACCGACGAGGACATCCTGTCGAAGCCCTGCGAGCCGGCCACGGCCGAGGACGCTTCCATCGGCACCGACCTGGTGGAGACGCTGCTGGCCAGCGACGAGGCGGTGTGCCTGGCTGCCAATCAGATCGGCGAGACGAAGTGCATCGTCGCCTATCTGAACGAGGCGGGGCGCCCGGTGGTCATGTACAACCCGAAGGTGGCCCAGAAGCTGAAGCCCTACACGGCGGTGGAGGCCTGCCTGTCCCGCGAGGAGCCCACGGCGGTGCAGCGCTACGACTGGATTCGCGTGAGCTACGACCGCTTCCAGGACGGCAAGCTCGTGCCGGCCAAGAAGAAGCTCGAGGGCAACGCCGCCCAGGCCGTCCAGCACATGATCGACCATTGCGAGGGCATTCTCGTCTAATAGCTCCGGCCGTAAGTCTCAAGGCCCCATCGGGCCAGAGGCAACGGGCGAATTTTGCAGGCCCCGCATGGCGGGGCCTGGCATCGTGCATCTGAGGGAGCGTAATCGAGGAGGACAGCGTATTGAATAGAATCGCCGCACCGGGCACTGAGGCCGCCGACCCCGTCTTCGCCGCCGAGCAGGCGCACCTGACCGAGGTGCATGGCAAGCTTAAGGGCATTGCCCGCGATGCCGTGGCCGCCATGGAGGCGGTAGCCGCCCAGGCGGCCCAGGACAAGAAGTCCATGGCCGAGGAGCTGGCCGTGAACTTCGCCACCTGGGACGACATGCTGGAGACCCATGCCGACATCGTGGCCATGAACAACATCATCGAGGCCCACGATATGGCCAACTCGGTGCAGGCCGAGCGGCTGCGGGCGGCCGAGGTGCTGCTGCGGGAGCCCTACTTCGCGAAGATAGAGCTTCAGTTCAAGGAAGGCCAGCCGGCCAAGGAGCTCTACATCGGCTCGGCGGGCATCTCGGACGAGAACTATCGGCGGCTCGTGGTGGATTGGCGCAGCCCCGTGGCCGAGGTGTACTACAACCAGGTCATGGGCCCCACCTCCTATGTGGCCGACGGGCGCACCATCGCCGTGGACTTGAAGCGCCGTCGTCAGTTCGACATTCAGGGGGATCGCCTGCTCAGCTACTTCGACTCCGATGTGGCCATCGAGGACAAGCTGCTGCTGGCCTCGCTCTCCCGCGGCCGTTCCGCCCACATGCAGGCCATCACGGCCACTATTCAGCGGGAGCAGAACGCCGTGGTGCGCCACGAGGACGTGCCGGTGCTCCAAGTGGCCGGCGTGGCGGGCTCGGGGAAGACCTCGGTGCTCATGCAGCGCATCGCCTACCTGTTCTACCAGCATCGCGGCGCGCTGGATCCCGCGCAGGTCTTTCTCATCTCGCCGAACCCGGTGTTCGGCCGCTACATCGACCGGGTGCTGCCCGACTTGGGCGAGCGCAACCCCGAGATCCTCACCTGGGCGCAGTTTTTGGCCCCGCTGCTGCCGGCCGGCCGCGGCGCAGGGGAGGGCGAGGTGTCCTACGAGCGCCTTGCGGCCATCGACGCGGCCCTCGCGGGCTTCGAGTTCGATCGCAGCGACTTTCGCGACATCGTGAGCGCGGGGGTGCGCCTGCTGGGCGGTGACGCCGTCGAGAAGGTGTCGATGAAGTTCGCCGCCGTGCCGGCCGGCCCCCATCGCGCGACGCTCATGGGCGAGGAGCT
Source organism: Adlercreutzia sp. (assembly GCF_056795635.1). Taxonomy (NCBI): domain Bacteria; kingdom Bacillati; phylum Actinomycetota; class Coriobacteriia; order Eggerthellales; family Eggerthellaceae; genus Adlercreutzia; species Adlercreutzia sp. Next base: position 117,741 of record NZ_JBQIIT010000002.1, on the reverse strand, counting down.
GGAGGTGCGCCTGGGGGCGCGGCTGAAGTCCCTCGCCGCTTTGGAATCCACCCACGACGAGGTGGCCGACCTGTCCATCGAAGAGCAGCTGCGCCTGTTCGGCGAGACCTTCGATCCTCAGACCGAGGAGGAGGCTCGCCGGCTTTCCCTCGTGTATCTGGAGGACAAGCACGCCGATGCCATCGAGGCCGTGAGCACCATGGGCTGGCTCGATGTGGACCGGGTGGGGCGGCGCCTTCTGGGCAGCGACGGGCTCACCTCGGTGGAGTGGGTGTACCTGAAGATGGCGCTCACGGGCATGGGCAACCCCGATGCGAAGTACGTGATGATCGACGAGGTGCAGGACTACTCCGAAGGGCAGCTGGCCGTGATGGCCCGCTACTTCCGCCGGGCGAACTTCCTGCTGCTGGGCGACCCGAACCAGGCCATCGCCGAGGGCACCGCCGCCTGGGACGGCATTCGTGCGGTGTTCGAGGCTGAGCGCGGGCCGGTAAGCGCGTGCCGTCTCATGACGAGCTACCGCTCCACCCCGGCTATCACCGATCTGTTCGCGCGGCTCTTGCCCGCCGGCGAGGCCATGGAGGTGTCCTCGGTGCAGAGGGAGGCGCCCGCGCCGGAGATCGTTGCGTGTCCGGACGAGGCAGCCTGGCGCACGGCTCTGACCGATGCCGTGGCGGCTGCGGGGGAGGCAGGCGGCCTGACGGCTGTGGTGGTGCCGTGGAAGAGCGAGGCGCGCCGCCTGGCGAAGCTGCTGACGGCCGAGGACGCCTCGTCGGCCGCCGTGCTCGGCGAGGGTGACAGCCTGCCGGCCGAGGGCGTGGTGATCGTGCCGCTCAAGCTGGCGAAGGGACTGGAATTCGACCGCGTCATCGTCCCCGACGCAAGCGCTCGCGTCTTTCCGGCCAGCGACATCGCCCGACGGCGCCTGTACACCACCATCAGCCGCGCCACCCGCCACCTGACCATTCTCAGCTGCGGTCCTCTGACGGAATTGTTGAGGTAATTATGGTAAAGAAGCAATCGCTTACGATGCGGAGCTTGCACTACTATTGGCTGGCGACGCGCAACCATCTGGGGCTGTTCGTGGCGCTTATCGTCTCGACCATCGGCTTCTGCGGGTTTCTCACCTACGGCAACCCCTACGTGATGAGCCTCATCGTGGACCGCATCAGCGCGGCGCCTGTGGCCGCCGACGAGGTGTTCACGGTGTTCGGGCCCTATATCGCCGCGCTCATCGGTATCAACTTCGCTGGCCAGGCCTGTTCCAAATTGCAGGACTACACCCTGTGGAAGCTGCAGATCGCCGTGAACTACGACCTGGCCACCATGGCCTTTGATTGCCTGTGCAACCAGTCGCTGTCGTTCCACTCCAACCGCTTCGGTGGCACGCTCGTGAGCCAGACAACGAAGTTCATGGCCGGCTATTCCCAACTGCTTCAGATCATGAACTTCCCGTTTCTGCCGATTCTCTGTTCCATCACCTTCACGTGCCTCATCCTGTTTCCTGTGGTGCCGGCCTACGGGGCGGTGCTCATGGCGATGCTCGCGGTGTACGCGGTGGTGTCCTACCTCATGTACAAGCGCATTCTGCACCTGAACGAGAAGGCTGCCAGCGCCCAAAACCAGCTGTCGGGCGAGTTGTCCGATGCGGTTACGAACATCCTGGCCGTGAAGACCTATGGGCGCGAGGACTACGAGCGCGGGCTGTTCGACACGGCGAACCGCGAGGTGGTGGCCCGCGATTCCAAGCGCATGCGGGCCTCTCTAGCCCGCGGCATCACCACGGCGGCCATCACCGTGGTCATCATGAGTGTGGTGACTGTGTTCATATCCGGCGGCAACGCCTGGTTCGGCATCACGCCGGGCACGGTCATCCTCATGTTCACCTATACGAACACGGTGACGAACCAGTTCAACTTCATCAACACGGGGCTCCAGCGCATCAACCAGGCCTTTGGCGACGCGAGCGGCATGACGGCGGTGCTCGACGAGCCGCGGCTCGTGGCCGATAAGCCCGGGGCGCGTCCGCTTTCCGTGGAATTGGGCGACATCGATTTTACGGACATCAACTTCTGGTACACCGACGGCGATGTGAAGACGCAGGTGTTTAGCGACTTCAACCTGCGCATTCCCGCCGGTCAGCGAGTGGGTCTCGTGGGCGTGAGCGGTTCGGGGAAGACCACGCTCACGAAGCTTCTGCTGCGCTTGGCCGACATTCAGGAGGGCGAGATTTTGGTGGACGGCCAGAACGTGGCCGACATCACCCAGCAGTCGCTGCGCCGCCAGATCGCCTATGTGCCCCAGGAGGCGCTGCTGTTCCATCGCTCCATCGCCGAGAACATCGCCTATGGGCGGCCCGATGCCACCCTGGAGGAGATTCGGGCGGCGGCTGCGGCGGCCAACGCCCTGGAATTCATCGAGAAGCTGCCCCAGGGCTTTGACACCATCACCGGCGAGCGGGGCATCAAGCTGTCGGGCGGCCAGCGCCAGCGCATCGCCATTGCCCGGGCCATGCTGGCCGACTGTCCCATCCTGGTGCTCGACGAGGCCACGAGTGCGCTCGATTCCGAGAGCGAGGCCGCGGTGCAGGAGGCCCTCGCGCGCCTCATGGAGGGCCGCACGGCCATCGTCGTGGCCCACCGGCTTTCCACCGTGGCGAGCCTCGATCGCATCGTGGTGCTGTCCGAGGGGCGCATCGTGGAGGACGGCCCCCACGCCGAGCTGGTGGCCAAGGGCGGTGACTACGCCCGCCTCTGGAACCGCCAAACCGGCGCCTACGGGGAAGAGTAGGGTTGGTGGCGGCCCTGCCTTCTTCGCACCACGCTGGGTTTGCCGATCTTGTTGCTTTTTGGCTCCGAACTTTCCCACTTTGTGGGTGAAGTTCGGAGCCATGTCGTTTTGCCAACTTGGAATTTCAGGGCGCATGGGGGAGGGGCACGGGGCGTGACGCCCCGCGCCGCAAGGTGCCTGTCGATATAACGACTTTCTTCCCTACAGCTTCACGACGGCGTCAGCGGGGCCGGATTCGGTGGCGTTGACGAGGGTGATCGAGGCGGGGCTGGAGATCTCGCCGGTGCAGAGGGCGTAGGCGCCCGGCTCGCTCACGGTAACAGCACCGAGCTCATCGGCGGAAAGCGCGCGCATCTGGGCGGGCACGATGGTGCCGCCATCGGCGATGGCTGCCGTGCACAGGTACACCTTGTCGGCACCGCTTTCCACGGCGAAGGTAAGGCCCGTCTCCGTCGCGTTGCCGAGTGCCGCGTCGGCGGCTTGCCCCTGTACCGCCTCGCGCCCGTCGCTGTGACAGGAGGCGCAGGCCTCGCCGGCCTTGGTGATGGGATGGTTCGATGAGCAGCCAGCCAGGGCGGCCAGGCTGACGGCAAGGCAGAGGGCAAGAAGCATACGGCGCATGGGTGTCTCCTCGATTCTCGGGGCGCGATGGGATTGCGGGAGAATTCTAGCATGATGGGCACCGTAACCATCATCCGCGCGACCGTATTTTCGCACACGGTGCCGCCGGGCGCGGCGTTTCGGGCGGCCGCGGGGTTCGCGCGCGGTGAAGTGGCCCGGCGGTGTCAGTCTCCCTTCCTCCTCTGCGGGAAGCCGGATGTGCCTGTTGCGAGGCGCGCGGTTGTGGTAACCTCAAGTGTTCGCAATTCGCTGTGGGAAGGAGGATGCTGTGGGCGTCGGAGGCATCAAGCTGGCCGATTATGCCGATTCGCGCGCCGTGTCGCGGGGCGTGGGCATTGCGGCTAGCGCGAAGTCCATCGCGGGGCGCATTGTGCGCCGCGATGGGGACGTGACGGTGATCTCCGCCCGCGTGGCCTCGGCCTCGGGCATCGCCGACTACTTCGATGTCTCGGTGATGTTCGGCGACTACGAGTCGCGCATCGTCGACTACGAGTGCACCTGCCCGGCCATCGCCCGCTTCGACGGGCTGTGCAAGCACTGCGTGGCCCTGGTGACCGCCTACTTCGCCCAGCCCCGCAGCTTCGAGGAAGGTGCCGCGCGCGTTGCGGTTCCGGTAGCGCGGCGCACGAGCGAGGCCCTGGGCCGGTTGCTGGCCGAGGGGAAGGGGAGTGCGGCGGGGTTGCCCGCCCTCGGCTCGCGCAGTGCGGAAGGGGCGGCCCTGGGCGTGGCGCCCGGCAGCGTGCGCCTGGACGTGGAGCTCATCTACGACGGGCGCCTCTGGTCGCTGCATCTGGCAGTAGCTGGCGTGCGCGGCACCTACCAGGTGCGCGACATCGAGGCCTTCGCGCACCACGTGCAGCACGGCGCGTTGCACGCCTACGGCAAGAAGCTCGCCTTCGCCCATCGCCTCGAGGCGTTTGACGAGCGCTCCCGTGCAGTAGTGCGGGTGGTGTCCGAGCTGTTTCCCGACGAGCGAATCTTCGGCGGCTCCACGTTCCGCACCGCCGGCGCGGGCAAGCGCGAGGTGCGGGTGCGCGAGGCGGAGGTGGTGGCCCTGCTGGACGCCCTCGGCGAGGGAGCCTTCACGCTTGTGCGCCGTAGGGGGAATGCCGGCGCGGTCGAAGGGGCGGTGGCCGAGTCGTGGCGCGTGGGCGCCGACGCGCCGCTTGAGGCTTTGCTGTTCGACGCCGTCGATGGCGGCTACGATGTGCGCCTGACGGAGCCGGTGCTGGTAGTGCGCGGCTTGGAGCGGGCCTACGTGCTCGCCGACGGCGTAGCGGTGCGGGTGGAGGGCGCCGAGGCGGCGGCCTTTGCGTTTCTGCGGGAAGCGGGCCTTGCCGATGGAGGCGCGGCCTTCGTAGCCGAGAGCGACGGGGCGGCGTTCTGCCGGCGGGCGCTCCCGGTGCTGGAGGCCGCGGTGGACGTGCGCCTGCCCGAGCCGTGGGAGGCCCTGCGGCCGGTGGCCGGCACGCTCGCCTTCTACTTCGATAAGACCGGGAGGAAGGAGGCGGCCCTCATTCGCCTGACGGTGAAGGCGTTCTATGGCGAGCGCGAGGTGGTGCTGGCGAGCCCCGCCGACTCGGGCGAGAAGCCCGAACTGCGCCCCGCCTCGCAGCAGCCTTTCCGCGATCAGGCGCTGGAGGACGCCGGCATCATGCTGGCCGCCCAGTTCTTCGACGGCTCCATGACGCTGCCGCTGCGTCAGGCCGATCTGGCCGGCGAGCTGCTCTACGGGGGCCTCGCGCAGTTCCGCGCCGCGGGTGAGGTGTTCACCACCCCGGCCTTCGACCGGCTCGTGGTGGAGCGGCCGCCGCGGGTGCAGATTGGCCTGTCTTTGCGTGCGAACCTCATTCAGATGGACGTGCGCGAGAGCGACGTGTCCCGCGACGAGCTGGCGGCGATGTTCTCCTCGCTGCGCCGCCGCAAGCGCTTCCACCGCATGAGCGACGGGCGCATCGTGGCGCTTGCCGAGGGCGATGTGGCGCACCTCGGCGAGATGGTGCGCGATCTGGGGGTGTCGGCCGACGAGCTTTTGGACGGCACGGCGCAGATTCCCACCTACCAGGCGTTCTACCTCGATCGGGAATACGCCGACGCGGTGCGCGATGCGTCCTTCGAGGACTATCTGCGCCGGGTGGGGGAGCCGGCGCGTCCCGTGGCGCCCCCGGCGGATCTGACCGCCACGCTGCGCCCCTACCAGCTGGAGGGCTTCCGCTGGCTTGCGCGGCTCGCCTCCCTCGGCTTCGGCGGCATCCTCGCCGACGAGATGGGCCTCGGCAAGACGCTCCAGACCATTGCGCTCGTGCAGAGCCTGCGGAATGCGGGGCAGCTGGACGGTCCGGTGCTCATCGCGTGTCCGGCCTCCCTCGTGTTCAACTGGGCCGACGAGTTCGCCCGCTTCGCACCCGATATGCCCGTGGCGGCATTGGAGGGCACGCGCGTCCAGCGCGAGATGCTTGTGGCCCGGGCGGCTGGGGAAGGGGAGGGGCGCGTGATCGGGCGCGGCGCGGAGGCGGCCGGCGACGGCGCCCCTGCGGGCGAGGTTCCCGCTGTCATCGTGGCCTCCTACGACCGCGTGCGCATCGACGGTCCCTTTCTGCAGCCGGTCGGCTGGGGCATGGTGGTGCTCGACGAGGCCCAGCGCATCAAGAACCACGCCACCAAGACGACCCGTGCGGTGAAGCGCCTGCGCGCTCCGCTGCGCTTCGCGCTGACGGGCACGCCCATCGAGAACCGCCTCTCGGAGCTGTGGAGCATCTTCGACTTCCTCATGCCCGGGCTCCTCGGCAGCTACGAGCGCTTCCGCGAGCGCTATGAACTGGGTATCTTGGGGGAAGACGAGGAAGCGGCCGCCCGCCTGCGGGCGCTCGTGGAGCCGTTTTTGCTGCGCCGCCGCAAGGCCGACGTGCTCACCGATCTGCCGCCGAAGACCGAACTGGTGCGCTATGTGCCTCTAAGCGCCGAGCAGCGACGGCTCTACGACGGGGCCGAGCAGCGGCTGCGCGAGGACCTGAACGCCCAGAAGCGCCAAAACGCCTCGCGGGCGAACCGGCGCGGGCATATGGCTGAGGCCGAGAAGAGCTCGGTTGAGGTGCTTGCCGAGCTCACGCGTCTGCGGCAGATCGCGCTGGACCCGGCTCTCGTGTTCGAGAACTACCGGGGCGGTGCCGAGAAGCTCGGCGCCATCATGGAGCTGGTGGCCGAGGCTCAGGAGGCCGACCGCAAGGTATTGGTGTTCTCCCAGTTCACCGGCTATCTTTCCCTGTTGGCCGACGAACTTGACCGACGGGGGCTCGCGCACTTCACCATCACCGGCGCCACGCCCAAGCGCGAGCGGGTGGAACTGGTGAAGCGCTTCAACGTCGACGATACGCCGGTGTTCCTCGTGTCGCTGAAGGCCGGCGGCACGGGGCTTAACCTCACGGGTGCCTCGGTGGTGGTGCACGCCGACCCGTGGTGGAACGCCGCGGCCACCGACCAGGCCACCGACCGCGCCCACCGCATCGGCCAGGAGCGGGAGGTGGACGTGTACAAGGTGGTGGCCAAGGGCACCATCGAGGAGCGCATCGTGGCGCTGCAAGAGGCCAAGCGCGACCTGGCCGACTCCGTGGTGGCCGCCACCGGCGCCGACGCCCTGGCCGGCCTGACGCGCGAGCGGTTGGCGGCATTGCTGGGCCTGGACGACTAAAGGTACCAATACCCTGGCCGGCCTCACCCGTGATCGCTCGGCCGAGCTTTTGGGATGAGGGCTAATGGGTTTCGTGCTGGATTTTTCGGCAGGGAGAGTCTGCTCGTCCGTCTTGCTCCCCGGCCAACGCGTGCTTTCCTAACTGGCTGCATGGCTTTCTGCATTTCGAATGGTCGCTAGCTTAAGTCCCCTCAAAAGAAAACAAATGTTTGTGATATTAAGCGTACAAATGTTTGCTATAATAGTAGAGAGATCTTGACTTTTGTAATTATGTGATTACAATTGGGGGCGATGGAATGAAATCGAAGGCGCAGGTCAAACTTTTTCTCCAAGAGGCTAAGCGTATTATTCGGAAGAACGGGTTCATTCTCGTGCCGCGTGCTGCTACGGAGCGCTTCATGGCAGAGCGGGGTGTCGATGTTGAGACTGTCGAGGAGATTATCTTGGCGCTGTCACCCGAAGACTGCTTCGACGGCCCCGAACCCGATCGCGATGCGCGCTACGCGCAGCAATGGACGGTTGCCGAGTTCTCGCCCGAGCATCCTCAGGGAAAGCTCTACCTTAAGATTTCAATTTCCATGAGAGTTGACAGGTGCAAGTGCCTGTCGGTGAAGCTGTACAGTGAGGAGCCGAAATGAACTGCATCGACACGTTCTGCCCTATCTGCGATGAACCTGTGACGGCCCAAATTGTGGCAAGGAGGGAGACGCTTCCCGTGCGGGGGGCGCCGACGACGTTCGATGCTCAGGTTGCCGTCTGCCCTCTTTGCGGCGAGGACATCGGGGACTCGCGAGTCGAGAAGGGGAATTTCGAAGCCGCCTTTGCCGCTTACCGCGCCCAGCAGGGGATTATCACGCCTGAGGAAATCAAGGCAATCCGGAAGACCTTGGGCCTCTCTTTGCGCGAGTTCAGCCTCTTCTTGGGTTTCGGGGAGCAGACGGTTACGAAGTACGAAGCAGGTACTTTGCCTGACGAGCTGCACAGCAATACGATGCGCATGGCCTCCACGAAGGAAGGCGCCGAGATTCTGTTCAGCCTCAATGGCGACAGGCTCTCGAAGGCATCGCGAGCGAAGGTGCGAAAGTGCCTCGACTTGAAGGATGATCGCCCTGCGCGGCTCGCGTTCCACCCGATCGCTGCGTCCGTTCCGCTGCTTCTCTGAGGCATTCTCCGGGCTAGCGACTCATCTCCTGAGAAGCAACGCCCCACCGTAAAAAGAGAGGGGCGGGAATGCCTCGCCCCAACGGCGATCTCATCTGCGTGCTGAGGACGCTCTCGTCGGTTTATTGCTGGGAGAGGGTGAATCCCTCGGATCGCGGAGTGCGTCTTGGGTCCTTCCAAAAAGAAGCGGGCCACCCGAAGGCAGCCCGCTTGCAAAAACCGATGAGGCGATCGCGTGCTTACTTGTTGCGGTTGGCGGCAGCGCGTTCCTGGTCTTCCAAGCGCTCCTCGGCCACGTCGGTGGCGAACTTGTCGTGCTTGGCGTTGGCGATGGCCAGCACCGCCCCGGAAAGGGCAAACAGTGCGATGGCATTGGGGATGACCATGAGCTGGTTGAACATGTCAGCGAGCTCCCACACCAGGTCGTTGGACAGCAGCGAGCCCAGGAAGATGAACACCAGCGCGATGACGGTGAAGGGCAGCACGGCGCGCTTTCCGAAGAGCCATTCCACGTTCAGCTTCGCGAACAGGTTCCACGAGAGGATGGTGGAGAAGGCGAAGAACAGCAGGCAGATGGCCACGAACCAGGCGCCTGCGCCCTCGCCGAAGAACTGCCCGAAGGCCATCTGGGCGATGTTGGTCTTGGTGATGGTCTCGGCGGTCAGCGCGGCGTAGTCGCCCGTGGCCAGTATGCCGTCGCCCACGTACAGGGTGGACAGCACCACAAGGGCGGTCATGGTGACCACCACGATGGTGTCAACGAACACACCGATCATGGCCACAACGCCCTGCTCGTGGGGGTTCTTCACCTCGGCCAGGGCGTGAGCGTGGGGGGTGGAGCCCATGCCGGCCTCGTTGGAGAACAGGCCGCGCTTGGCACCCTGGCTGATGGCGGCGATGATGCCAAAGGTGGCGCCGCCCACGGTGGCGGCGGGGTTGAAGGCGCACTCGAAGATGAGGGCGAAGGTGGCCGGGATGTTCGCCGCGTTCATGATGAGCACCACGAGCGAGCCCAGGATGTAGAGCAGGGCCATGATGGGCACGATCTTCTCGGTGACCGCGGCCAGGCGGGACACGCCGCCGATGAACACGATGCCCGCGAGGATGACCACGGCCAGGCCGATGACCCAGGTGGGAATGCCGAAGGCGGTGTTCATGGTCTCGGCGATGGAGTTGGACTGCACCATGCAGCCCATGAAGCCCAGGGCCAAGATGATGGCCACCGCGAAGAACCCGGCAAGGAACTTGCCCAGACCGCCCTTGAAGGCTGTGGTGATGTAGTACACCGGGCCGCCGTGCACGGTGCCGTCGGCATCGACCACGCGGGTCTTCTGGGCCATGACGGCCTCAGCGTAGTTGGTGGCCATACCCAACAGGGCGATGATCCACATCCAGAAGATGGCGCCCGGGCCGCCCACGATGATGGCACCGCACGCGCCCACGATGTTGCCGGTGCCCACTTGGGCCGCGATGGCGGTGGACAAGGCCTGGAACGAGGTCATGCCGCCGCCCTGGTTGCCGCCGCGCAGGCTGAAGTCGCCGAACACGCGGCGCCAGCCCTCGCCGAAGCAGCGGAACTGGATGGCGCGCGTGCGCACAGTAAACCAGATACCCATGCCGAGCAGCAAAATGATGAGGATGTAGTTGGAAAGATAGTTGTTGATGGTGGTAACGATACCAAGTAGTGCCTCTTCCACGGCGTTCCCTCCTCTCAGCGAGAAAACTCGGGGGAACTTATGCGTGGCCGGCCGAAAAGGTCGCGTCATCGCTCTGTCCGTTTGCCTGAGAGATTCGGCCCGCTTCCCGGGGGAAGCCGTCCCCGCAGGGTGGGGCCTTGCACCTTCGGCACTCACTTAAGAGTTCTCCAGAGTTTTCTCCGCCTCCGGTTTGCCGGCTGCGCCCGCGTCGCGCCTCTCGGCTTGCGGTCGCTCGGGCATCCCGAAGACATCACAGAAATATTGACGCAGGCCACTATACGCTTCGACGGCCCGTCAATCAACAACTATTTTGCTCAACGTTGCGCCCCGCCCCGCATTGTCCGCGAAAGGTCGCTATTCCGCCAAGTCCTCCACGAAGCCGACGCGGTAGTTCTTGAAGATGACCTCGCCTTGCTCCTGGGTGGCGTCCAGGTCCACGTCGGCCTCGATACGGAAGTCGCCGGCGTCGTCCTCGTCCAGGAAGATCTGACGGACGTGCCACAGGTGCGCCTCGGCCTCCGGGCTCTCGTCGATGACCAGGTAGGCGGCGCTTCGGGCATCGCCGTCGATGCGAATCTCGTTGTGCTCGGCGAAGTAGTCGTCCAGGGCCGCGTCCCAGGCCCGCTCTCCGTGGCCCCATTCCTCGTCCAGGTTGCCCAGCTCGCGGGTGCGATCCAGCGAGGCCAGGCGCACGCGGGCGAAGAGCGCATTGCGCACCATGACCTCAAGCCCATGACGGTCGGCCACCACGGCGTCGGCGGCCTGCGGGGGCGCTCCGGCCTCGGGCAGCGCACCGGCGCTCTCCCAGGCGTCCACGAGCGACGAGTCGGTGGTGCGCACCATGAAGCCGAGCCAGGCGATGATGTCGCGCAAACGGTCGTCCAGCACGTCGGGCGGCAGAGTGCGCACGAGCACGCGGAAGGCGTCGGACAGGTAGCGCAGCAGCGTCCCTTCTGACTTCGCGATGCCGTAGCGGCCGATGTAGGTCTTGAAGTCGCTCGCCGTCTCCACCATGTCGCGCAGCACGCTCTTGGGCAAAAGCTCGTAATCGCGGGCCCAGGGCACGCTCTGGCAGTACAGCTCGAAGGCGTGGGCGAGCAGCTCTTCCAAGGGCTTCGGATAGGTGATCTCCGCGAGGCGCTCCAGGCGCTCCTCGTATTCCACGCCGTCGGCCTTCATGGCGGCCATGGCGGCGTCCCGCGCCTTGCGCTCCTGGGCCCGCAGCACCTTGGCGGGGTTTTCCAGGGTGGCCTCCACGAGCGAGATCACGTCCAGGGCGTAGTCGGGGCTTTCCGGGTCAAGCAGGTCAAGCGCCGCCAGCAGGAAGGGCGACAGGGGCTGGTCCAGGGCGAAGTCCTCGGGCAGCTCCACGGTCAGCTCGTAGGCGGGGCTGCCGTCCTCGGCGGTGCCGCGCACCACCACGCCCGCCTCCAGCAGGGTGGCGAAGATCTCGTCGGCCCGGGCGTTCAGCTTGATCTTCTCCTCGGCGCTCTGGGCCGAGTCGGCGATGAGCCCGTGGACGTTGGCCCAGGCGTCGCCCCCGCGGCTCACCACCGAGAGCACCATGGAATGGGTGATGCGCATGCGGGGCGTGAGCTTCTCAGGCGGCTTCTCGATGAGGTGCTCGAAGGTCTGCTTGTTCCAGCTGACGAAGCCCTCGGGCGGCTGCTTCTTCTTCACGCGGCGCTGTTTCTTCGGGTCGTCGCCGGCCTTGATCATGGCTTTGTGGTTCTCGATCTCGTGCTCGGGGGCCAGGGCCGCCACCATGCCCTCGGTGTCGAACCCGGCTCGGCCCGCCCGGCCCACGATCTGGTGGAACTCGCGCGAGCGCAGGCGCCGCATCTTCTGCCCGTCGAATTTCGTGAGCTGGGTGAGCACTACGGTGTGGATGGGTACGTTGATCCCGACACCGAGCGTGTCGGTGCCGCAGATGACCGGCAGCAGCCCCTGCTGGGCCAACCGCTCCACGAGCAGGCGGTAGCGCGGCAGCATGCCCGCGTGGTGCACGCCCACGCCGGCGGCCAGGAGGCGCTGGAGGATCTTGCCGAAGGGGGTGGTGAACTTCGTGCCCCTCATGGCCTGCTTGATCTCCTCGCGCTGGGCCTTGTCCGACACGCCGTAGCTGGCGAGCGACCGGGCGTTCTTCAGCGCCTCGTCCTGGGAGAAGTGCACGATGTACATGGGTGCCTCACCGGCCCGCAGGCCCAGCTCCACCGTGGCCTCCAAGGTCTCGAAGGTGTAGTCATAGGACAGGGGCACGGGCCTCGGCGCGTCCGTGACGAGATCCACGGGCCGTCCCGTGCGCTCTTCCAGCATGGCGGCGATGTCGCTCACGTCGCCCAGGGTGGCGCTCATGAGCAGGAACTGGGCGTTCGTCAGCGTGAGCAGGGGCACCTGCCAGGCCCAGCCGCGGTCGGGGTCGGCGTAGAAGTGGAACTCGTCCATCACCACGCAGGCCACCTTCGACGCCGCGCCCTCGCGCAGGGCCTGGTTCGCGAGGATCTCCGCGGTGCAGCAGATGACCGGGGCCTCGGTGTTGATGGTGCTGTCGCCGGTGATCATGCCCACGTTGTCGCGGCCGAGCACGTCCACCATGTCGAAGAACTTCTCGGACACGAGCGCCTTGATGGGGGCCGTGTAGTAGGCGGTGCGCCCCGTGGCGATGGCCATGAAGCACAGCCCCAGGGCCACCATGGACTTGCCCGAGCCGGTGGGCGTGCCCAGGATGACCGAATCGCCCACGGCCAGGTCCATGAGCGCGTCCTCCTGGTGCGGCCACAGCTCAAGCCCGCGAGATTCCACCCATTCCAAGAACACTTCCAGGGCCTCATCGGGGGAAAGCACGTCGCCCTCGCCCGTTTCAGCCCAGGGCAACAGCCAGCCGAGCGAGCCCGGCTCGAAGGGGTCGACGGGCGCGATGGGGTTGTCGGCGTCCGTGCGGGCGTCGGCTTCGGCAGCCGCGGCGGCTCTGTCGTCGGGGGTCTCGTAGACGCCTTCCTCGGCGCGGTTCTCGGCGGGGTTGTCCATGGGATGTCCGTTCTGATGGGGCGATGTTTCGCCATCTATTATAAGTAAGGGCCGCGTGAAGAAGATGACGCATCGGCAGCGGTTTTTGTGGTGTACTATAGGCGGGCTGTTTTTTCAGAGACGAAGAAGGTGAAGTTCGACGTGAAAAAGGGAAATGTGGCGGCGCTGCTGCCAATCGGGGTCTTCCTCGTGCTGTATCTGGGGCTCGGCATTCTGTTCGAGTACGGCATGGGCATTTCCATGGGATTCTACAACATCCCCATCGTGGTGATCTTCCTCATCGCGCTGCTGGTGGCCTGCTTCCAGAACCGCAAGCTGCCCTTCGATGACAAACTGGTGATTATGGGCCGCGGCATCGGCGACAAGACCATCGTGACCATGATCCTCATCTTCATGGCCGCCGGCGTGTTCGTGGGCACCGTGGGCCGCGATTCGGCCGAGTCGGTGGCCTACCTCATGCTGTCCATCATTCCGGCGGAGTTCTCCGTGGCCGTGCTGTTCGTGGTCAGCTGCTTCGTGTCCATCTCCATGGGCACCTCGGTGGGCACCATCACGCTCATCACCCCCATCGCCGTGGCCGTGTCGGCCGCTTCCGGCTTCAGCCTGCCGCTGTGCGTGGGCTCGGTCATGGGCGGTGCCATGTTCGGCGATAACCTGTCGTTCATCTCCGACACCACCATCGCCGCCTGCCAGGGCCAGGGCTGCCAGATGAAGGACAAGTTCCGCGAGAACTTCAAGATCGCCCTGCCCGCGGCCATCGTGACCCTTGTGCTCATCCTGGCGCTGTCGCTGGGTTCCGACATCTCGGGCACGGTGCACAACGACTACAACCTCATCGAGCTTATCCCGTACCTCATCGTGCTGGTGGGCGGCATTCTGGGCATCAACGTGTTCGTGGTGCTGCTGCTCGGCATTCTGTCCGGCTCCATCATCGTGGTGGCCGAGGGTGCGGTGGCGGCCACCGATCTTTTGGGGAATATGGGCACCGGGGCCGCCGGCATGTTCGAGACCACCATGGTGGCCGTGCTCGTGAGCGCCATCTGCGCGCTTATTCGCGAGAACGGCGGCTTCGTGGCCCTGCTCAACGGTATCAAGCGCGTGTTCAAGGGCCGCAAGGGAGGCCAGCTGGGCATGGGCCTGCTCGTGGGCGCCATGGACATCGCCACGGCCAACAACACCGTGGCCATCGTGATGGCGAATCCCATCGCCCACGAGATGTCCGAGACCTACGACATCTCCCGGCGCAAGACCGCGTCCATCCTGGATACGTTCTCCTGCGTGTTCCAGGGCGTGATTCCCTACGGCGCCCAGATGCTCGTGGCCATCTCAGCCTGCGCCGAGCTGGGCTTCTCGGTATCGGCCTTCCAGGTCATGCCCTATCTGTTTTACCCGTTCTTCCTGCTGTTGAGCTCGCTCGTGTTCATCTTCCTCGTGCCGGACAACCGCGGCTACGAGCCCGATCACACGGCCTTCGAGGAAGAGGTCCTGGAAGTAGCCGAAGAGGCTTAGGACCTCTGGGCACACTGGGGAACCCGATGATGCAGGGGCGGTCGCGAGGCCGCCTCTTTTCTTGTGCGTACAGGGGTGGCCGTTGGGGCTGGCTATCTGCCGGGGGCCATTGGCCGGCGCGCTCGGCTGCCTGCCAGGGGGCGGCTATCGGTCGGGGAGCATTCGTGCGATGCTCGGCGTTCGCTACCACTCTTCCAGCGGGTGGTAGCTGGCGAGGGCCACGGCCTCGGGCGTGATGGTGAAGTCGGCTTGCCAGAGTTCCACGCCGGCGGTGCGCACCGCATCCACGCAGGCGAGCATCTCTTCGTAGGTGGTGCCGTGGTAATAGCGGAAGCCGTCGTTGGCGTAGTAGAGGCAGTACAGGATGACGGCCCGCTCGTTGTGCTGGAGGGAGGCGGCCAGCTCGCGCAGATGGCGCTGGACGCGCTCGGTGGAGTTGAAGGGGGCCGGCGGCACCGTGGGCACCCAAGGCGGAATGGCGGTCTGGATCTGCACGAGGGGCGTCTTCACTTCCAGGTACTGGTTTTCGTTCACGAGGAAGTCGAGGCGCGAGGAGTCCAGGGGCACCTCGCGGCGCAGCTGATGCACGGGCCCGGTGATGGCCTTGAAGGCGCCCTCGCGCAGGAAGTGCTCCACGTAGCGGTTCGAGGCGTTCTGGTTGATGCCGATCCAGCGTTTGGCTGGGTCTTCCGGTCGCTGCAGCGAGAAGGCCTCCACGGTTAAGGGCAGCTTGCGCCGGGGGTTGTGGGAATCGGACACCAGGCAGGGGCGCCCCGTCAGATCCAGGTCGCCGATGCGCGAGACGGCCGGGCAGTGGCAGCGCACGGGAATGCCGTCGTCGAAGTCCACATCCATGATGAAGCGGTTCGGTCGCGCGAGGACGACCCCTTCCCGCAGGGGCTCGGGGAAGCGAAGGGGCGCCGCCGTTGATTCATAGAGGGCCACGGAGAATCCTTCCGTCGCGGTTGCTTTCCGGAATCAGGGTAGCGCACCGCCGGCGCGGGAGGAGGCGGGGCAGCGGTCGGCCGCTGAGCCGTTACGCAACGGCGAGCCTCGAGCGGGCCGCGTCGACCAGGGCGGCGAACAGGCCGCGGTGACGGTCGAGGTACTCGGGGTGCCACTGCACGCCCAGGTAGAAGCGACGGCGGGGGTCTTCCACGGCCTCCACCACGCCATCGCCCGAGCGGGCCGCCACCGTGAGGCCCTCGGCCACGTGATCGATGCCCTGGTGGTGCATGGAGTTCACGGCGAAGGGGCCCTCGGCTTCGAGGGAGGCCGCCAGCAGGGTGTTCGGGGCGATGGTCACCGTATCAGTGGTGCGGTCGTAAGGCGGTTCCTGGCGATGGCCCCGCTCGGTGACGCCGCAGTTGTACAGGTCGCGGTAGAGGCTACCGCCCAGGGCCACGTTCATCACCTGCATGCCGCGGCAGATGCCGAGGCAGGGAAGCTGCCGCTCATGGGCCAGCCGGGCCAGTTCCAGCTCGAAGCCGTCCCGATCCTCGCTGACGGCGAGCAGGTCGGACAGGCAGGGCACAGCCGGGCGCTCCGGGTCGGTGAGCACGTTGCGTCCGTCGAGGGCGCATACCTCATCGGGACCCGGAGGGCCGCCCATGGCCTGGCGGAAGGCCTCCTCCGAGGCGTTGTGGCCGCAGAAGGGCACTCGGGCTCCCGTCGAGCGGCAATGGGATGCCGATCCGCAGCCGAGGGCCGCCACATCGTCCATGTTCAGGGCATCGCGGCTCTTGGCCGGGTCGGGCACGTAGTAGCGGGGGTGCACGTCGCCGCCGCCGGTGATGACCAGGGCGTCCACCGCATCGATGACCCGTCGCGCCAGGGCGCGGTTCGCCTCGGCCCCGCCGCGCACGGGCGTGAGCAGCAGCGGCGCGGCCCCGGTGGCGGCCACGCGGTTGATGTACTCCACGTTGACACGCTGGAAGCCGTCGGCCTCGTTGAGCGTGGTGGTGATGCCGATAATCACAGGGTCCCCCTCGGTCGCATTGGTCGGACAAGAACATACCACCGACGGGCCCCGGCGGCAACGGCCCCGCCCCGTCTCGTGCCATTGGCGCAGGTAAAGGGCTACAATGGGGAAGACGAGAGGGCCTCGGCGCCCAGCGGCCGGCCCGGGGCTTCCCGGAAGCGGGCCTGCGGAGCGCGAATGGGGGCCATAGACGAAGGAGGTGCCCATGCGGGCGGTGGTGCAGTGCGTGAGCGAGGCGAGCGTGACGGTGGAGGGGCGAGAGGTGGGCGCCATCGGCAAGGGGTTTCTGATCCTGCTCGGTGTGGGACACGGGGACACCGAGGCCGAGGCCGATCGGCTCTGGCGCAAGATCGCCAAGATGCGCGTGTTCGACGATGCGGCGGGTAAGACGAACCTGAGCCTGGCTGACGTGGACGGGGAAGTACTCGTGGTGAGCCAGTTCACGCTGTACGCCAACTGCAAGAAGGGCAACCGTCCCTCGTTCACCGAGGCGGGCGACCCGGCCATTGCCCGACGGCTCTACGAGTACTTCGCCGATTTGGCCCGCGCCGACGGCTTTACCGTGGCCACGGGCGAGTTCGGCGCCATGATGGACGTGGCCCTGGTGAACCGGGGCCCCTTCACCCTGGTGCTCGATACCGACACGTTGTAGGGCAGGGAAGCGGGCCCCGGCTTCGGTCGGGGCCCGCTCGGCATTCGGAAGGGGCTATTCCCCGTCCACCGCCAGATCGGTGAACTGGAAGGTGGTGCAGTCCACGAGTCCCCGGTTGGTGAGGCGCAGTTCGGGCAGGCAGGCGAGCGGAATGAGGGCCATGGTCATGAAGGGGGAGGGCATGGTGCAGCCGATCTCGGCCCAAGTGTCCTCCAGGTGATGCACCTTCGCGCTCATTTCCTCGGCGCTCAGCGCGCCCATAAGCCCGGCGATGGGCAGCTCCACGAGCCCCAGCACCTCGCCGTCGGCCACGACGACCAGGCCGCCGCCCACTTCGGCGAGGGTGTTGGCAGCCAGGGCCATGTCCTCGTCGTTGGTGCCCACCACGAGCAGGTTGTGGGCGTCGTGGGCCACGGTGGAGGCCATGGCGCCGCGCTTGATGCCGAAGCCCTTGGTGAAGCCCGCGCCGTGGGTGCCCGTCTCGTGGTGGCGCTCGAAGACGAAGGTCTTCAGCACGTCCTGGTCAAGGTCGCTTTCCAGGGCACCGTTGCGCACGGTGAGGGCTACGTGGGCCTCGCGGTCGGGCACCGATCCGGGCAGAAGCTCGATGGCCCGCACGGTGACGGCCTCGCCGTCGGATGCACCCGCTGGCGCTTCCACGCGGAAGGTGTCGGGGGTGATGGTGCGCCCCAGGTGCATGGAATGGGTGACCCAATCCGGATAGTCGAAGGGCGCCAGATCGAAGGTGCAGGCGCCGTTCTCGGCCACCACATCGCCGTCGATGAGCACGCGGGTGACGTTCAGATCCTCCAGGTTGTCCAGAAACACGATGTCGGCGCACTTGCCCGGCGCGATGGAGCCCAGCTCGTGTTCCATGCGGAAGCAGGTGGCGGTGTTGATGGTCATCATCTGGATGGCGGTGATCACATCGATGCCGCAGGCCACGGCCATGCGCAGGATGTAGTCGAGGTGCCCGTGGGCCACCAGGGTGTGCGGGTGGGTGTCGTCGGAGATGAGGTTCGCGAAGCGGGTGTCGATGCCGGTCTCGGTGACGGCGGCGGCCAGCTGGGGCAGGTCGAGCCAGGCCGAGCCGTAGCGCAGCTGGGCGTATTGCCCCAGGCGCATCTTGGCCAGGGCGTCCTCGGCGCGGGTGGACTCGTGGCAGCAGCGCACGCCGCAGGCGATGTAGGCGTTCAGCCCCTGGTCGGTCTCGGGGATGGAATAGTGGCCCGTGATGACCTTGTCGGCCTTCAGCGTCTCGGCCAGCTCGCCGTGGGCATGATCGGTGCCGGCCAGCACGCCGGGGAAGTTCATCATCTCGCCAAGGCCCACCACGCCGTCCCAGGTCATGGACTCGGCGATTTCCTCAGGCCCCACGAAGGAACCCGTGTCCTCGAAACCGGGCACGGCCGGCACGCAGGAGGGGGTGGTGACCATGGCCTTCAAAGGGGTGCGGGCGGCGTCGTCCATCATCACCTTCACGCCCTCAAGTCCCAGCACGTTGCACACCTCGTGGGGGTCCCAGTAGATGCCCACGGTGCCGTGGGGCACCACCGCGCGGGCGTACTCGCCGGCGCCGAGCATGGAAGATTCCACGTGGATGTGTCCGTCGAGGAAGCCCGGGGCGATAAAGGTGCCCGCAGCATCGATCACGAGGGTGTCCGCGCCGATGCAGTGCTCGGCACTCGGCCCCACGTAGGCGATGCGCCCGCAGGCGATGGCCACGGCGATGTCGTCCTGAATCTCGGCGGTGCACACGTTCACGAGCCGCGCGTTGGTGATGACGGTGTCGGCCGGCACCTGGCCTTGGGCCACGGCGGCCAGGGTGCGGGTGCACTCCCAGAGCGGTTGCTTGCAGAAATGGTTCAGCATGGCGCCTCCTTAGCGCTCGCGGGCCGGCGGATGAGGGGCCGCATCGGTGGCAGCCCGCGCTTGTCCGATGGTGCCAGTGTACGCTCGCCCGTAGGCGACGGGACGTCAATGATGGATAATGCAGAAGGGCTTCACGCTATAATCGTTGACCTGGAGTTAACTCTACATGGTTGAATGGGAAAGACGGGGAATTCGTTCGAGAGGAGCACCATGGAATACCGCAAGCTGGGCCGCACGGGCCTTGAGGCGAGCGTCATCGGGTTCGGCGCCGAGTGGATCGGCCAGATGGAACAGGCTGAGGTGAATGCCATGGCCGCCCGGGGCGCGGCGGCGGGTGTGAACATCGTGGACTGCTGGATGAGCGACCCGGTTGTGCGCTCGGCCCTGGGCGAGGCGCTCGCGCCCACGCGCGACGGGTGGATCATCCAGGGGCACATCGGCAGCACCTGGCAGGACGACCAGTACGTGCGCACCCGCGACATGGCCCAGGTGCGCCCCGCCTTCGAGGACCTGCTTGCGCGTCTGCGCACCGATCATGTGGAAATCGGCATGATCCACTACGTGGATGCCTGCGATGAGTTCCGCGCCATCATGGACGGTCCCTTCATCGAATACGTGCGCGAGCTTTTGGCCGCCGGGCGCATTCGCCACATCGGCCTTTCCACTCACAACCCCGAAGTGGCGCTTCTGGCCTGCGACGATCCGGAGATCGAGGTCGTCATGTTCTCACTGAATCCGGCCTTCGACATGATGCCGGCCTCGGAGAATCTGGAAGATTTGTTTGGCGATTACGAGAACGTGGGCGGCGACGGTATCGAGCCGGTGCGCGCTGCCCTGTACGCTCGGGCCGAGGCGACCGAGACCGCCCTCACGGTGATGAAGGGCTACGCGGGCGGACGGCTGCTTTCCGCCGATGCGTCGCCCTTCGGCGTGGCCCTCACGCCGGTGCAGTGCATCCACTACGCGCTCACGCGCCCGGCCGTGGCCAGCATCATGGTGGGCGTGGAAACCGTGGAGCAGCTTGACGAGGCCTTGGGCTACGAGACGGCCACAGCCGCCGAGCGCGACTACGCCAGCGTGCTGGCCGGCGCCCCCAAGCACGCCTATATGGGCCAGTGCACCTACTGCGGCCACTGCGCCCCTTGTACCGTGGGCATCAACATCGCGCTCGCGAACAAGTTCTACGACCTGGCCGAGATGGCCGTCGGGGACGGCGCGGCTTCGGCGCCCGCCTCGGTGCGGGCCCACTACGAGGCCATGGCCGTGACCGCCGAGGCCTGCACGGCCTGCGGCCAGTGCGAGCCCCGCTGCCCCTTCGGCGTGTCCATCCCCGAGCGCATGGAGAAGGCCGCCGCGCTGTTCGGCTGCTAGGGGGCGCCCGAGGCGCGCGAGGAGAAGCGCGTGTTTCGCGAGATCATCGAGCCCTCTGCGAACTATTTCGTACCGCGCCGCGGCTACCGGGAGACCTTCGCGAATTGGGAGACCAAGGAGCGCGGCGCCGATGCGCGTGGGGATGCGGCCGGCTGAGGCACCTCCCATCCGAAAGAGCCGATTCCTGCCCAAAGTGGGAATGACTTCCATCGGGAATAAGGTGTTTCCGCAAAGCGGTGCGGAGACCCTCGCTGGCGATTGCGCCACAGGGCTCTTCCAGAATGAAAGTATGCATGCTATAATAGAACAAATGTTTCTATATGGCTGGGCATTGCCCTAACTTCTTCTCGGAAGGACAGCCTTCGTCCGGGAGGGGGTACTATGGGCAACGTAAAGTCTCAGACAAATAATATACCTGTTGACTTCTATACTGAAAACCGTATAATCAAGTGGAACGTGGATGCAAGCCGTATCCGAAAATGGTACGGAACGCTTGACCGGCCAACTCGGGAATCGGTGGCTGCGGCTATTGAGCTTCTCTCAGAGCGAGGTCCGAACTTGAAACGGCCTTTTGTGGGCGAGGTGCAAAGTTCCCGATTTCCTAACATGAAGGAATTGCGCCCGGCGTCTCCGAGAGGTACGGAATTGCGTATTCTGTTTGCATTCGATCCGCTGCGTCATGCCATCCTGCTGCTGGCTGGCGACAAGCAGGGGCGGTGGCGCAAATGGTATCAACGGGCGGTGCCTCAGGCGGATCGCTTATACCAAGAGCATTTGGACTCGCTGAACAAGGAGGTGCGCTGATGTATACCCTTGACGATCTTATTGAAGAGTACAACGTTGATCGTGCTGGCATTGAGCGCGAGAAGCAGAAGCTGCTGGCGCAGATAGAGGCCTACGAGTTGGCGGAGATACGCAAGCAGGCGGGTCTTACGCAGGTGCAGCTGGCCGAGAGCATGGGGGTGAGTCAGAAGCGCATCTCCGAGATAGAGCATGGGCGGGCCGGGGCCATCAAGCTCAGCACGCTCGAGCGCTATGCGGCGGCCCTCGGCGGAAGGCTCAAGGTGGAGATCGAATGTCCCACGGCCGACGGCACGGTGAAGTCGCTGCCCGTTCCGCTGGTGGCTTGTTAGAGGCCGCGCGTCCCGCCGCTTCGAGCGCGCTCATCCGCGCTCGCGCGCGTCGGCTGCTGGGCCAGATCGCGTTTCAATCGGGTTGAATTTATCTCACCCGTTCTCGGGTATATTTGGCGTTTTCCCAGGTGGCGTCTGGGTGAATACCCGAATGCGGGCGATGTGCGCCCTCGGGTTCCTTCGCTAAGATGCGTGTCGTTCGGTTCGCTTGTGGGAGGGCCGGATGCGCACCGTTCCCCGTGGGAGGGGCGGGCGCGAACCGATTCTTAGAGGAGGACACCATGGAGACCAATCTTTCCCGTCGTGGATTTCTGACCGGCGCGGCTGCGGCCGGTGCTCTGGCGGCCATGGGCCTGGCGGGCTGCGCGCCCCAGGTCTCGGCCGAGGGCAACGCGAAGACGGCTGACACCGGCAAGGCGACCAGCTGGCGCGATAAGCCGGAGATGCCCACCGAGTTCATCGAGACCGTGGATGCCGACATCGTCGTGGTGGGCGCGGGCAACGGCGGTCTGGTGGCGGCCACCACGGCGGCCCAGAACGGCGCGAAGGTGGTCGTGCTGGAGAAGATCGGCACCATCGCCATGGCCCGCGAGGCCATCGGCGCACTGAATTCCAAGCTGGCGCCCGACCACAAGGTGGATGTGCCCACGCTGCTGAACCACGCCAACATGACCCAGTCCGGCGATGCGAATATGCTCATGTACAAGACCTGGGCCGAGAAGTCCGGCGAGATGATCGAGTGGATGGCCGACACCCTGGGTCCCAAGGGCATGCTGTTCCCCTTCGAGTGGCACGCGCCCGACGACCCGCATGCCTACTATCCGGCCATGTGCTACAACCCCTGCATCGGCGAGTACAACCCCGACGGCCCGAACTACAACGCCTATGCGCACCTGGAGGTCATGGCCGACGTGTTCACCAACGATCTCGGCGGCGAGATTCGCTTCGAGTGCCCGGCCCAGCAGCTCGTCGTGGACGAGGCGGGCAAGGTCACCGGCGTTGTCGCTGAGACTGAGGAGGGCTTCATCCAGGTGAACGCCGCCAAGGGCGTCATCGTGTGCACCGGCGGCTACGGCGCCAACAACGAGATGCTGGCCGACCTGGCCCCGGGCAATTCCGCCTGGTGCGCCCTGCGCGACTCCGTGACCGAGACCGGCGACGGCATCCGCATGGCTCTCTGGGCCGGGGCCGAGCTGGAGGCCGGCGGCGCCTGCATGATCTGGAACCGCGCCATCCTGCCCGACGGCTTCGAGTTCAACGAGGACCGCATGGGCGGCGACATCTTCCTGCCCGGCAGCCAGCCCTTCCTGCACGTGAACGTGAACGGCGAGCGCTTCATGAACGAGGACCAGTGCTATCCCATGAGCTACGCCGCCGGCGCCAACCAGCCGCGTCACTACAGCTGGATCGTGTGGGACGGCAACTACTGGGAGGACATCGCCCAGTTCGACACCTGCGGCTGCTCGCGTCTGTACCCGGCGCCCTCCGGTACTGCCTTCAACGCCGACGTGTACGACTGCGAGGCCATGAGCAAGGAGCATCTGGACGAGTTCTGGCTGAACCCGCGTCTGGAGGCCGGCACGCTGAAGAAGGCCGACACCTTGGAGGAGTTGGCCGACCTAATGGAGTTCGACGCCGATCAGAAGACCACGTTCCTGGCCACGGTGGAGCGCTACAACGGCCTGGTGGCCGCCGGCGAGGACACCGATTTCGGCAAGCCGGCCTACCGCCTGTCCGATGTGGAGACCGCGCCCTTCTATGCGGCCCGTATCGGCGGCGAGCTCCTGGTGACCATCCACGGCGTCATCACCGATGTGAACTCCCAGCCGCTGAAGGGCGACGGCACGGTCATCGAGGGTCTGTACGTGTGCGGCAACGACCAGGGCGGCTTCTACCCGCACAACTATCCGAGTAACTTCACGGGAATCAACGCCGGCCGTGTGGCCACCTTCGCCCGCATCGCCGCCAAGCACGCTCTCGGCGTGGCATAGGGCGAACCGCTGCGACGAGCGCCGGGCAAAGGCGGCACGGGGTCATCTTCGCGCCCTTCCGCCCGGCGGTGTTGCGGCGCAATCAGTCGATCGTGCGCCTGCTCTCCCTCCCCGCAGGCGATCGTTCTGGGGCTTCCCTTCGGGGAAGCCCCTTTGTGTTCGAGGCTGTCGGTCAAACGTCCTCCGCTTCCGTTACGGGGAGGACTTTCGGAAAGTGAGGGCGCTGAACTGCAAAGAAAACGACGGTTCTCGTAGTCGCCGGATGTCGAGGAGTCTGTTTGAAAACACGCGACCTGGGAAAACGAGCACGCCTATCGCAATGAGCCCTTGGGAGACGGCTTCGAAACTACGAGAACCGTCATTTTCGTTGCAGTTCAGCGTTGGGTGAGATCGATGAGCTCCTGGCGGGAGTGCACGCCGAGCTTCGCGTAGATGTGCTTGGCGTGGGTGGCCGCCGTCTCGCGGCTGATGATGAGCTCGTCGCGGATGTAGGGGATGGAGCGGCCCTGGGCGAGCAGGGCGAGCACCTCGGTCTCGCGCGGTGTGAGGCCGCCGGCGCGGGCGAGCTCGGCGACGCGCTCGGCGCCTCCGGTCTCGGGGGCGGTACGGGCCGAATTGTCGGAAGGGAGCGGGGCGGAAGCTGCATCGTCGCTCGAGTCGGGCGTCGGGGCCTTGTCGAGGTCGTCTTTCTGTTCTTCCGGAACCCGGAGGAAAGTGGCGGTGTCGCCCATGACGAGCATGGTGACGGTGACGAGGGCGACGATGCACCCCACGGCCGTAGCCGCTATGCCCCCCGGCAGCAGAGTGACCACGGGTTCGAGGGCGACCCACAGCATGGCGCCCAGCAGGTCGCCGCCGTGAACGAACAGCCAGCCGAGGCTCGAGGACTGGGCCGGGGTGGCGCGCCCCGCGGCGGCGTAGTTCGCGAAATAGACCTGGGCGATGAGGCAGAACGTGAAGCGGCCGCCCAGGGAGGCGGCCACCGCCGCAATGGCCCCCGCCTCGCCCCAGAGGATGACGGCCGAAAGCCCGATGACAAGGGTGGGGCACATCCAGCGGTAGAGGAAGAACAGGGACATGCGGCGCGGGCCCGATACGGCTATGAGCGCCACCACGGCCATCATGGCCGCGCAGAACAACAAAATGATTTGCAGCGGCAGGCTCGTTATGCGCTCGGGATGCAGCATGCCCGCGATACTGATGACGGCGAACACTCCGAGAATGCCCGCTCCCGTGCGGCCGAGCCCGGCCAGGGGCGCGGGGTTTGGACTGGTGGCAGCGCCCCGCGCCCGGGCGAGCCGACGTTCGGCGCGTTCGGCCTCGGGGGTCCAGACGAGGTAGAAGCAAAGCCCCGACAGGAGGGGCAGCGCTGCCGCCACGGCGATGGAGACCCAGCCGTCCATGGCCGATACGAGCAGCACGATGAGGGCCGCCGACACGGCCGACGTCGGGGCCAGCAGCTCCGATTTTTCCCGCGGCAGCACGGCGTAGTACGCGCCCCACATGACCCACAGCAGGGCGCTTCCGATGCCCGTGGCCACCGATCCCGCGCCGAAGAGCAGAGCGTTGGCCAGCGGGTCGGGGGCGGCCACGAACATGAGCGGCGTGCTGACCGCCGTGAGCAGGGGCGCGGCGACGATGAGGCGCCGATGGTCGGTGGGCGAGCCGAAGCGGGGCTCGGCGATGACGATGGCGATGAGGGTGGCCACCGAGGCGGCCAGGGGCATGGTGACGTAGAACAGCGTTCCGGCGACCGAGCTTGCGACGGCGCTATCGTTGCCCTGCACCGCCGCGCCGCCGGTCCCATCGCACAACACTCCTGCGGCATTGGTGTAGAACACGCAGAACACCCAGGCGAGCAGGAACGCCCATCCCAGCTGCCGCAGCGGCACCCATTCCCGGGGCTCGTCCTTGACCATCCCATCACCCTTCCTCGTAAAAGTCCCCCTATTGTACCTGAAGCGGCGCGGAGTGCTCGATCTGGGGGTCCGTGGCAACCGGGAAGGAGCGCTTCCCGTGGCATTCTCACTCATTCTCGGTGCACGCTTCGCGTAGGGCCTCGAGGAAGGCTTGGGCCTGACGGGCGACCATCGTCTTGCGCTAGACGAGGCCCCGGGCCGATTCCAGAGTGGGGGGCAGGGCGTGCGAGTCTACGGGGCTGCGTACCTCGCTTAAATCGTAGAAGCCGCGCACGAAGATGTCCATGGGACCGGCTGAGGTGTTCGCCGCCCTGGCGACCCTTGTTCGTCTGCGCCCCTTCGGCTTCGACAACGCGGGCGGCGAGCCGGGCATCATGGGCACCAACGACCGTCTGAGCATGCTGGAGAGCGATCTCATCGTTCTGCACGGCAACAACCCCGTGCACGCGGCCGCCGGCTCGCTTGCGCTGCTCGATTGCCTGAATGCGGGCCAGCTCGATTTCGTACTCGAAGTCGAGCATAGTGCGCGCCCCAGCTACGAGGGCTTGGTCTTCCCCGGTGCGGATGTTTGGGGCGTCTATCCTCTGCCTGACACGCCGCTTGGGGAAAAGAGCTCCGAAGGATCGTGGGCGGCGAGTGAGGGGTATGCCCTGCAGGTATGGAAAAGTATGAGAAGAGGGTATTGGCGCTTGTGCGACAGGATGCAGCATAATGGGGGTGACCCTTCCTCCCCTTGAGCCGGCCTTCGGATCGCCCTGTTTCGTTGAAGGGATGCCTTATGGATATGCAAGGTTATCTCGACCACCTCAATGGGGGTCTCGTCGTGGTCGGCGGCTCCGGGGAACACCAGATCATGCACCAGGTGAGCCAGGAGGTCATTCGCATCTGCATGGAGATCAGCAATCGCTACCATACGCCCGAAGAGCTGCGTGGGCTCATGGCCGAGCTGACCGGCCGGCCCGTGCCCGAGGGCTTTGCGCTCTTCCCGCCATTCAACAGCGACTGCGGCAAGAACATCCACCTGGGCCGGGACGTGTTCATCAACGTCGGTTGCAAGTTTCAGGACCAGGGCGGCATCTACCTGGGAGATCGGATGCTCGTGGGCCAGAACGTGGTGCTGGCCACGTTGAACCACGGCATGGATCCGGCCCATCGCGCCGACTTACACCCCGCGCCGATCCGCATCGGCGATGACGTGTGGATCGGCGCGAACGCCACGGTGCTGCCGGGCGTGGCCATCGGTCATGGCGCCGTGGTGGCCGCCGGCGCCGTCGTCACCCGGGACGTGCCGGCCATGACCGTCGTGGGTGGTGTGCCGGCCCGCGTCATCAAACGGATTGAGGTGGAAAACCCGAAGGATTTAGCCGCAACGGTGGGATCTGGTTTCGTCGACATCCGATTCGAATAGATCGGCTTCGGAAAGCTCTTCGCTACAACCAGAGGGCTGTGTTCCCCATGAGGTAGAGGGGCACATTAGTGAGCCAATCCTGCGCGCGATAGTCGGAAAGCGAGAAGCGCCGGGCTTGAATATCGGGGTACTTCTCCTTGAAGCTGCGAAGGCTCTTAGCGCGCAGGTTCTCCTCGGCCTTCACCTCGATGCCGTAGACGGTACCTGCTGATTGCACGAGGAAGTCCAGCTCCCCTCGGGAGTTCTCGGCAGACCAGTAATAGGGGGCAAGCCCGCAGTTCGCTATGAGCTCTTGGCACGCGTACTGCTCGGTGAGGGCTCCCTTGAATTCCTCGAACAGCGTATTGCCTTCGATGATGCTCGCGCTGTCGAGGTCGCTCATGGCACCGAGCAGGCCCACGTCCAGCAGGAACACCTTGAATGCGCCCGGATCGCGATAAGCCTTGAGGGGTATGCCCGGCTTGGCCACACGCGGAACCCGGTAGATAAGACCGGCTTGCCGAAGCCACGTGAGGGCGCTTTCGAATTCCTTCGCCCGCGCGCCTTTCGCGAGGCGTCCGAAGATGAACTTCTTGTTTTCCTGGGACAGATGGGTGACGACCGAGTCCCAGACAGCGAAAACCCGCTCGGCTTCGCGAGGGGGGATATGCTTGGAGAAATCGCGCTCGTAGTCCGCGATGATTCGCTTTTGGACAGCGCGCGCGGCATCGTAGTCTCGACGATCGAGAAATACGCTGACCGCCTCGGGCATTCCCCCGACGAAATAGTATGTTTTCAAAAGGGCAATCGCTCGCGATTTGAACGCCTGGATGAGGGCCGGGTTTGGGCTCTGCAGTGAAGCGAGGAATTCCCTTCCCTCGACAGCCAAGGCGAATTCCTTGAAGCTGAGGGGGAAGAGGTCGAGCGTCTCCACCTTTCCCACGGGGAAACCCGTTCCGCTTTGGAGGAGGATCCCCAGCAGAGAACCTGCGGCTACGACTGAGAAACCGCGCGGATCCTCGTCGAAGTACTTGAGGGCTGTAAGCGCCTTAGGGTTTTCCTGAACCTCGTCGAACACGATGAGGGTCGAGTCGGGGTCGATGGCGACGCCGGTTTGCAATTGGAGCCCGGCGATGAGGGTATCGACGTCGTACCCCGCCTCGAACAGATCACGCATGGCCGAGTTGTTGTCCATGTTCACGTAGGCGACGCTTCTGTAATGGCGTTTTCCGAACTCCTTGATGAGCCACGTTTTTCCCACTTGGCGCGCCCCGTTGATGATAAGGGGCTTCCTGCGGGGGTTCTCGCGCCATGCTTCGAGGTCACGCATGAGAAAACGTTCCATCGACATCCTCCTCATCCAGTTTTTTGGTAAGTATACAAAAACAAGGACGTAAAAATGAATAAATTCACAATAACAAGGACGTAAAAGTGTTAAAACTCACACAAATCAGGGCGTAATGGGAGATAGTGCTGTGGTGATCCGTCGGCCTCGGCGAGAGGGCTCCGGGCGAGGCCAAGCGGATCAGCTAGCTGTTTTCCGCTCCCGCTCCCATACAAAGCGGAGGTTGTCGGGGCCTTCGGCCCATTGACGGGAGGAGAAATCGAACAACAGCTCGTAGGTGCGCGACGAGGCGAAAGCATCAAGGGCCTCGTCGAAGGACGCGCCCGTGTCGTCGCACCAGTCTTCCAGCATGGTGCGCATGACCTCCACCGCGCAGGCTTCGCGCTGTGCGTCAGTTACCAGCTCCTCGTCAAATCCCATAGGGTTCGCTCCCTTTGAATTCCAGACATGCTATGGCCGCCGGCGTCAGAAAACAGTACTGGTCTTCAAGTCGGTCCGGCGGCATGGTGAGCATCCTTTTGCGGCGAGGTAGTTTTCGACGTCATCAAGCGCTCGATCATAGCTGCTCAGATGCAACAGGTCATAAAGCTCGGAGATGTAGGCGTACACGCCGGCGTGACGGAAGATTCGTGCGATCTCGGCGGCTGGCAGGTTCCAGCGCTTCTGGGCCAGGCGCAAGAGCCAGCACTTCATATCGGCAATGTCGGGCTGTCGTGGCGACATGGGGTCTCCCCTTGAGAATTGCAGTTGGACTAGCATCTATTGTAACGGCTGCCTCGACAGTCGGCTTTTGCGATCGGACGGAAAGTTTCCTTGCCCTACAATAGGAGCCGTGCAATGTTCGGTTCTCGAAAGGGAGGTTCCCATGGATGCGAGCGTGGTGGTGTTTCTGGCCGATGGTTGCGAGCCGTTGGAAGTGGTGGCTCCCACCGACGTGCTCCGGCGCGGCGGTGTGGAGGTGGTGCTCGCGAGCATCGAGGACGATCTGACGATTCGCGCGGCCCACGGGGTGACGCTTGTGGCCGATGCGCCGCTTTCCGCCCTTGACCTGACGGACTTTGCCATGGCCGTGGTGCCCGGCGGCTTGGTGGGTGTGGACAATCTGGGAAAGAACGCCCGGGTCATGGCCGAGCTGACGCGCCGTATGGAAGCGGCCGAGCTCGTGGCCGCCATCTGCGCCGGCCCCATGCTGCTGGCCCGCGCCGGGTTGCTGAACGGCCGCAAGGCCACCTGCTACCCGAGCTGCGAGGAGGGCTGGCCGGCCGGCGTGTACCAGGCTGATGCGGCCGTGTGCGTCGACGGCAATCTCATCACCGCTACGGGCCCCGGCACCGCGCTGCCCTTCGGCATTCAGCTGCTGCGCACCCTCGCTGGCGATGAGGCCGCCGACACTGTAGCCGCCGGGATGCTGGTGCGGTAGGAAACGCAGCCCAAACCATTGCGGCGCTCCGCTGGGCGGATCCAGCGGAGCGCCGGTATTCTTTGCGGACCGACCTTGAGCCGCGGAGGCTCTGCGCGGTTCTCCGCCGCCCCGCTTCGCGTTCTTAGGCACCCAGTTTGAAGCGCATCATCACGGGGTTGTGGTCGGAGTAAGCGAAGTCCAAGTCCACGGTGGCGTACTCCAGGCATTCCACGTTGTCGGAGTAGATGAAAGTGTCCATGACCCAGCGGTCGTTGGTGCCGTCGTAGGGGCGCCCGGCGTCGCGGCAGGTGGCGGCATCGGGGAAGGCCTCGGTGCCGTACTCGTCCAACTTCGCCTTGGCGGCCACGGTGAAGCCGGCGGGAACGCCCTCGAAGTCGTAGGGCTTCGCCCAGCTCTCCACCGCATCCACGGCGTTGCCGTACACCTCGCCCGACGCGCCGATCATGTCGTGGTTGAAGTCGCCCCCGGCGATGACGTAGTTGCCCGCTTCCCGCTCGCGCACCATAACGTCGTACAGGCGTTCCTGCTGGGCCGCCATGATGGCGGCATCGGTCCCGTAGGCCGACAGGTGCACGTTGAGCAGCACCAGGTCGCGCCCGTCGCTTGCCGGCACGCGGGTCGCCGAGAAGCAGCGGTCCAGATCGAGGAACTTGCCGAATCCTTCCGAGATGGGCAGCTGGTAGCGTACGGCATCAGTTGCGGGAAAGGCCGAGAAGGTGGCGAGTCCCGCCCGGTTTGCCCCGTGGGGTGCGTAGAGGGGCCAGGCCAGGAAGGCCGAATCGTAGTTCTGGCAGAACACGGCTGTATCGGTGGGGAACTGCTCGCGCAGGAGGGCGTACTCGTCCACATGGTGGCTGCGGGTGCCGTCCACGTCAACTTCCTGGAACAGCACGAAGTCGGTGCCGAGATCCCGGACGGCCTCGGCCGTGCCGATGACGTCCTCGCGCACCACCTCGGCGCTGGCGGCCACCGAGCCGGTGCCGCCGTCCATGAAGAAGTCGAAGTCGCGGTTGTAGGCCCCGAAACCGATGTTCGCCGCCACAACGGCGAGCTCGGCGCCAGTCTCCACGGCGCCGGGGGCGGCGTCTTCGGCGGCCAGCGGCGCCTCGACCGCAAGGGACAGCTCGTCGCCGAGGCGCTCGTAGCTCAGCACGACGTAGGCGATGTAGGCGGCCACGACCAGCAGCAGGGCGCCCAGGGCGATGGCCACGGCCTTGAGAATCTTTTGAGCCACGGGATGCTCCCTTCTTGAGCAGTTGCACAACGACGCGCTCGGTGAGCAATCGTTATGGTAGGGAATCCCATTCTAACCCCTGGGAGCCATTGCGGCGCTGAAAAGGAGTCAAGTACAGGGGGTGATTCAGCCCGATGTGACGGCATGGCCCCTGAACGCGGATTCTTGAACCTTGATCTAAGGTGATCGGGGAAAAGTTCTTGCCTTTTATGGATGTTTCTGCACAGTCTGTCAACAGTTAATGACAGTGCGGTAACAGAGAACTTACGAAGCGGTGGCATAAATTTGTGCAGACGTATAGTCGTTTCACAGCTAAGACTCAATGAGCCCGGTCGGTTTCGGCGGGGCATGCGGGCGGAGGAGGATCCATGCAATCGGTACGGAAGAACAGGCGCGCCGGCGCCACCCGCGAGGTCCTCCGCAGCAACGACACCGCCAAGCGCTCGGCCGAGATCGTCGTGGCCGCCCGCGAGCTCTATGAGGAGAAGGGCCTGGCCCACACCTCCATCCAGGACATCACCAACCATGTGGGAGTGACGCGTTCGCTGTTCTACCACTACTTCCAGAACAAGGAGGAAGTGACCTCGGCGGTGCTCGATCAGTACATCACCGACTTCATCGAGGCCATGCAGCACTGGAGCGAGAGCCGTGCGGTGCAGGAGACCGACGAATCGCTGCACACGATGGTGAAGATCATGCGCATGGTGCTCTTCGAGAAGAATACGTTCCGCATGGCCCTTTCGACCCAGGAGAACGCGGCGCTCTACCTGGACTTCCTCAATCGTTTTGCCGCCCAGGGCGCAGAGTTCATGGTGTCGCACCCCCTGGCCGGCCAGGAGAAGTACGGCGACGGATCCGACCACCTCTACGAGACTTTCTACGTGCTCATCGTGGGGCTCGTGAGTTATCTGCGCTCCCATCCCGACGCCGATGACGAGGTGCTCATCGCCATCGTCTCCCAGATGCTGCACTTGGAGCAGCCGGCTTAGGGACTTGTCGGCAGCGGTGTGGCGAATCGGTTACGTTTGCCGCCCGGCCGCTCAAGTTAGCTATTATCGGGCTGTAAGGAAAATGCGGCGCCCGGGCGCCCCTCCCGGCCCGTGGCGCGCCGGGCGACAGACCTGCGAGAGGACCGGCCTCCCATGGATATCAGGCGCGTGCTGGCAAGCGCTCCCCGTAAACACGACCTGGGCCCCGAACGGCCCCTGCTCACCCCCTGGGGCGAGGTCCTCGATCCGGCTTCGGTGCGCTCGGAGCATCCCCGCCCTCAGTTCGCGCGGGAGGCGTTCACCTCGCTGAACGGCTGGTGGAACTACGCCATCGTGCCCGTGGGCGCCGGCCCGACCCTGCGCCAGCCGGAGCACTTCGACGGGCGCATCCTCGTGCCCTTCTCGCCCGAGGCACTGCTGTCGGGGGTAGGTCGCCAGTTGGCTCCCGACGAGCTGCTCTGGTACGTGCGCCGGGTGAGGCGACCGGTGCTGCGCGAGGGGGACCGCTGCCTGCTGCACTTCGAGGCCGTGGACTTCGCCTGTGCCTGCTGCGTGAACGGCCGGGTCGTGGGCACCCACGAGGGCGCCTACCTGCCCTTCACCTTCGACATCACCGAGGCGCTCACCGCCACCGACGGCGATGCGGCCCTGGCCTGGCAGCAGGGCGGCGACTTCGTGGTGGCCCTGGCCGTGCGCGACCCGAGTGATACGGGGGTGCAGCTGCGGGGCAAGCAGCGACTCGAGCGCGGCGGCATCTGGTACACGGCCCAGAGCGGCATCTGGCAGCCGGTGTGGATGGAAGTGGTGCCCGAGCGCTCCATCGAGGCCGTTGCCCTGCGGCCCGATTGCGACCAGGAGCTTCTCATCGCCGACGTGGACGTGCGGGGCGCCTCGGGATTGCTGCGCCTCTACGTCTCCGATGGGGATGGCGTGCAGGTGGGCTCGGTGGCCGTGGCCGTGGAAGAGGGGGCGGTGCCCGAGGGCGCGAGCCCCGACGGGTCGCCGCGTCGCCGGGTGCGCCTGACCGTTCCCGTGCCCCGGCCGCGCCGGTGGAGTCCAGATGACCCCCATCTCTACGACCTCACCTTGCGCTACGGCTCCGATGCCGTCCACAGCTACACAGCCTTCCGCACCGTGGAGGTGGCCCGCGACGAGCAGGGCGCCTTCCGTTTTCGGCTGAACGGCGAGCCGCTGCTGCTACGGGGCGTGCTCGACCAGGGTTACTGGTCCGACGGCCTCATGACGGCCCCCTCCGACGAGGCTCTGGCTTTCGACATCCAGGCCATGCGCGAGGCTGGCTTCAACATGCTGCGGAAGCACCTGAAGGTGGAGGCTGACCGCTGGTACTACCACTGCGACCGGCTCGGCATGCTCGTGTGGCAGGACATGGTGAACGGGGGCGGCGCCTACGGGTCCTGGGAGACGAGCTTCAGGCCGACGCTGTGGCGCGGCAGCTGGGGCGATTACGACGACTGCGACCCCGAGCACCAGGCGAAGCTCGGCGCCGGGGACGAGCGCTACCGCGACCAGTGGCGCCGCGCCTGCCGGGCCACGGTGGAGCATCTGCGCAACCATCCCTCGGTGGTCTGCTGGGTGCTGTTCAACGAGGGCTGGGGGCAGTTCGACGCGGCCCTGGCCACCGAGGCGGTGCGCCGGGCCGACCCCACGCGGGTCATCGACGCCGTGAGCGGCTGGTACGACCAGGGCTGCGGAGACTTCCTCTCGGTGCACAACTACTTCCGCAAACTCAAGGTGTACCCCGACGATGCCGCGCTGCGGGGCCGGGCGGCCGAGCGGGGAGGGCGCGCCTTCGCCATCTCGGAGTTCGGCGGCGCCACCTTCCGCGTGGAAGACCACAGCGCCTTCGCCGAGAGTTACGGCTACGACCGTTTCGACGACCGGGGCGCCTGGCGGGCGGCAGTGCGCCGCACCCTGGCCGAGGCCGAGGCCCTGGAGGGCGACGGGCTGGCGGCCTACGTGTACACGCAGCTGTCGGACGTGGAGGAGGAAGTGAACGGCATCCTCACCTACGACCGGCGGGTGAACAAGCTGAAGGAGGAGGCCCATGGAACCTGCGACGGCTAACGGCGAGGGGGCGGGCGCGGCGAAGGTGGCCGCATTGCGCGCCCTCTTCGAGGAGGTGTTCGGAAGCGGCCCTGCTGCGGGCGCGGCGGCTGCGGTCGCTGGGTCGACGGGCGGGGTTCCCGTCGGCGCGGGAGCGGCCGGGGCCAGGCGCTCCTTCGTGCTGGCCTCGGCCCCGGGGCGCATGGAGGTGGCCGGCAACCACGTCGATCACCAGGGCGGCCGCGTCATCTCGGCGGCCATTGGCGAGCGCACCTGGGGGCTCGCGGCCGAGAACGGCCTCGGGCGCATCCGCGCGGTCATGGAGGGCTTCGGCACCGTGGAGGTGGACCTCGCCGATCCCCAGTGGGCGCAGCCCCATCCGGTGGAGGCCCTCACCTCTGCGGCCATCGTGCGTGGCATGGCCGCCGCCTTCGCCGCTGGTGGCGGCACGGTGCGCGGCTTCGATCTCGTCACCGGCTCCGAGGTGCCCCCGGGATGCGGCCTGTCCTCCTCGGCCGCCTTCGAGGTCATGATCGGCGCGTGCCTGGAGGGCCTGTTCGGCCCCGGCCCCTTCGCGAGCGCGGCGGCCGAGGATGCCGGGGGAACCCGCGCGGAAGAAGCGGAGGCGGTGCCCTTGGATGCCGCGGCCGTGGCCCTGGCGGCCGTCGGGTGCGAGCAGCGCTTCTTCGGGAAGCCCTGCGGCGCCCAGGACCAGCTGGCGAGCGCCTGCGGCGGCGTGGTCACCATCGATTTCGGGCCGACGGTGCCCGTGGTGGAGCCTGTGGCCCTCGACGCTGCGGCGGAGGGCTTCCGCATCGTGCTCGTGGACAGCCGCCAGGATCATTCCCTGCATCAGGACGAGTTCGCCGCCATTCCCGCTGACATGCGCATGGTGGCCAACCTGCTGGGGGTGGCCCGTCTCGGGGATGCGCCGGTGGGGGCGCTCTTGTCCCAACTGGGGGCGGTGCGCACCGAGCTGGGGGATCGCCGGGCCATGCGGGCGCTGCACTACTACGACGAAGTGGCCCGGGTGAACGCCCAGCGCGCGGCCCTCGACGGGGGAGACTTCGCCACCTTTCTGCGCTTCGTGCGACTTTCGGGCGCCTCGTCGGCCCAGTTCCTTCAGAACGTGTCCCTGCGCGAGCCCGGCAGCGAGGCGCGCCAGCCGGCCATGATCATCCAGAGCTTGGCGGCCCATCTGCTCGGCGAGGAGGGGGCTTGGCGCATTCACGGCGGCGGCTTCGGCGGCTCGGTACTGGTCTTCGTGCCCGCTGATCGGGCCGACGACTTCATGGCGACCATGGACGGGCTGCTCGGCTACGGGGCCTGTCGCGAAGTGGTTGTCGGCGCACCCGGCGTGCGGGCGGAGCGCCTGCGATGATCGTCCGCGAGCCTGGGCCGCCGCCGGTGGCGAACCAGGAGTGGCGGGCGTTGTCGCCGGCGGGGCCCCTCGATATCACCATCAACGGCACCAAGCCGGAGAAGGACCCGCGGGCCATCGCGCGGGCCGCGAGCGGGGGCGCAGTGTGCGCGATGGCCGTCGCCGAGAAGACGGGGCGCCCCTCCGATGCTCGCGGCAACGATACAGCCTCGGATGCCGCCGCGGGCCCTCTCTGTGCGAATGGCCGCAGATCGGCACCGCTGGCCGCCGCTGACGGTGACTGTGTCCTCTGCTGGCATCGCCAGGCCGATGAGGGCCTTGTCTGCCGAGGCGCTGGAAGCGGGGAAGTGCGTTCGGTGGAGCTTGCCGGCGAGGAGTGGGCGTGGTGGTTCTCCCCCTATGGCTACTTCCCCGAGCATATCATTGCGGCGTCGCCCGAGCACCGGCCCATGGCCATCGACCACCTGACCATTGCTCGGTTGCTCGACTTCGCCGACGCCTACCCCCGGTGGTTCATCGGTTCCAACGCCGATCTGCCCATCGTGGGCGGCTCCATCCTCGCCCACGATCACTTCCAGGGCGGCGGCTACCGATTTCCCCTCATGGAGCGGCCCATCAAGCAGCGTTTCGCCCTGCCGGGCCTGGGCGGGGTGGAAGCCGGTATCGTGGACTGGCCCGCATCGGTGGCGCGTCTGCGCACGACGGATCGCACGGCCCTCGGCGAGGCCGCCTGCCGCCTCATGGACGCCTGGCGCTCCTTCTCCTTCGAGCCCTGCGCCATACGGGCCTTCTCACCCGGCAGCGTACAGGGGAGTGGCGCTGGCGAACTGGCCGCCGCGATCGATTGCCGTTCGGTCGCGTCCTCGATCGGAGCCGTCGTTCCCCACAACACGGTGAACCCCATCCTGTGGCGGGAGGGCGACGAGTATGTGATGGATATCGTGCTGCGCAACAACCGCACCACGCCGGAGCGTCCTTACGGCCTCTTCCACGTACCAGAGCGGCTCTTTCCCATCAAGAAGGAGAACATCGGCCTCATCGAGATCATGGGCCGGGCCATCCTGCCCGGGCGCCTGGCCGCCAAGCTGCCCGGCATCAAGCCCGAATGCGACTGCGCCTTCTACGAGATCTTGCAGGCCACCGGCGTGTTCAAAGGCGACGAGGCCGGACGCGCCGGCTGGGACGCGCTGATCGCTGCCCTGTAGGGGCGAGGCTTTCCGTCGGTGACGGCGGTCGGTCAGGCGCAGCGGGCGCCCCCGCCGAGGGTATGGCGCACTACCTCGAAGCGCTCCAGCTTCGCGTCCTCGTCGGGACGGATGCCGGCCTTCTTCTTGGCGATGGCGATCTGGTCCATGACCGTATCCACGCCGTCCAAGTCGGGGAGCAGCAGCCCCCGCCTGAAGCCGCGGGTGACGATGACGCCGTAGCGGGCCGGGTCAAGCTCCTCGAGCGAGTGCACGGGCTCCGGCTCGCCGAGCACGTCCACCGAGTAGGACAGGGCGTCCAGCTCATCGGGCCGCACCTGCGGAAAGCGCGGATCCTCGGTGGCGGCGGCCACGCCGTTCATGATGATCTCCTCGGCCAGGCACGACTGGGCCGGCGCGATGGTGCCAATGCACCCGCGCAGTTTTCCCTCCTTGTGCAAGCTCACGAAGGTGCCGGCCCGTCGTCTGGTCATGACATCGGGGAGCCCCTGAGGGGTGGGGAGCACCTCGCCGCTCCCCACGATGGATTCCACACTCAGTCGTGCAAGGGCCACGAGCGGGTCCACCTGGGGATCCAACACGAGCGAGAGGATCGCGCTGTTTTCCTCCCGCTCGCCCTCGTCGAGGGCCGTCTCGGCATCCCGATCCCACGCAAGGGGGTGGCGCCCCGTGCTCGGATCGGCAATTGCATGGGCCGCCTCGGGTGTCGCGCCGGCAATGCCGGCCGATGGGCCGGGTGCGCCTGCGGTCCTGGTGTCGGCAACCGTCGCACCAGCGTCTTCGCGCGCCCCGCTCTCGCACCGGTTGTGCCGCCCGCTGCCGTGCCCGGCATCGGGCGGTAGGCCGTCAGCGGGTTTCTCGGCCGTCTCTCCCCGTTCGCGGGCCGTCTTGGCATGGGCGCCGCGAATCTCGGCCTCCACTTCCTCCTCGGTAGTGGAAGGGCCGGCCTCTACCTCGAAGGCGGCGATGGCGTAGCCTACGCCGAAGGGGCCCTCGTAACTGAGCAGCTGGGGTGTGAAAGGCAGTCCCTCCAGCGCACCGGCCATGATCTCGAAAGCTCGCAGGCCGCACTCGGCGGCGCTCTCGCACATCACCGGATCCAGGGCGAAGAGCTCTTGCAGGGCCCCGCGGGCGAAGATCCCTTCCACGGCGCGGTCGAACCGGCGCCCGGCCGGATCGAAGCCGTAGGGGCCATCCTCGGTCAGCTTGTGGGAGAGGTCGCCGCTCGCGATGAGCACACAGCGCATGTCCAGACGCTCGGCGGCCCGAGTGATGGACTGCCCCAGGAAGTGGTGATCCGACGGCGAGAGCGCCGAGAGGCCCACGCGCAGCACGGGCACCTCCTCCAAGTCCACTGTTTGAGCGAGGAAGTGCAGCGGCACGAAGGCGCCGTGGTCGATCTCGGTCTGGGCCGCGGGTGCGCCGGCTGCGGGGATGGACCGTCGGGCGAGGCGGTCGGCCACCGCTTGGGTGAACTCGCCATCGCCGCGGGTGGTTACCGTGGCCTGGGGCTGTCCGAACGGGGCCATTGAGCCGGTTTCCTCGTCGGCATTGGAGATGAAGAAGCCGTCGCGGTAGAACGGCGCGTGGGGCGAGGCAATGACGATGACGTCGGGGTCGTGGCTTGCCACGCGCCGGGCGATCTCCTCGTAAGCGGCGACCGTATCGGCGACGGTTTCCTCCTGGCCCTGACCCACGGCGGGCACGATGAGCGGCGGATGGGGCACGGCATAGGCGGCAAGAAGGCCCATGGGACACCTTCCCTTTCTGCTGGGGAGCGAATAGGCTGCGTTTCAGCGAGAACCATGGTGAGGGAAGCTCCTGCGATGAGTCTCCCCATCAGCGAATTGTCACGGGATCGTTAGCCCATCTGCGCAGGAGGGCGGGGCCTGCGCGGCTCCTGCGCCGGTCGAGAGATCCGTCAGCCCTCCTGCACGATCCCTTTCGGTTCGATCTGGGTCGCGGGGAATCGTCCCGGCGCCCCGTCCGCTGCTGGCATTTGAATTTCGCACCGCTCACCCCGGATCGCCGGGTTTTCGCACGACCTCCTTGACTTGAAGTCGACTCCAAGGTTTACCCTCCTCGGCGAGAGCAATCAGAGAGGAGCATTCATGACCGCATCTTACGAGGGCGTGGCCAAGCTAGGCTTCGGCGCCATGCGCCTGCCCCTGACCGATCCCGACGACGTTACCGCCATCGACATCGAGCAGGTGAAGACCATGGTGGACGAGTTCATGGCGAAGGGCGGCACCTACGTGGACACCGCCTTTGTCTACCACGACGGCGCATCGGAGACGGCCCTGCGCGAGGCCTTGGTGGAGCGCTATCCCCGCGAGGCGTTCACCCTGGCCACGAAGTGCCTGGCCTGGGCCTGTGCCAGCAAGGAGGAAGCCCAGGCCTGCCTGCCCACATCCCTGGAGCGGTTGGGGGTCGATTATGTCGACTACTACCTGCTGCACAATCTGGGCGGCGCGCGCACGGCCAAGTTCGATGAGTACGATATGTGGAACTACGTGGCCAAGGCGAAGGCCGATGGCCTCATCCGCCACGTCGGCTTCTCCATGCACGACGGCCCCGAGACCTTGGAAGGGATTCTGACGGCCCACCCGGAGGTCGATTTCGTGCAGCTGCAGGCGAACTACCTGGATTGGGACGACCCGGTCACCCAATCGGCCCGCTGCCTGGAAGTGGCCGCGGCCCACGGGGTGCCGGTCATCGTCATGGAGCCGGTGCGCGGCGGCCGTTTGGCGAATCTGCCCGAGCGCGGCGCGGAGGTGCTGGCGGCGGCCGACCCGGACGCGAGCCAGGCTCGTTGGGCCTACCGCTTCTGCCTCGATCTGCCCGGGGTGCTCACGGTGCTGGCCGGCGCCTCTACGTTGGAGCAGATGCAGGACAATATGGACACCTTCCAAGCCCACAAGCCCCTGACCGAGGCCGAGCGCAGCGCCATTGCCGAGGTGGTGGCCGCCCTGCGCAGCGTGGATCTCATTCCCTGCACCAACTGCGGCTACTGCGTGAAGGACTGCCCCGAGGGCGTGAAGATTCCCATCGCCCTGAACCTGCTGAACCTGGAGAAGCAGACCGAGGACAACGCCTTCGTGAAGGGTCTCTACTCCTGGCAGGCCGCCGAGGGCCCTGCATCGAAGTGCATCCAGTGCGGTTCCTGCGAGGCCATGTGCCCCCAGTCCATTCCCATCATCGACCGCCTCGCCGAGGCCGTCGAGCACTTCGAGGGGTAGGCGGCAGGAGATACGCCCATTGCGATCAGGGGGGCTGCTATGGCGGTCCTCCTGATCGCTTACACTCTATCGAGCTCTATGCCAGCAGTTTGCTAGCCCAGCCATTTTCTCCGGGCTTGCTTGAGCCAGTTCTTCTTGAACGAGCCGATGCCGCCGAAGAACTTGTCGTAGGTCGCTCCGTTTTCCTTGGCCGCGTATTTCGCTGCGGCAAGCTCAATGGTGCAGAGATAGTCTGCCACCTGGGCAAGACGATATTCAGTCATGGTCGTGCGCTTCTTGACTACGGCTTCTTTGGAAAGCGTCGAGCAGATCGCTTCATCCAAGGCCTTCTTTACCAAGGCTTGCCCGTTGTCGTAGTAGAGTTTTACCTGATCGAAGCTCTGGAAGAACGTCAGATGGTCAATGAGCATGCACGACACGTCGCGCTTCATGCGCAGGGCAAGTTTGCTGATATCGGAGAACTCTCGTCGCTTGTAGACAAAGGCTCTATATTGGATGGGAAGATATCTGACGAGCGCGCTGAATGACGACAGCAATTTCTTGCGTTGTCGTGGTTCGAGATCCTCATACTCGTCATGGCCATTGAGGAGAGGCTCGGAATGAAATGGGATATTCGGCAGATCGGCTGAAGCGAGGGAGCGTTCGTAGGCACTTATCTCGTTGGCAATGCCCTGGCTCTGATCGTGGATAACCAGAGTTAGGATGAAATAGCGCGCCCTGCTCGTTTTGTCGCCGCTCTCGTCGACGAATATTGAAAGATCTCGCATTCAAACTCCCTGGCTCCAATATAAAAATTGCCGGGGGACAGCCCCCGGCGCTTGGAGGCAGCATCGAGTGCCGCCACGAGTTTTATACCACGGATCTCTTCAACGATCAAGGAGAAATTAGTCGGATATGGAAAATTATCTATCACAATTCAATAGCTCTAACTCATCCAGCCCACGAACTGCACCAGCAAGGGGATGCTCGCCAAAGCCAGTACGGTGGTGACGAAGGTGCCCTGGGCCATGACGCGGCTGTTGCCGCCGTACTGGTAGCAGAGCATGGTGCCGTTGGTGGCCACGGGCATGCCCGAGATGACGATGCATATGGACAGCAGCAGCCCCGCCGGCACGAATGGCTGAAACACCAGTCCGATGATGACCGGGGTGATGAGCAGGCGGAAGACGGCGCAGGCCCACAGGCGCGGACCGCCCACCAGGTCGCGCACGGGCATGTTCGCCAGCGACGATCCGATGATGAGCAGGGCCGCCGGGGTGGTGATGGAACCGAGGTTGTTCAGGGCATCGCCCAGGATGGGAGCATGGTGAATACCCGCCAGGGTGAGCACCATGGCCGCCACGCAGGACAGCATGACGGGCGTGACGAAGGTGCGCCAGGTGGTCTGCACCTTCACGTCGCCGTCGGTGTCCTGGGTGAGGAACCATGCCCCGATGGTGAACACAAAGAGGTTGAAGGGTAGGTTGAACACGGCGGCGTAGATGAGCGCCTCAGGGCCGAAGATGGCCGACAGCACCGGGTAGCCGATGAAGCCCACGTTGCCGAAGCAGAGCATGAACCGGTACACGCCCCGGTGCCCGTCGGGAATGCGCAGGATCGCCGTGAAGCCGTAGGCCACGGCCAGCAGCACGCCGTAACTGGCGCAGGACAGGGCCAGGGTGACGAGAATCTCCTCGCGGGGCGGCAGGGCGTCGGCGGTGAGCACCGATCCCAGGATCATGCCCGGCAGGGCCAGGTTGATGACGAGCCGCGAGAGCAGGCGATCGAACTGGTCGTTCATGAAGCCGGTCTTCTTCGCCCCATAACCGACGCCCACGATGATGAACAGCGTCACCATCTCCTTGAATATGCTAACGAGCCCCGCCTCCATGCTGCCCTTCTCCTCTGTTGTTTCGAAGGTGCCCTAGTGTACGCCTTGGAAGGTCCGTCGTTGGCGTATACTGGCCAGCGCTCTACTTGTCCCGTTGAAAGGAAGCCCCATGTTCACCATCGGTTGCCATCTGTCGTCTGCCAAGGGGTATTTGAAGATGGCTCAAGATGCCGCATCCATCGGCGGGAACACCTTCCAGTTCTTCACGCGCAACCCGCGGGGCGGCCGCGCTAAGGCCATCGATCCGGCCGATGTGGCGGCCTTCCACGACTTCGCGGCCAACCACGGCATCGCGACGTTTCTCGCCCATGCCCCCTACACCATGAACCCGGCGGCAGCCAAGCCCGAGACGCGGCAGTTCGCCATCGAGCTTTTGACCGACGACCTCATGCGCATGGAGAACACTCCGGGCCAGCTGTACAACATGCACCCGGGATGCCACGTGGGCCAGGGCATGGAAGCGGGCATCGCCCTTATCGCCGATGCCCTGAACCAGGTGCTGACGGCCGATCAGTCCACTACGCTGCTGCTGGAGACCATGGCGGGCAAGGGCACCGAGGTGGGCAGCCGCTTCGAGGATCTGGCGGCCATCATCGACGCTGTGGAGCTGAATGAGAAGGTGGGCGTGTGCCTGGACACCTGCCATGTTTGGGATGGCGGCTACGACATTGCCGGCAACCTGGACGGCGTGCTCGAGGAGTTCGACCGCGTCATCGGTCTCGACCGCCTGCGCGCCATTCACCTGAACGATTCCAAGAACCCGCTCGGCGCCCACAAGGATCGCCATGCTCCCATCGGCGAGGGACATATCGGGTTCGATGCCCTGGCCGCCGTGACGAACCATCCGGTCCTGCGCGACCTGCCCTTCTTCCTGGAAACGCCCCAGGATGATCTGGCCGGCTGGGGCGCCGAGATCGCTGCCCTGCGCGCCGCCCATACCGCGTAACCGTTGCGGGCGGAGCCGTGCTCCCTTTCGCCTCATCGGCAAAGCGGGCCGCCCCTTCCCAGGAGCGGCCCGCTTGTGTTTCGGCTTTCGGGGGCACCTGCCCTGATGACTAGATTACGAAGAAGTACACGCTGAAGAACTGTAGGATGCTGGCTGCCAGCACGAACAGGTGGAAGATGGAGTGCATGTAGCGGATCTTCTTGAAGATGTAGAAGACGGCGCCCACGGTGTAGCTGATGCCGCCCGCGGCCAGAAGCCAGAAGCCCACGGGGTGCAGCTGGGCGTACAGGGTGGGTAGAAAGAATACGATGGACCAGCCCAGGGCCACGTAGAGCACCGAGGAGATCCAGCGGGGGCGATAGGTCCAGAAGGCCTCGCAGGCGATGCCGATGAGGGACACCGTCCACACGAACACGGCGAGCCACAGGCCGCCCACATGGCCCAGGGTAATGAGACAGTAGGGCGTGTAAGTGCCGGCGATGAGCAGGTAGATGCCCGAATGATCGAGCACCTTGAACACGCGCTTGGCCTTCTCGGCGGCCAGGGCGTGGTACAGGGTGGACATGAGGTACTCCACTAGCTGGGCGATGCCGTAGACCAGGGCCGCGGCTAGCAGAATGCCGCCACCGTCGGCCACCGATTTCACGATGAGCACCACGAGCGCCGCCACGGCCAGGCCCGCGCCGATGCCGTGGGTGACGGCGTTGAAGATCTCCTCGCCGAGGGTGTACTCGCGCACCGACTTCTTGCCAGAGCGGCGGATGAGCTCTCTGATCTCGGGGGACACCTTGGCCGCGGCAGCGGCGGCATCGGGGGAGAGCTCGGGGTGTTGGAAGGCGATGGCGGGCATAGGGGCTCCTTCGGCTGGGGGTATCCCTGCATCATAGACTACCGGGTCGGTTTTGGCGGTAACGGCGGGGAAACCCTAGGGGAAAGGCAACCTCGCCGCTCGTCCACGGGATCGATGGCTGAATTGCGCAGAAAATGCCGTTTCT
The DNA here is from genome assembly GCF_056795635.1 of Adlercreutzia sp. Lineage (NCBI taxonomy): Bacteria > Bacillati > Actinomycetota > Coriobacteriia > Eggerthellales > Eggerthellaceae > Adlercreutzia > Adlercreutzia sp. Next base: position 74,251 of record NZ_JBQIIT010000002.1, on the reverse strand, counting down.
CGTAGTTGTTTGAATGCGGAAAACTTGATCGAAAGCGATTGACCAGGGGAAATGCAGAGGAAGAAACGCGTGGGGCGGCGTTAGCACGAGGAAAAACTACGAGAAACGGCATTTTCTGCGCAGTTGAAGGCCTCGGGCTAGCCCTGCTCGCCCTTTCGCTGCTCGCGCAGGGCCTTCAGGGTGGCGCGCTTTCTCGCCTGCTTGTCGGCATAGGCCTGCTTCTCAGCGCGCTTGCGGGCGCGCTCGGCCTCTTCGGCGGCGCGCTCATCGGCCCGGGCTGCCTTCTCGGCCTCGCGGGCGGCGTGGCGGGCGGCGGCGCGCTCTTCCCGCTCGGCGGCGGCCTCAGCCTCGGAGAAGCGGCAGCCGCAGTAGTTCTGGCGGTACATGCCGCCCTCGCGCGAGCGCCGGGTGGCCTCGTCGTAGTAGGGGCGGTAGTCCTCGAAGCGGGCCTCGATGCCCTCATTCGCGCAGGCCCGTTCCAGCTCCTCGCGGATAATGGATGTGTACTGGTAGGGGCTCACGGAAAGCGTGGTGCCCAAGGCGGCGAAACCGTGCTCGGCGGCGTAGCGGGCCGCTTCCGTGAAGCGCAGCCGGTAGCAGGCCCGGCAGCGGGCCTCCCGGGCCGCCCGCGCCTCGGAGGGCTCCCCCGTGAGGGCCGTTCCGAGGCCTAAAGTGCCGCCGCATTCCGCGGCGTTGCCTTCTGGGGTTCTGCCGTGCTCTTCCGCGGCCTCGCCTGTCGGCCCAGGGCCTCTTTTCACCGCTCCGTCCGCTGGCCCGGGGCTGCCGCCCCCGTCGCCCTCTTCCCCGCAGATCACGCCGAACGTGGCCGCAGCCGCGTCGCCGATACGGCCGACCGTGGCCTCCCAGGCCGCCACGTCATAGGCCCCCTCCACGACGGCCAGATCCTCCTCCGTGGCCCACTCGTGCAGCGTGGCCAGGCGCCGGGCGTACTCCTCGGCGGGATGGATGTTCCCGTTCGCGTAGAAGATGACGGGCTCGACGCCGCTCTCGCGCAGGACGCGCACGGGCTCCAACGAGCAAGGACCGCAGCATGCGTGAAGCAGGATGCGGTCCTTGGGAGCGGGCGCGGTATGGGTATTGGTGGCAGTCATGGCACCCATGCTATCACAGAAGGGGCGGCCGTGCGCCGACGTTGGGGCGCGGCCGTCTCCTTGCCCGTAGGCAGATGCGCCGGGCGCTACTCGGCGGCCAGGGGGCTCGGCACGGAGTACACGCGGGCGGCGCACTCGCGATCCAGGTCGTAGAGGCCCTTCGGATCGCCGCCGAACAGCTTCATGTTGGTGATCATGGTGTCGGCGTTGTCCTCTTCCTCCATCTGCTCGTCGATGAACCAGCCGAGGAACTTCTGGGCGCGGTAGTCGTGGGCCTCCAGCGCCGCGGCATAGATGTCGTGGATGAGCGAGGTCACGTACTGCTCGTGCTCCATAGCGGCCTCCAGCGGCTCCAGGAAGTTCGCGAAGGTGGGGGTGGGCTGGTCGATGGCCAAAAGGCGCACCTTCTCGCCGTTCTCGTGCAGGTACTTGCGGAAGATCAGCGCGTGATCGCGCTCCTCGGCGGCCTGGATCTCGAAGTAGTTGGCGTAGCCCGAGAGGCCCTCCTCCTCGTAGTAGTCGGCGAAGGCGAGGTACAGGTAGGCGCTGTAGAGCTCCTTGTTGATCTGGTCGTTGATGAGTTCGTACACCTTGGCGTCCATGGAACGTCCTTTCTGAGCCCGCAGGCTGGTCGGTCTGATAACGAAAATCAGGATACCCCAAACCCCTTCAACCATGTGAAGATAAGCCGTAATTCGATGAGAAAATCCGTCCTATTTGGAGCCGTGCCCGGCTGCTGTGTCACCATGGGTGAAATTTTGAGAAGAGGGAGCGTGCGACCTATGCTGCAGCTGAGGAATATCTGCAAATCCTACCGGACCGGCGACTTCACCCAAGTGGCCCTCGACGATGTGTCCATCTCGTTCCGCGACAACGAGTTCGTGGCCATCCTCGGGCCCTCGGGCTCGGGCAAGACCACGTTGCTGAACGTCATGGGCGGCCTGGACCACTACGATTCCGGCGACATGATCGTGGATGGCATCTCCACCCACAAGTACAAGGACCGCGACTGGGACACCTTCCGCAACAATCGCATCGGCTTCGTGTTCCAGAGCTACAACCTCATTCCCCACCAGACCATCCTGCAGAATGTGGAACTGGCCCTCACCCTGTCGGGCGTGGGGAAGGCCGAGCGCACCCGCCGGGCGAAGGAGGCCCTGGCCTCGGTGGGGCTCGCCGACCACGTGAACAAGCGGCCGAGCCAGCTGTCGGGCGGCCAGATGCAGCGCGTGGCCATCGCCCGCGCCCTCATCAACGACCCGGAGATCGTACTGGCCGACGAACCCACCGGCGCCCTGGATTCCAAGACCTCGGTGCAGATCATGGAACTGCTCACCCAGATCGCCCAGGACCGCCTCGTCATCATGGTCACCCACAACCCGGAGCTCGCGGCCATGTACGCCACGCGCACGGTGAACTTGGCCGACGGCGTCATCCGCAGCGATTCGGACCCCTACCTCCCCACGGAAGAGGAGATGCACCTGTCCCAGAAGCCCATCCGCAAGACTTCCATGGGCTTCCTTACGGCGCTCGCCCTGTCTTTCAACAACCTCATGACCAAGAAGGGCCGCACCATCATGACGGCCTTCGCCGGCTCCATCGGCATCATGGGCATTGCCGCCATTCTGGCTCTGGCCAACGGCGTGGACAACTATATCGAGAAGACCGAGGAGGAGACGCTGTCGGTGTACCCGCTCCAGATCATGTCCACGGGCTTCGACATGAGCGCGCTCATGACCATGTCCACGGGTGGCGACAGCGGCGATGGGGAAGAGGCCGACGGAGGCGCCGCGGGCGAGGGGGACGGGGCCGCCGATGCCGCCGATGCTCTGGCGGCCGCCGGCGTGAAGGGGGGCACCTACGGCGACGAGAACGACCCGGCCGCCCGCACCACGGTGCCCGAGACCCGCATGGTCACCGACATGTTCGCCAGCCTGGAGAACAACGACCTGGCCGCGCTCAAGCAGTTCTTCGACGAGGGCGGCGACGGCATCGGCGACTACGTGAACTCCATCGAGTATCGCTACAACGTGACGCCCCAGGTATTCTCCGGCGACACGGAAGAAGAGGTGCGCCAGATCAACCCCGACACCACCTTCGAGGCCTTCGGCATGGGCGGCGGCTCGTCGTCCAACTCGCTCATGTCCACCATGTACAGCACCAACGTCTTCAACGAGATGATGGGCAACTCCGCCATCGTGGAGGGCCAGTACGACGTGAAGGCCGGCCGCTGGCCCGAGGCCTACAACGAGTGCATCATCGTGCTCACTTCCCGCGGCACCCTGCCCGACCTGGTCACCTACGCCCTCGGCCTGCGGGATCATGCCGTGCTGGAGGACATGATCGACCAGTTCATGAACGAGGAGGAGGTGACCTCCCCCGACGACAGGCTGGAGTTCACCTACGAGGAGCTCATGGCCGTGCCGCTCAAGATGGTGGCCGCCGCCGACTGCTACACCTACGATGAGGAGAACGGGGTGTGGGTGGACAAGACCGACGACGAGGACTACATGCGCGCCCTCGTGGACGCCGGCGAGGACCTGAAGATCGTGGGCGTCGTGCAGCCCAAGCCCGACGCGAAGGCCACGGCGCTGTCCATCGGCATCTACTACACCCCCGAGTTGACCCGCCACCTTATCGACCAGGCCCGCGAGACCGCCATTGTGCAGGCCCAGCTGGCCGATCCGGCCGTCGACGTGTTCAACGGCCGCGACTTCGATGCCGAGGATGAGGAAGACGCCTCGGGCTTCAACATGGATTCCCTGTTCACGGTCGACGAGGACGCCCTGCAGGACGCCTTCCAGTTCGACGAGTCGAAGATCGCCGTGGACACGAGCTCCATCAGCGGGGGGCTGTCTGCCAGCGACTTGCCGGCGCCGCCCTCCCTGGATCCGAGCGATTTGGACGTGGATATGAGCGCGGCCTTCAGCCAGGAGGCCATGGGCGAGATGATGGCCGCCGCCATGGCCGGTTACGCCCAGGCCCTCGGCGCGGCCTACCAGGAGGCTATGGCCGGCGTGGTCGAGGGCGGAACGCCGCCGGACTTCCCGTCGTTGGCCCAGGACACTCTGCAAAGCTACATGGGCAGCGCCGAGTTCCAGGCCCTCGCGGGCCAGTACGCCGGCCAGATCGTGGACGCCAACGCCCTGCAGCAGGAGCTGGCGGGGAAGATCTCGGCGGCCTTGCAGCAGTCCATGGGCTCCTATATGGAAGAGGCCATGGGTATCATCGGCTCCAAGACCGAGAGGGCGGTGCAGGGGGTCATCGGGCAGTTGCAGGCGAACATTCCCCTGGCCATGTCCGTGGACGCCGATGCCTTCCAGAACGCCTTCCAGATGGCCATGACCGAGGACGAGCTGCGCGAGCTCATCCTGTCGCTCATGACCGACGGCACGCGCTCCTTCGACGGCAACCTGGCGAAGCTCGGCTACGCCGACCTGGCCAAGCCCTCCGAGATCGCCATCTACCCGGACAACTTCGAGGACAAGCAGCAGGTTATCGCCATTCTGGACGGCTACAACGACCGCATGGTCGAAGGGGGCCAGGAGGACCGGAAGATCTCCTACACCGACTTCGTGGGCACGCTCATGAAGTCGGTCACCACCATCGTGGACATGATCAGCTACGTGCTCATCGCCTTCGTGGCCATCTCACTCGTGGTGTCCTCCATCATGATCGGCATCATCACCTACATCTCGGTGCTCGAGCGCAAGAAGGAGATCGGCATCCTGCGGGCCATCGGTGCCAGCAAGGGCGACATCTCCCGGGTGTTCAACGCCGAGACCATTATCGAGGGTTTGGTGGCGGGCCTCATCGGCGTCGGGTTCGTGGCGCTCGTGTGCATTCCGGTGAACGCGCTCGTGTACTCGCTGCTCGATGTGCCCGATGTGGCGCTGCTGCCCTGGGCCGCCGCGGCCATCCTCGTGGGCATCAGCGTGTTCCTGTCCTTTGTGGCGGGCCTGTTCCCCGCCATGGCCGCCGCCCGCAAGGACCCGGTGGAGGCCCTGCGCAGCGAGTAGGCAGTTCTGTGACAGTCACGAGGGCACGCATGTCCGCTCGCCCTCGCAGCGACGGCTCCCCTTAGGCGGCCTGTGAGATGGTTGCGAGGCGCTAATTGTCGTTGCCCACGAGGCCCGGGGACGCTGGCGACGAGGCCCGGGGGGGCGCCGGCAGCGGGGCCTGGGGATGTCGGCAGCGGGGTCCGGGGGGGCGCCGGCGGCGGGGCCTGGGGGATGTCGGCAGCGGGCTAACTGGCGGAATAGCCGGCGCTGCGGCATCGGCAAGCTGCGAGCCTCCCTGGGAGGGACGCTCGATACGCAGGGAGGAGGCCAAGGCACCCTGGCCGTCCTCGAGAGGCTTCTTCTCGTTGCAAAAAAGTACCCAACCCGCTGTTTCTGCCGGAGCTATTCCGAAAGATGGCAAAAACAGCGGGTTGGGTATCGAAAAGAGGCAGCTCGAGAAATTCTGACCTGGGGTTTTGCAATGATCGCGTACCAAACCCAGGGTTTCTGGCATACCAAACCCGGGATTTTTGCCGGGTTTGGTATGGACGGACTCCGATTCGGCTGTGCACCGCGATTCGACTGCGTGCGTCTCGATTCTCGCGAGCGTCCCTCTATGCGTCGTTGCCCACGAGGCCGTTCACGAGGGCGGATACGATGGAGATGACGATGGAGGCCACAAAAGCGCTGCCGAAGCTGGCGATATAGAAACCGGCGCCGAACAGGCCGTTGGCGAGCCACGCGGCAATGTAGAGCAGCAGCGTGTTCACGATGAGGTAGAAGATGCCCAGCGTGAGCACGGTCACCGGCAGCGAGAGCACCTGCAGGATCGGCTTGATGGACATGTTGACGAGGGACAGGATGAGTGCGAACAGCGCAATGCCCACCCACGAGGCGTCGGCGCTGATGATGTCGATGCCGGGTACGATCCATACGGCGGCGGCCACGGCGATGGCGGTTACAATCCAGCGAATGATGAAGTTCATGATTACCTCCTTTTCCAGTGGCCCCATTATGTCAAAATGAGACTATGACGAGAAAACATGACAACAAGCCGAAACGCGCCAGTAACCGCCCTGCCAAGCAGGAGGCGGGGAAGGGCTCGCACGACCGGGCGGAGGGCGGCTCTGCAAGGGCGGACGGCGGGAAGCGGCCCGCGCAGGACAGGAGGCGGCCCGCGCAGGGCGGGAAGCGGCCCGCAGAGAGCGGAAGGCGTCCCGCGGGCGACGCGCGGCCGGCCGGCTGCGCCTTGTGCCCGGTCTTCGGCCGTTGCGGCGGCTGTAGCGCCCTGGACGCGCCCTACGAGCAGCAGCTTGCTCGCAAGCAGCAGGCGGTGGCCGAGCTCTTCGCCGATCTGGCCCCGACCGAGGTGCTGCTGCCCATTCAAGGCATGGCGGAGCCCTTCCACTACCGCAACAAGGTGATTTCCCCCTATGCCTCGGCGAAGGGGAAGGGCCGCAAAGGGAAAGAGCGGCCGGGGAGGGGCTGCGCGGGGAAGAAGCACCAGGGGAAGGGCCGCGCGGGGAACGATGCCGGGGCTCGCGAGGCCATTCTCACGGGCATGTACGAGGCGGGTACCCATCGCCTTATCCCCACCGACACCTGCGCCATCGAGAGCGCGGTGGCAAAACGGGTGATCCTCGCCATCCGCGACATCATGGCCCGCTGGTCCATGGAGCCCTACGACGAGGACGCCGGCACTGGTTTCGTGCGCCACGCCGTGGTGCGGGTGGGCCACGAATCGGGCGAGGTGCTGGTCACGGTGGTTACCAACGGCGACGAGTTCCCCGCATCGAAGGCCTTCTGCCGCGAACTTGTGCGCCGCGTGCCCGCCGTTACCGCCATCGTGCAGAACGTGAACACGCGTCAAACCAACGTGATCTTGGGCGAGAAGGAGCGGGTGCTCTACGGGCCGGGCTTTATCCTTGATACCCTCTGCGGCCTCAGCTTCCGCATCTCATCGCAGTCGTTCTACCAGGTGAATGCCACCCAGACCGAAGTGCTCTACGACGAGGCCATCCGCCTGGCTGGGCTCACCGGGGCGGAGACGGTCATCGACGCCTACTGCGGCACGGGCACCATCGGGTTGGTGGCCGCCAGCCGCGGGGCCGCCCGGGTCATCGGGGTCGATTCCGTGCCCTCGGCCATCCGCGATGCCGCGAGCAACGCCCGCCACAACGGCATTCAGAATGCTGAGTTTGTCGCCCAAGACGCCACACAGTTCATGAAGGAACTTGCTGCGTCCCATGAGCGCCCCGAGCCGCTGGTGCTGCTGATGGATCCGCCCCGGGCCGGCTCCACGCCCGCGTTTTTGGAAGCCGCCGCGGCCCTGGCGCCGGAGCGCATCGTCTACATCTCGTGCAATCCCGCCACCCAGGCCCGCGATGTGAAGCAGCTGGTCGAAAGCGGCTATACGGTGCGCACCATCCGCCCCGTGGATATGTTCCCCCACACCGACCATGTGGAATCGATCGTTATGCTGGAACGAGAAGCCAAGCGTTCCGCCACAGTGGAAGCCGTGCGCGGAGGAGACGGCGGGTGTTCCGACCGAGCGAGTTCTGCAGCGACGGGAAGTGCCCGGTGGGCACTTCCCCAAAGCGAGGACTGTCTGAGCGAATCGGAATACCCGGCGGCTCCGACCGAGGAGCCGCTGCGAGAGGAAGAGAAATGACCGACTGTTTGGAAAAGACGCTTGAGAAGGCCCGCGCCACCATCGCGGCTCACGACTTGGCCGCAACGGACGCGGCGGTGCTGCTCATGGTGTCGGGCGGTTCCGACTCCACGGCCCTGGCCTACCTGGGCGCGGCCCTGCGCGACGCGGGCGATATCGGTCCCGCGGCCATGCTGCACGTGAACCACCAGCTACGCGGCGAGGAAGCCGACGGCGACGAGCGTTTCGTGGCCGGTCTTGCCGAGTTGCTGGGCATTCCGCTGTTCATCTGCTCCATCGACATTGCCGCCGAGGCCGCCCGCGCCCACGAGAACGTGGAGGCCACGGCCCGGCGCGAGCGCTATCTGGCCGCCAACGAGGCGCTGCGGTCCATGTGCCAGCACGAGGGCTGCCCGCTATCCGAGGCCCGCATCTTCACGGCCCACACGGCCGATGACCGCATCGAGAACTTCTACATGCGCTCCATCGTGGGCACCGGCCCGGGCGGTTTCCGCAGCATGCGCTACGAGAACGGCCCGGTGGTGCGCCCGCTTCTGGATATGACCCGCGACGAGCTGCGGGCCTACCTGGCCGCCCGCGAGGCCGCCGGGGCGCCCTGCGCGTGCGACGAGAGCGGCAGCCTTTGGCGCGAGGACGCCACCAACGCCCACACCGACCGCTTCCGCGCCTATGTGCGCCACAAGGTGGTGCCCCCAGCGAAGGAGTGGAACGAGGCGCTGCCCGAGGTGCTTGTGCGGTCTATGAACCTCATCGCCGACGAGGACGACATGCTGGAGGCCATGGCCGCCGAGCTGGCCGATCGGGATGCGGAATGGGTGGCCGAGGACGACACCTTCGGCCTCGATCGCTCCGAGGGTTTCCGCCTGCGTCCCGCCTTCGGGGCTGCAGCGCGGCCTCTGCAGCGCCGGGCCGTGCTCCAACTGCTCCAGGCCATGCTCGGCCCCGATGCCCGGGTGGAGACAGCCAGCGTGGAGGCGGTGCTCGACGGCTTTGCCGCGGGCAAGCCCCGCAGCGGCTATGTGACCAATATCCAGCACGACCTGGCTGTCAGTGCCAACAAGCAGGGCGTTCTCGTAGAGCCCATGGCCTATTTCCGAGCAAGGAGGAAGAAACATGACCGATAACGCCCCCGCCTTCGAGGTGGTGCTCGCCAGCGGAAGTCCGCGCCGCCGCGAGCTGCTGGAGCAGGCCGGCGTGAAGTTCATCGTGCACACGCCTGAAACACCGGTGGACGAGACCCTGGAGCCCGACCTGGCCGCCAACCCCGAGGAGGCGGCCAAGAAGCTCGCCGAGCGCAAGGCCGGGGCCGTGGTCCAGGAGGTGCTGGCCCAGAACTACACGGGCATGCTCATCGTCATCGGCGCCGACACCATGGTGGTGCTCGACGGGAAGATCTTCGGCAAGCCTCGCAGCCTCTCCGATGCCAAGCACATGCTGCGCCAGCTGTCGGGCCGTACCCATGAGGTCATTACGGCCGTGTCCGTCTGGATGATCGCCGCCCCGGCCGCCGAGGACATCTCGCTCGGCTTCCGCACCTTCGCCGACATCAGTCGCGTGACCTTCCGCGAGCTGACCGACGAGGAAATCGCCGACTATCTGGCCTGCGGCGAGTCCTTCGATAAGGCCGGCGCCTACGCCATCCAGGGGGAGGGCGCCGCGCTCGTGGACCACTACGACGGCGCCTGGGACACCATCGTCGGCCTGCCCGCCGCCCGCCTCATCCAGGAGTTCCCTGATCTTCTGAACGCCGAAGTGAAGTAGGGAAGCGCGCCTCGCGGGCTCTGGCGGTCGGGCCTGCGGGGCGCGGGCTTTTTACATGCTGTGCTACCTGCCTTGCTCTCCGTTCCCCTTCTCGAATGAAACAACTGTGTTGCGTTCGCGTATCGCGGGCGTGCGTTTTCGGGGCAATGGTACACTGAACTGCGATCAAGGATTATCCGTGGGAAACATTCCGGATATGGGAAGAAAGTGGTTCACGTGCATAACGATATTTCTGAGATTCTCTTCTCCGAACAGGATCTTGCCAACCGCGTGCGTGAGATGGGCGAGAACATCACGGCCGATTACGCCGATCTTGCCGGCGGCGACGGCTTGGTGGTCATCTCCATCCTGCGCGGCGGCGCCATCTTCACCTGCGATCTCGTGAGGGCCATCGACATGCCTCTCGAGATGGACTTCATGGCCGTGTCCTCCTACGGCAACGGCGTGAAGAGTTCCGGGGTGGTGCGCATCCTGAAGGACCTGAATACCGATATCCGCGGCCGCCATGTCGTCATCGCCGAGGATATCATCGATTCCGGCCTCACCCTGAAGTACCTCATGCAGAACTTGCAGTCCCGGGGGCCGGCGTCTATGACCGTGGCCGCGCTCATGAAGAAGAACACGGAGAACCAGGCCGACATCGAGTGCCGCTACGTCGGCTTCGAATGCCCCGACGAGTTCATCGTCGGCTACGGCCTCGACTACGCCGAGCATTACCGCAACCTTCCCTACATCGGCGTGCTGAAGCCCGAGATCTACCAGTAAAGACAGAGAGACACTATGGCAGACAACAATTCGAAACTACCCACTCCACCCGCATCGTCTCGCACCACCATGGTCATGGTCATCATTCTTTTGGCCGTGGCGTTTTTCGTGGGCAGCCAGTTCATGCGCACCGGGGCCATGGGCACCCAGGTAACCGACCAGCTCATCACCTCGGAGTTCACCCAGGCCGTGGAGCAGAACCGCGTGAAGTCGGTCACCTATTCCGCCGGCGACTACACGGTGTCGGGCACCTACTTCCCCGCTGTGACGGCCGGAGCCACGGCGGCCGAGGCCTTCAACAGCGCCTTCGATTCCATGAACGCCCTCATGGCCACCGAGAAGAACCCCGACGGCAAGGCGCTGTCCGGGGTGGGCACCACGACGCTGACGCCCTCTACCTTGGGTAAGGAGCACAATTACACCTCTACCTACGTGGGCAGCGATTCCCTCGGCGAGCTGTTGGCGGCGCACCCCGATATCTCCTATCAGGTCACGCTGCCGAGCCCCTTCCTGGAGATCATCGCCACGCTGCTGCCCATCCTCATCATCGGCGGCCTTTTGTTCTTCTTCTTTTTCAAGATGCAGCAGGCCAATAACTCCCAGATGAACTTCGGTAAGGCCAAGACGAAGAAGGCCGCCGAGGAGCGCCCCGATGTGAAGTTCTCCGATGTGGCCGGCGTGGACGAGGCCGTGGAGGAGATGCAGGAGATCAAGGACTTCCTGGCGAATCCCGCGAAGTACCAGTCCATGGGCGCGAAAATCCCCCGTGGCTGCCTGCTCGTGGGCCCTCCCGGTACCGGTAAGACGCTTCTAGCCCGCGCCGTGGCCGGCGAGGCCGGCGTGCCCTTCTTCAGCATTTCCGGCTCCGACTTCGTGGAAATGTTCGTGGGCGTGGGCGCTTCCCGCGTGCGCGACCTGTTCCAGCAGGCCAAAGACGCCGCTCCCGCTATCATCTTCATCGACGAGATCGACGCGGTGGGCCGCCAGCGCGGCACGGGCCTCGGCGGCGGCCATGACGAGCGCGAGCAGACCTTGAACCAGCTGCTCGTGGAGATGGACGGCTTCGAGTCCAACGACTCGGTGGTGCTCATCGCCGCCACGAACCGCGCCGACGTGCTGGACCCGGCGCTTCTGCGCCCCGGCCGCTTCGACCGCCAGATCGTCGTGGACACCCCTGATGTGAAGGGCCGCGAGAAGATCCTCACGGTGCACGCCAAGGACAAGCCCATCGGCAGCGATGTGGACCTGAACAAGATCGCGAAGATCACCCCGGGCTTCACCGGCGCCGATCTGGCCAACCTCATGAACGAGTCGGCCCTGCTCACGGCCCGTCGCGGCAAGAAGATCATCACCATGCGCGAGGTGAGCGAGTCCATGGAGCGCGTCATCGCCGGCCCGGAGCGCAAGGGCCGCGTCATGAACGAGAAGACCAAGCACACCATCGCCTACCACGAGAGCGGCCACGCCCTGGTGGGGCACTTGCTCGATCACGCCGATCCGGTGCACAAGATCTCGATCATCTCCCGCGGCCGCGCCCTGGGCTACACGCTGTCCATTCCCGATGAGGACAAGGTGCTGAATTCCCTGTCCGAGATGAAGGACGAGCTGGCGGTGTTCATGGGCGGCCGCGTGGCCGAGGAGATTTTCTGCGACGACGTGACCACGGGTGCCTCCAACGACCTGGAGCGCGCGAGCAAAATGGCCCGGGCCATCGTCACCCAGTACGGCATGAGCCCTCTGGGCACCCAGGTGTTCGGCCAGCCCAACCACGAGGTGTTCCTCGGTCGCGACTACGGCAACACCCAGGACTACTCCGAGGAGACGGCTCGCCGTATCGACGAGGAAGTGGCCAAGATCATGAAGGAGGCCCACGACCGGGCCCACAAGATACTCGCCGAGCATGCCGATCAGATGGATCTCATGGCCAGCGTGCTTCTGGAGCGCGAGACCGTGGAGGGCGAGGCCTGCGAGGCCCTGCTCGAGAACAAGTGGGACGAGTACCTGGCCCGCGAGGACCAGATTATCGCGGCCAAGGAGGCCGAGGAAGCTGCGGCCCGTGCCAAGGACGCTGAGCGTCTGGCGGCCCGCGCCGAGGGCGCCCCGGTCGACGGCGATGGTTCGGGCGAGGGCGGCGAGACCCTGGCCGACCCGAACTGGCGCCACGAATCGGTGGAACCGGGCGACCAGGATCCGAACGCGCCCTACCGCAGGCCGGCCGCCGGCGCCGATCGCGCGGATATGCCCACTCAGGCCGAGGTAGACGCCGAGATCGACCGCGAGGACGATGCTGACGCCACGGCCGATGCCCCCGACCCGAACAAGCGCGGCGACCGGTAAGCGGTGACGCTGCGGCGGCTCGCCGCCCTGGCTGTATCTCGTGCCTGAGAGCGCCCCACCGGGGCGCTCTTTTTCTGTCCCATGCTGTCATATACATTTGCAAGCGGATATGTCATACTTGCTTCTCGAGAAACCTGCGGGAAAGTTCTGCCCTCGCGCCACGCGGGGAGGCGCGATGACCTCGTAGGGAAAGGGCCGTGCCCTTTCCGCTCGGCGAAGACAGACAGGCTGGCGGCCATGGTCGGCCGGCAACGGGAGGAGGGCGCGATGTTCGGCGAGCTCGTAGCGGCCTATCTCTTCCTGGCTGGTACCGGGGCCGGGGGCATCGGCGCGGCCGCCCTGGCCGATCTCGTGGCCGTGCGCACCCCCTTCGGCGGGGCGGCCGTGGGCGCGGTGGCCGATGGCCGACCGGCCGACCGCCTCGTGGCCTTCGCCCTGGCGGCATCGGTGGCGGCCCTCGCTCTGGGACCGCCGCGGTGTTTCTGGCGGGAGCCTTCGGCAGCGAGCATCCGGGGGTGGCGGCGTCGGTGGAAAGCCTGCTGCACGGCGCGGCGGCGCTGCCCTGGTGGTGCGGGTTTATGCTCTGCGGGGTGGTGCTGCCCCTGGTAATCGAGGCTGTGCTATGGTGGCGTGGCCGTGCTGACCGGGTGTCTTCCGCATTCACGGCGGCCTCGTTGGCCCCGCCGATCGCGCCGACGGCCCTCGCCGTTCTGGCGGCCTGCGTGCTCGTCGGAGGCGCGGGCCTGCGCTGGGCCATGATGGAAGCCGGGGAGTCGCGGCCTTTGGAGCTGCAGGATCCCGCCGCGTTCGCGGTCCCGGTGACCATCGGGCCATCGGATACCGTTGCCCGGCGACCCGATGTCGCGGTCGCCGACGCTTCCGCGCCAATGTGTTCCACCGCTGAAAGAGAGGAGTTAGTTCCATGGTCGAGTTAGGCCGAACCATTCCGGCTGGGGACTTGTTCGAGCTGGATAGCACCAGCTCCATCCCCGTCTGGCTGCAACTGAAGAACCGCTTCATCTACCTCATCACCGCGGGCTTCTATCTGCCCGGCGATCAGCTGCCCACGGTGCGGGGGCTCGCTGCCGAAGTGGAAGTGAACTACAACACCGTGAGCAAGGTGTACCAGAGCCTGGAGGAGGACGGCTACATCGTCTCGAAGCGTCGCCAAGGGGCGTTCGTGGCCGATGTGTCCGGCAAACCGGGAGTGGAGGCCGCGGTCACGGCCGAGATCATCACCGCTGAGTACCTCCAGCGGTGCGCCGAGCTGGGTATGACGTTGGAAGATATCGATGCGCAGTTCACTGCGAGCCTGGTGGCTGCGAAGGCGAAACGCGATAGGAGTGCGAGAAGTGAAGGAGCGGGCCATCGCACGCAAGGGGCAAAGCGCGGACGGGTCGTCGTATTCCCCGTCACTGCGGACGGTTCAGACGAACGTGCGACTGGAAACGGGGCGTAGCCGCACCTCGCGCAACGGGGCTGTGGCGTTCACGCTCATCGTGTTCGCCCTGGCCTGCGGCACGGTGCTCGCCGCCTGGTTGCCGGTGCCGTCGGCTTGGCGGCCCTGGTAAGCGCGGCCGTAGTGGGCGCCCTGGCGGCCTCGTCGGTGCATATCGTCATGGAATGGGAGAAGGCCGTGGTCATGCGCTTCGGCAAGTTCAACCGGGTGGTAGGGCCGGGGCTCGTGTTCACGTGGCCCATCATCGAGTTCTACACCGTGCGCATCGACCAGCGCGTGGCGGCCACCTACTTCGGCGCCGAGGAGACGCTCGCAGCCGATCTGGTGCCCGTGAACGTGGACGCCGTGGTGTTCTGGATGGTGTTCTCGGCGAAGAAGGCGGTGCTGGAGGTGGAGGGCTACGGAAGCGTCGTATCGTGGATGGCCCAGGCCACGCTGCGCAAGGCCATCGGCCGCGCTACCCTGGCCGAGGCCGATATCTCCGCCATGCTGAAAGACGCGAGCGCCAACTACGCTGACGACCCGGAGGCCATGCGCCTGCGCACCATGCACCTGGCCTACGAATCCGTGAAGCAGTCCGGCGGCACCCTTGTCATCCCCAGTGCCTTTTCCGAGGGCTTCACCGATTCCGAGGCGGCCGAGAGGCTGGTGAAGGCCGCGAGGCAGGGCTAAGGTTGTCAAGTTTCAATTCGACCGCAGATCCTCTTGCGGAAATGCCTCGCAAAGAGGATCGCCGCCGTATGGTGCAGGTGCCTCTAGGAAAGATGTGTTACAATGGCCGTGCCTAGAAGACTTGGCCCCGAAGGGCCGGGACGCCGCAAGGACGTCCCGGTTGGCGAGGGTGCCTAGTCCTCGCCTTTTTGGTTGGAAGATCCGTCGTTCTGCGGCGGATCTCCGCTTTTCAGGGTCAATAGCGCAACCCCCAGAGTGGCAGCTCCAACAAGAGTCTGAACCAAGGCCAGGAAAACGCTCATCTGCATCACCTCCCCTTAGTTATCTAGAATCCTTGGGAGGGGTGGTGTATGCAGAGAGCCCTGCTCCCCGCTTAATGTCTATAATACAATCAAATGTTCGTTAATATAAGTCTTGACATTCGAGGACTAGAATTTTTATAATCAACCCAACAACCCGGCGGTCCTGCTAATAGGAACGTCGGGTTTTTCGCTTAGCGGGATGTCTATCACGCGACCTTCTTTCGAGACAAAAAGCGCATCGGTGAATCCATGTTGCTCAAGTCTTTTTCTCAGCTCAGTTATGAGGTCGCTGTCATCAAGGGCGTGGTATCTTGCATTGAAGATGAGGCGCGGGTGGTAGGGCGAACCAAGGATCTTCTTGAATTGTTTCTGCGCTTTTCGAACGGCAGTTTCTACGCCTCGCAGTGTATCACCGTTGGGACTTTTTATTTCCCAAAGCTGCCCATCCATGCAAAGGTCGATGTTTGCCTGTCCTGTTGGTGCATTTTCGGGAAGAACCTCGAATGAATAATTCGCAAGCACGAGTGCGGCATGCACGAAAAGATCGCGTGTGCTATCGCTTTTGAGAAAAGAATCGATGGGCTTGGAGTAGACGATTGTGCCTTCCTTGGTCGACTTTGCCAAGAAGTTGAGGAGTTGGTGCGTATCCCAGCATGAGATGCCCGGGTTAGAATTGAGAAACACCATGGCACCTCCTCAAGTACTGGAATTGTATTATCTTATAATACAATCAAATGTTCGTTAATATAAGTCTTGACATTGCAAGATAGTGCAATTCTTGCTGTCGTGCTTGCTTGCTCAATACAACTTATGAACAGGCATTTCGTAGCTATATCATTTTTGTCATAGTTTGTCCTACATTTTATCTTGACAACCTATGACAGAGTATGACAAACTGTGACAAGAAGAATCCGGCCGATTCTGTTCACGCTAGAGGAGCCTCGCAAACCGGGTGTCGAAAGCATTGGGCGAGGGGAGGGGAAGGCCAGCGACTCCGCCTGCGGTGCGCACCGCAGCAAGGGTCGCGAGGACGCCCCGCTATCAGAGGGGGAGAGATGTCGGAAACCAAGAGCCCGCATTCCGGACTCACCCGCAGGAATTTCCTGAAAGCCACGGCTGCGGTAACGGGTATGAGCGTCCTTGCGGGGTCGGCTGCTACGCTGGCCGGCTGTTCCACGGCGACCGAAGGGCATTCGCTGAGCTCTACCGGAGAAGAGCAAATTTTCTCGACCATCTGCCGATCCAACTGCTTCCAAGCCTGCTTGCTGAATGCCCACGTTCGCGATGGCAAGGTTGTGAAGATGTCCCGGGGCGACTATCCCGAGGAGATATATTCTGGTTGCTGCCTGCGAGGACTGAGCATTCCCGAGCGAACCTATAGCGACAACCGGATCAAGTACCCGCTCAAGCGCGCCGAGGGCACCACACCGAGGGGTCGGGCGAATGGGAGCGTATCTCGTGGGATCAAGCGCTCGAGGAGATTGCCGCGAAGATCAAGGGCATTCAGGAGGAATACGGTTCGGACGCGGTGTCCTTTGGGACGGCATCGGGCAACTACGGCAGAATTCAAGGCAGTGCCCTTGCCCGGTTTATCAACGTAGTGGGTGGCACGGTGCCCCAGCTCATGTCGGATTTCACCATGGGGTGGGGCACCAATCGCGTAATGGGTGGCGGGACGTTCGGCTACAGCAATGAGCCGAAGAGCATGATCGATGCCCGCCATATCATCATCTGGGGCACCAATCCAGTGTGGTCGACGCCCCAGACGTGGCGCATCATCCTTGCAGCGAAGGATCGCGGTGCGAGGCTGCACTGCATCGATCCCATCCGCTCGGCCACGTCTCGCTACTGCGATGAGTATATCCAAACGAACGCCGGTACTGATCTGTATGTTGTTCTCGCCCTGCTCAATGAAGTGGTGAACAACGACCGCATTGATGCGGACTATGCCGCTCGGTGCACAACGGCGCCGTTTCTTATTCGCGAAGATACGGGGCTCTTCCTGCGCCGCTCCAACCGAGAGGGCGGCGAGATGGCCGCGGTTCGCGATGCGGTTACGTTGAACACGCCGGAAAGCGGCAAGGCCGATCCCGCCTATGTGATAGATGCGGCTTCGGGGCAGGCCGCTTTGTACACTGAATGCGACGCGCCGGTGCTCGAAGGAGAGTTCGAGATCGACGGCGTAAAGGTGAAGACGGCCTATCGCGCACTTAAAGAGCACATCGCGCAGTACACTATTGCGGAAGCGTCCAAGCTTTCGGGCATTCCCGAAGATACACTGCGGGAGCTTGCGGCCATCTATTCCTGCGGCGAGGCGGTTACCACCTACACGCAGTTCGGCATCGACCATTACCGCGAGGGCCATTTGTGGGGCCAGGCGCTGGCTATTTTGAGCGCCCTCACCAATAATCTCTCGCGGCCTGGAACTGGCATCGGTGGTCCGGGGGCGCCCAACGGGTCGCTCATTCCCATCGGGTGCAACCCGGCCGTGCTCACTGGGCTGAATCCGGTGAAGTTGGATGCGGTGAACAAGCAGCTGTGCCTCAGCGCGTGGATCGAAACGGTTAAAACCGGCACGTTCAAGGGGGAGCCCTATACGATCAAGGCGTTCATTAGCAGTATCGGCAACCCCTTCAGCAATAATGCGCAGCAGCGCATGTGGATCGAGGATGCGGTCGAGAACCTTGATTTGATCGTTTCGCTTGAATTGGAGATGACCGACACTGCCCGGTATTCCGATTACGTACTGCCCGTGTTCTACTGGCTCGAGCATACCGATGTGCGCGGCAATTTCTCGAACCCCTACATTGCCTACCAGGAGAAGGCCATCGACCCTCTGTGGGAGAGCAAGACCGATAACGAAATTCTCTCGCTGCTGGCGGAGAAGATGGGGCTAGGCGAAGTGTTTCCTCATCTTACCGAAGAAGAATAGGTCGATGTTCTCTTCGATTCCGACGCCATGCGCGAGAAGGGCATCACCAAGCAGCGCGTTCTGGAGGAGAAGGCCGTGCGCAGCTTCGGCACTGAGGAAGAGCCGTGGATTATCGGGGGATACGGGCAAGAGTTCCCCACTCCTTCGGGTCGTGCGGAGATCTATTGCGAGATTCCCCTTGCCCGATACGATTTCGGGCAGGACTGGCAAAGCGAGGCGAAGGAGCAACAGTTCCCCGTGTGGCTGCCTCCCTATGAGAATTGGCCGGGTTCCGAAGCGAAGAAGAAGTACCCGCTGAGTTATTTGCAGCTGCACGAGCGGTGGAGAACCCATTCCCAGTGGTTCGGCTGCGCGACGTTCCGGGAGATCGATAGGGAGCCGTTGTGCCACATCTCTCGCGAGGACGCCCTTGAGCGCGGCATCACCGATGGCGACATCGTCGAAGTGTTTAACGATCGGGACCATTGTGTGGTAAAGGGCATCATTGATGAGTCCCTGCCGTCGGGGGTCTGCTGTATCCCGAAGGGGTGGCAGCGCTATCAATTCATCGAGGGTGGCTTCCAAGAGCTTACCTCGAATGCCGTGGACGCCTGCTCGGGAGGATACGCATTCTACGATGCGACAGTTGATGTCAAGAAGTGGGAGGACTAGACCATGCGATACGGATTTGTCATTGATACAAAGCGGTGCATCGGCTGTCATAGCTGTTTGGTTGCCTGTCGCTTCGAGAACAACGTGCCGAGCAACGTGTGGTGGAACCGCATCCTCACCGACGGGGGAGATCGCATCGATATTCCCGAAGGGAGTTTCCCCAACGTTTCCCTTGCCTACACTCCTGTGGCCTGCCAGCACTGCGAGGACCCGGCCTGCGTGAAGGTGTGCCCGGTGGGCGCCACCTACAAGGATCCCGAGACCGGCGTGGTGCGCCAGGACTACGAGAAGTGCATCGGCTGCCGCATGTGCATGTCGGCCTGCCCCTACAATGGCGTGCGCTCCTTCAACTGGGAGGAGCCGGCATACCACGTCGATGTGGCCTTCGGCGATGCGGCGGTGCCGAAGCATCAGAAGCATACGGTGGAAAAATGCACCATGCGCTGGCATCGCATTACGAAGGGCGAGGAGCCGGCCTGTATAAAGACGTGTCCTGAACGAGCACGTCATTGGGGCGATCTTGACGACCCTGATTCGGAAGTGGCGAAGCTCATTGCGTCGCGGGAATACAAGCAGCTGTTACCCGAGGAGGGGACAAGGCCCTCGGTGTACTACCTGGTGTAGCGGCTCAATTCTAACCGAACGTACCTTGCGGGCGGGGCGCGCTCGTTCCGCCCGCCTACCTGATCCTGTCCTGCGCCTACCTCTGGGCCCAGGTGCGGGCCGAGCGCGGCGCCATGTCGCCCACGGCCCTGCGCGTCATCTCGGTGGTGGCGCTCGTGTGCGCGGTGCTCGTGCACTCCGTGACCGCCTGGATCTTCGGCCTGCAGGCCGGCCGCGAGATGTGGCACACGGCCCTTCTGGCCCCCTGGTTCGTGTCCTCAGCGCTCGTGATGGCCGCGGTCATCGGGCTGCGCAAGGCGGGGTACCTCAAGCTCGACCAGGTCTATCTGGTGAAGCTCGCCAAGCTGCTCGGCGCCTTCGTGCTCGTGGACCTGTACTTCTTTGGCTGCGACCTCCTGACCGAGGGCTTCCCCGCAGGCTCGGGCCTCGAGGTGGTGCAGATGCTCGTCTCCGGCCCGCTCGCGCCGCACTTCTGGGTGGAGATCGTCGGCTGCGCGGCGTGCGCCGTCATCTGCCTCACTCCGGCCCTTCGCCGCAACGGCCTGCTCGTGGCGGCCTCCCTGCTTGCCATCGCCGGCATCTTCTGCAAGCGCGTGCAGCTCTTGGTGGGCGGCTTCCAGATCTCTAACCTGGACTTGCCCGGCCCGCTGACCGCTATGCAGCACACCCCTGGGACTCCGGCCTGGCGGGCGTCTACGGGAGCATGATCTACTGGTCCACGCCGCTTGAGGCGGGCGTGACGCTCGGCGTGGTGGCCCTCGAGTTCCTCGTCTTCTTCCTTGGCCTGAAGTTCCTGCCGCTGAGGCCGGTGGGTGACGAGTGGTCTTCCCGATAACTGTCTTCCTTTCAGGTAGCCCGTGCCGTTTCTTCCCGGCACGGGCTCTTTCGTTCAGTCGGAGAGGAGGCACTGTGAAGAAACTGATTGCTGCGGCTGTGCTCGCTGTTGCAATAATGCTTGTTGTCGCTGTTGGTTTCGCGCTGGAGCCGCGGTCGGCCGTGCTGTCCATTGCGGCCGACTCGCCCTGCCCCGCGGCGGGCTGTGCGAGCGGGGAGTGCCATGGATTCGGCGCCGTGCCCGAGCCCGATGGCGTTCACGAGATGGTCTGCCCCGAAGCCGGTTGCGCCTATACGGTGGAGTGCCATGCATGGGATTCGCTCGCCGGTCGCTACCGTCAGGCCAGCGACGCCAGCTTGAACCTGTGGATCCTCATGCCCACAGTCCCCGTACTCGGTTTGTGGCTGATGGCGCGGCGCATGGGTCGTAACAGCCGGGCGAACACCGATAGCGGGGAGGTCTGTCATGAAGCGTAGCCACGTGCTGTTCGATGCCGTTGTGCTGGTCGCGTATCTGCTCGCCGCCAATCCGCTTTTCACGGGCATTCCGCTGCACGAGTTCGCAGGCCTCGGCGCCGTCGTTTTCGTGGCGGTTCATGTTGTGCTGAGCGCCGACGGGCTTCTGGTCCGAGGGCGCAAGGGGAGTGCGGTGCGCGCGATGCTGAACGGTGTTCTCCTGCTGGCCTTGGCGGCTTGCGCGGTGTCGGGCGTCATGGTGTCGGGTGAGGTGCTGCCAGCGCTCGGGCTGTACGCCACGGGGTACTTCTTCTGGGACCCGCTGCACGCTCTGTCGGCCAAAGTGCTGCTGGCGGCACTCATCGTGCATATGGTCGTACGCGCTCCCGCCGCATTGGCGGTGCTTCGTCGGCGCACGTTCGCATCGACTGGCTGCGAGGGCTGCGAAGAACGCGAGCCTCTCGAGGCGTGACGCGAACATACACGCTATACTAGCGCCAAGCAAAATCGACGAAGGAGGAACTTCCATGACCCTATCCGCTGATATGTGGCAGGCCCGCGCGGCGATGTGCGAGCTTTTGGCCCTGTCGTTCCGCTATCCGGAGGACGAGGTGCTCGCCGGTGCCATCGCCTCGGGCGAATGGGGCGAGGCCGCCGACGAGATTGCCGCTGCGCTCGGCATTAATTGGACGGCCGCTGCGGCCCCCGGTGCCGCCGAGGCCGCCGCGCTCGCCGATCCCGCCGACATTCAGAGGGAGCTGCGCCCCGAGGCCACGCGCCTGTTCGTGGGCGCCCCCGAGGCCGCTTGCAGCCCCTACGAGGGTGTGTGGCGCGCGAAGGCCGAGGGCGTGCAGCCGCTGCTGTTCGTGAATCCGCATTCCATGGCCGTGGAGCGTTTCTGCAAGAGCTGCGGGCTGGGTCGCCCCGAGGGCACCAACGAGCCGCTGGATGCCGTGTGGACCGAGCTGGAGCTGCTGGAGTACCTGGCCCTGCGCGCCGCGGCCGACGTCATGGACGAGGCGGCCGAGGCCGATGTGGCCGCCGGCGGCGACGGTGCTCCCACCGAAGCCCAGGCCGAGCAGTACAAGGAGATCGGCGAGGAGCTGGACGAGTTTGACGGCGCGGCGGAACTCGACGAGGGCGAGGAGCCCGGCGATGTGGTGGCCTCGGCCGACCTGCCCGGCGGCTCTCCCGAGGCGGCCTGGGACGAGTTCATGGCCGACCATGCGAAGGTGTGGATGCCCACGTTCGCCGAGGCCGTGCAGGACGACGCCCGCGCGCCCTTCTACAAGCAGGCCGCGAACCTGCTGGCGGCGTTCATCAAGTAGGCGCAGCGCCACTTCGCCACGTTGGCAAGGCCCTCGTTCCCTATGGAGCGGGGGCCTTGGTTTTGTTAAGGCTACTTTTTGTGCAACAAACTCCAGCAGAAAGACACATGGGGGCATGCCGTGCGTCCAAGGCGGTTCTTTGCAGGGAAATTTCCTGGGAAAACGTTGCCTGACGAACCAGGTAACTTTGCTTGCGGAATGCCGCATGTCTATTTACCGAAGTTTGTTGCACAAATGAGGGCACTTCCGATTCCCGGCAATCGAAAGCGAGCGCTGGCTATGCAGGAGGAGCTGCGCGGTACTTCCTATTGAACTGCGCCCAAATGCCTGAGTACAAGATGGAGTCCAGAAGGTGCTTGTCCTGCACGAGGGGCAGGCGCTCGTAGGGCCCGGCTGCCTCGGCGGCGGCCAGGGCGAGGGTGGTGCCCATGGCCTCGGGGTCCGATCCCAGGGCGACGAAGGGGTTGTAGCTGCCGGTGCGCGCGTCGTCGGAGGCGTCCACCGCGGCGTCCATGAGGTAGATGAGTCGCCCGAGGCCGTTCCCCAGCGCCTCCATGTCGTCGGCCCAGAAGCCCTGGCCCCGGCCGAACAGGCGCCCGAGCAGCTGCCCGAACGCTCGGGCCGCGCCGTCGGGGTCGGCTGCCGCCCCTTCCCTCTCGATGGCCCGGATAGCGGCCATGGCCTCTTCGATATCGGCGCAGGCATCGGGAGTGCGCTGCCGGGCCTGCTCGTAGGCGCCGGCCAGCAGCCGCCGGACGACCCGGGCGCCGGCTGAGCCGTCGTCGGCCACGTCATCGAGCACCTTGTGGTAGGCGAGTGCCACCGATAGGCCGGCGGCGTAGTCGGTCCAGGTCGAGTGCACCCACGGCCGCGGGGCGGCCGGGGCCGGGTGCATCACGCAGTGGCTCGCGCCGGTCTGTTCGGGCGGCTCGTGCAAGGAGTTGCACAGCAGCACGAAGAAGGTGAGGTCGTAGGTGAGGCACGCCCGCGACAGCTGCCCGTAGCGATCGCGCAGGGCCAGGCACAGCCCACAGTAGACGGCACGGTAGCGGTCCTTCTCCGCCTCGGAAAGCGCCCCGGCGTCGGCCACCACGAATCCGAACATAAGCCTCCTTCCGTTGAGCCCGTGTGCGCTAGGGGCATTCTAGCACCCCCGATCCTTAAGACGCGCTCGGGGGCTGATGACTCCAGGGAAGCCCCCGGTCGGTCGCTGTCTTTTGGGGTCTACGGAAGGCAGATAGTGTCTAGGATATATTTCCGTGCCCGGTCTCTCCTATCGCTTGTCGTGGTTGACAAATATCTACAATTTAGGAAAAAATATGTCAACTGGCGATTAAGGAGGTATGATCGGGCCATGGAGACATTCACTGATATATTGAAGTGTCGCTTCGGCGAAAATACGCCCATTCTCATCGAGGAGATTCTTGATGAGTTCTCTGCTATCAGTCGTCAGGCTGTGTACAAGAAAATAGATGCGGCCATGGCGGAGGGATCCTTGGCCCGCTACGATCGCGGCGTGTACTACTTGCCCACTGAAACGCGCTTCGGAAAATCCAGTCTACTGGGAACGCAGGTGGCGACTAAGCGTTGGCTGAAGTCGGGGAATGAGATTATCGGCTATGTCTCGGGATTCAACCTCGCCAATGAGGCGGGTATCTCCGATCAAGTTCCCAATACCCTGGAGGTCACAACGAACAAAGAATGCACGCGGCTACGAGAGGTGAAGCCTTTCGGCGGTTGGAAGAGAATTATGCTGCGAAAGCCCCGACGTCCTGTAAATGCGAGAAACGTCAATGCTCTGCGCTTCCTCGATTTAATAACCGAACAGCAGATTCAGTTTTATGATGAATACGAGTTTGAGGCATTGAAGAGGCTTGCTCGCAAAGCGGGGAGGACGATGATTTACGATTGCTCGGCAAGTTATCCTGGTCGAACCGCCAAAAAGTTGGCAGAATGCGAGCGCTATCGTGTATTTGCATGAGAAACAAGAAGACTTTAGAGAGTTGTTGCGTCTAACTGCAGATTGGGCGAGTTTGCCGCGGTCTTTCGTCGTCAAAGACTACTTCGCCGTTACTATGCTGAAGGAGGTAACCCGGAGAAACCCGGCCATCGTGTTCAAGGGGGAACGTGCCTCTCAAAGTGCTATGGCGTTATCAGTCGCTTTTCCGAAGATGTGGATCTCGGTATACAGGAAGAACACGCAACGGAAGGCATGCGCCGTCGTGTAAAGCGAGCTGTTGTGGAAAGCACCGCCGATCTAGGTCTCTCCATTGCCAATCTCGATCGCACGCGAAGCCGGCGCGAGTTCAACGTCGATGTGGCGGCCGTGCTGCAAGAGATATTACGTCGGGAAGCCTATCGCGACGATTACGAGTGTGTGACAGCGCCCCTTCTTTATGAGGAGATGAACTACGAACGGGCCGCTTCTGCGGTTGGGGAAATAGCGGAGGCGCTCCGTAAGGCACCAGGGCAATAAAGGGCCTTTGACTGCGGCCCGCTTACTTACGGCGCCGCGGTCTCGGCTCGCTTGCGATGGCTCGGTGCGCGCCTGGGCCGACCCTACTCCGGCTTTCTCGCTACGTGGACGGCGGCGATGCCGCCGGTGTAGTTCTTCCAGGTCACATCGGTGAACCCGGCCTCTTCCATGAGGGCGGCTAAGCCCTCCTGGTCGGGGAAGGCCTTGATGGACTTCGCCAGGTACACGAAGCCCTCCGCCTCACCGGTGATGAGGCCGCCCCAGAAAGGGATGAGGTGGCGCAGATAGAAGTGGTACAGGGCCCGCCAGGCCCCGTTCGGCGGCGTGGAGAACTCCAGGCACACGAGGGAGCCGCCGGGCTTGAGCACGCGGAACATCTCCGCGAGGGCGCGGGGCCGGTCGGGCATGTTGCGGATGCCGTAGGCCATGGTGATGACGTCGTAGGAGGCGTCTCCGTAGGGAATATCCTGGGCGTCCACCACCTCGAAGTCGATGGGCACGCCGGCGCCGTCGCCCTCGTCGATGTGCATGCGGGCCACGTCCAGCATCTCGGGCACCAGGTCGGTGCACTGGATGTGGCGCGGGTGCTTGGTACGTGCCACGGTGAAGGTGACGTCCCCGGTGCCCCCCGCGATGTCCAGCACGTCGTGGTGCTCGGCGATGGGGGCCTGGCGCATCATGCCCGCGAGCCACAGCTTGTAGGCGCCGAAGCTGGAAATGGCGTTGAACCGCTCGTACTTCCGGGCGATGGCGGAGAAGATGTCGCGCACGCGCTCGCTGGACAGCTCGGGCGGCGCCTCAAGGCCGGTGGCGGTATCGATGCTCATGGAAGGGAACTCCTTGCGGTTCGCTCAACGTTCGGCCCTCAGTATACGCCCCCCGCGCCGCAAATCCCCCCTGCGTATCCGTGCGCGGCCGTCGGCCATGCTATCATGGGTCGCTGATCGCGTACCCTCCTCGCAAGAAGGGAGGCACCATGCTCCTCTGTGCCCAGTACATCCTGCCCGTCACCTCCGAGCCCATCGTCGATGGCGCGGTGCTCGTGCGCGACGGCGTTATCCGCGACATCGGCAGCGCCGACATGCTGCGCCTGCGCTACCCCGACGAGGAAGTCGTCGACCAGGGGCTCGCGGCCATCATGCCCGGCCTGGTGGACCTGCACACCCGCCTCGAGCAGTCGGTGCTGCGCGGCGTGGTGAACGACGCCCCCTACGTGGAATGGCTCTCCGAGGTGGCCCGCAAGTCCGCTCGCCTCGAGGCAGTGGACTGGTTCGATTCGGCCATCCTCGGCGGTCTGGACGCCCTGTCCAGCGGCATCACCACCGTGGCCGACATCACCGCCACCGGCGCCTCCTGCACCGCCGTGAACAAGCTCGGCTTGCGCTCGGTCATCTACCGCAGCGTGGCCGCCATGGACCGCGACCGCATCAACGCCGCTATGCAGCTGGCCCAGAAGGACATCCTGCACTGGCGCGAGGAGGTAGATTCCGATCGCGTCACCATCGGTATCGCCCCGGCGCCCCTGTTCACCAACCATCCGGCCATGCTCACGGCCGTCTCCCAGTTCGCCACCAAGGAGAATCTGCCCGTGGCCATGTGGCTCGCCGGCAGCCGCGAGGAATGCGACTTCGTCAAGTACGGTTCCTCGCCCTTCCAGGTGCACGGCGGCGACGTGAAGCGCGGCTATGTGGAGATCCCGCCCTGGCTGCCCACGGGTGTGAGCCCCGTGCGCTACGCTCTGAACTGGAGCGCCTTCGACGCCCCCAACGTCATGATCGTGGGCGCCGTATGCGTCGACGACGCCGACCTGAAGAAACTGCGCAACTACAACGTGGCCGTCTGCGTGTGTCCGCGGGCCTGCGCCCAGCTGGGTATGGGCATCGCGCCCCTCGATGAGTTCATCCGCGCCGACTTGCGCGTGGGCATCGGCACCGATTCGCCGGCCGCCACCGAGTCCACCGACATGCTCTCCGAGATGCGCCTCGGCATGCTGCTCCAGCGCGCTGTGAACCCGGGCCGCTTCCTCGATGCGCGAACCATGCTGGAGGTGGCCACCATCGGCGGCGCCCGGGCCCTCGGCCTGGCCGACAAGGTGGGCTCGCTGGAGATCGGCAAGTGCGCCGACATGATCGCGGTGGATCTGTCCAGCTCGCACCAGTCCTTCACCACCGACCCCGTGGCCGCTGTCGTGAACACCTGCACCACGGCCGACGTGCTCATGACCATGGTGGACGGCGCCGTGCTCTACGAGAAGAACCGCTGGCACGTGAAAGTGGAGGTGGCGAAGAACATCGCCCGGGTCATCGAGATTCGCAGCAAGCTGCGCCCCGAGGCCTAAGTTCTTCCCGACGGACCATGGAAATCATGCAGCGCCGCCCGGTGCCGGAGGTTTTCTCTGGCGCTCGGCGGCGCAATCTGCGATAATGGCGAATTTGCCAAGAGAGATGGAATCGAGGAGCGCAAGCGATGTCCCAGAGGAAGAACAAGACCGGGTCGAAGAACATCACCCGCAAGCAGCAGGCCGAGCGCATCCGCGCGGCCGAAGAGCGGGAGCGCCGCGCCAAGGAGGCCGCCGAGGCCAAGGCGCGCACGAAGAAGATCTTCACCATCGTGGTCTGCGTCATCCTCGTGCTCGCCCTCGGTATTCCCACTATGGCTCTGACCGTGCTCTCGCTGTAGGGCTGTAGAAAGGATCGCGACGTGTTTGGAATCGGCGGATTCGAGCTTTTTCTCATCCTGCTGTTCGGGTTCCTCATTTTCGGGCCCGATAAGCTGCCTGCCATGGCGAAGACCATCGGCAAGGCCATCGCGAAATTCAGGAACGCCCAGGAGGAGATGAGCGGCGTGCTGAAGGGCGAGATGGTGTTCGACAAGGACGCCGAGGATCCCTTCAAGAACCCGCTCGACGCCCTGGACGATGTGGCCGCCAAGGCCAGCAAGGGGGCTACGGCCGCCAAGAAGGCCGCCAGCACCGCCACGAAGAAGGTGGGGGAGGCCGCGAAGAAGAGCGGTACCACCACCGCTGCCGCCGGCGCCGCTGCCGCGGCTGCCGCCAAGGCCGAGCAGGGCGAGGGCGCCCCGGCCAAGCCCGAGAGCTTCGCCGAGCGCAAGGCCCGCTACGACAAGGAGCGCCAGGCCAAGAAGGAGGCCGAGGCGGAAGAGGCCAAGAAGAAGGCCGAGGAGGAGCGCAAGGCCGCTGCCGAGGCGCGCAAGGCCGAAGCCGCTGCCAAGCGGGCCGAGGCCGAGGCGAAGCGGAAGGCCGAACAGGCCGCAAAGACCGTCTCCGAGGCCGCCGATGCGGCGCCTGCCGCGCCAACCGCCGATACGCCCGCCGCCGAGAAGAAAGAGGACTAGATCATGCCTATCGGACCGGCACGCATGCCCCTGTTCGACCACCTCGGCGAGCTGCGCATGCGCCTCGTGCGCATCGTCGCCTGTCTGGCGGTGGCCGTCATCGTGTTCTACATGGCCACGCCCACCATGGGCCAGTTCCTGCTCATGCCCATCGCCGAGTACCTGCCGGTGAACCCGGCCACGGGCTTGGCATCGTTGCAGGCCATCGATCCCTTCGAGGCCTTCGCCGTGCGCTTCCAGATATCGGTCTGGGCCGGCATCGTGGCCACCTCGCCCGTCATTCTGTGGCAGCTGCTCGCCTTCTTCCTGCCGGCTCTGAAGCCGAGCGAGCGCAAGTGGTTCGTGCCCACCTTCGCTGCGGCGGTGTCGCTGTTCATGATCGGCACGGTGTTCTGCTACTGCATCATCCTGAACCCGGCGTTCCAGTGGCTCACCGACCAAGCCATGGGGCTGGGCTATGTGGCGCCGCGCATGAGCTCCTACATCGACATCATCATTAAGTTCGAGCTCGGCTTCGGCTTCGCCTTCGAGCTGCCGCTTATCGTGTTCTACTTGGTCATCTTCGATGTCATTCCCTACAAGAAGCTGCGTGGGAGCTGGCGGACGGTCTATGTGGTGCTCATGGTCATCTGCGCCGTGGTCACCCCCGATGCCTCGCCGGTGACCATGCTGCTCATGTTTGCCGCCATGATCGTGCTCTACGAGGGCAGCTTGCTCATCGCGCGGGTGGTGCTGGGCCGCCGCATCAAGGCCCAGAACGAAGCTCTGGCCGCCGAGGAAGACGAATAGCAAAGGGACTGTGACGCTGTCGGGCGGGGGAGACCCCGCCCTTTTTTGCATCGGGCCCGGGATGGGCCGGAAAGGGAATCTCATGCACGAGTTGGGACTGATGACCGGCGTCATGGACGCGGCGGTGGCGGCGGCCCGCGAGGCGGGGGCCGCGCGGCTGCTGTCCGTGAAGCTCTCCATCGGCGAGGCCAACGAGGCTGTGGAGGATGCCCTCTTCTTCGCCTTCGATGCCCTGGCCGCGGCCGACCCCTTCACCGAGGGCGCCGCCCTCGACCTGACTATGGTGCGCCCTCGCAGCATCTGCCTGGAGTGCGGCGAGGAGTTCGAGCACGATCTCTACAGTCGGTTCTGCCCCGCCTGCGACTCCTTCGCTACCGAACTGGTGGCCGGTCGCGAGCTCTCCATCGAGTCTATCGAGGTGGACTTGCCGGAATCCTAGGGCCTCGGCAATCCCATGGAAACAAAGCGCTGCCATAGTGCAAGACGGTGCTTTTGCTACGATGGGCGACGAAGGTCGCGGTTTGCGCCGTTTCCCTATGCAGCCGCCCGAGCCGGAAAGGAAGGTCCATGGAGCCTTTGGAGATGTACGATGCCTGCGCGGCCGCCCTCGGCGACTTCGTGCGCGGTGCCGGTTTTGCCGATGTGGTCATCGGGCTGTCGGGGGGCATGGACTCGTCCCTCGTGGCGGCCATGGCCGTCGATGCCCTGGGTGTCGGCTCCGTGCACGGGATCATGCTACCGGGGCCCTATTCCAGCGAATCTTCCCTCACCGACGCCCGCGCTCTGGCCGCCAACCTCGGCATCGCCACGGATACGGTGTCCATCTGCGAGCCCTTCGAGGCCTTCGAGATGGTTCTCGCCCGAGCCTGCGGGGGCGCGCTTGCGGGCTTGGCCGCCGAGAACACTCAAGCCCGCTGTCGCATGGTATGCCTCATGGCCCTCTCCAACGCCCATGGATGGCTGCTGCTGAACACGGGGAACAAGTCCGAGGCGGCCATGGGCTACTCCACCCTCTACGGCGACACGGCCGGGGCCTTCGCCCCCTTGGGCGGCGTCTATAAGACCGATGTGTTTGCCATGGCCCGGGCCCGCAATCGCCGAGCCGTGGAAGCCGGCGGAGTCGGCCCCATTCCCGTGAACGTGTTCGTGAAGCCGCCCTCGGCGGAGTTGTCGCCCGACCAGGAGGACGAGAAGTCCCTCGGCATCGACTACGCCACCCTGGACCGCATCCTCGTGGCCGCTGTGGAGCATGGGGAAGCTCCCGAGGCTATTGCGGCGGCCCTCGCAGCCGAGGGGCGCGAGGCCGAAGCGACCCGGCGCCTTGTGGACGACGTGCTCGCCCGCACGGCGGCCAATGCCTTCAAGCGGGCTTTGGAGCCCCCGTACCCCGCTGCTCCCTTCTACGAATAACGCCCTCGTAACTACCCCAACGGGAGTATGGCGCGTGGGGCCGCTCTCGTTTACCATGGTACTCATGGATGCGCTGCTGGGAAAGACCGAGAAACTCACCGCCACCGACTGGCTCATCGACGTGGTGGTGGCCCTCGGCGCCTTCGGCTTCGGTTGCCTTCAGTTCACTCTGGCGGTGAACTTGCTCATTCCCGACGAGTTCATGCGCCGGCTCATGGGCATCCAAGTCATGGTGCCCACGGCCTTCTCCCTGGGGGCCATCGCACTCACCACCGTGCCCCTTGTGGTTCGGCGCCGCTTGCCCTGGGTGGCGTTCGTCGGGTGCATCGTGGCCTGGGCGCTGCTCCAGTCCCAGCTCAACGGCATTGCCCTGTCGGTGGTGGGGCCGCTCGTGGCCCTGTTCACCCTGGCTGCCAGCCGCCCTCGGGGCGAGGCAATCGTGGCCTTCGCTCTGCTGGCCGTCCTGCTGTTCGTGGCACCGCCTCCGCCCGATCAGTCTCGCATCCTGACCCAGCTCACCCTCTTCCAGAACGGGGCTTTGGGGCTCGCCGCGGCCTTCGCGGGCTACGCCCTGCGCGAGCATCAGGAGCGTGCCCGGGCCATTGAGGAGCGGGCCGCCGCGGCCGAGCGCACCCGCGAGACCGAGGCGCGCCGCCGCCTCGAGGCCGAGCGGGTGTCCATCGCCCGGGAGGTCCACGACATCACGGCCCATTCCCTGTCGGCGGTGAGCATCCAGGCCGCCGCGGCCGAGCGGCTCGTGGAGCGCGATCCGGCGGCAGCTAAAGCGGCCATCGCCGAAGTGCGGTCCACGGCGAAGGAGGCCCTGGAGGAGATTCGCGCCATGATCGGCGTGCTGCGCAGCGGGGAGGGCCCGGCCGAGACCGCCCCCACCGAGGGCACCGACCGCATGGCCGATCTCGTGGGCTATCTGGAAGGGGCCGGCATCGAGACCTCTCTGGCCATGGAGGGCTACGATCGCGCTCGCGTGCCGGCCTATATTGACGTGGCCCTCTTCGGCATCGCCCGGGAGGCGGTCACCAACATCGTGCGCCACGCCGGCGCCACCCGGGCCGCCATCACCCTTGTGGCCGAGGAGAGCGCTGTGGCCCGGCTCGTGGTAGACGACGACGGCCGCGGACCCGGCCCGACGCCGGAGGGCGGCCATCATGGCCTGGTGGGCATGGCCGAGCGCGTTCGCCTGCTCCATGGCACCTTCGCCGCCGCCGAGAGCCCCTGGGGCGGCTTCCGCATCGCCGTGGCCGTTCCCCTCGCCCCGAAGGAGGAGACCCATGGCTGAGACCGATCCCATCCGCGTGCTTGTCGTGGACGACCAGGACCTCGTGCGCTCGGGGTTCAAGATGATCCTCTCCACCTACGAGGGCATCGAGATCGTCGGCGAGGCCAGAAACGGCGCCCAGGCCGTGGAAGAGGCCCAGCGTCTGCGGCCCGATGTGGTGCTCATGGATATTCGCATGCCGGAGATGAGCGGCATCGAGGCCTGCCGCGCTATCACGGCCAACCCGCTGCTGGCCAAAACCCGGGTGCTCGTGCTGACCACCTTCGATATCGACGAGTACGTCTACGACGCCCTGGGGGCCGGAGCGAGCGGCTTTCTGCTCAAGGATGCAGATCCCGACGACATTGCCGCTGCCATCCGCGTCGTGGCCGCCGGCGATGCCCTTATCCAGCCCTCGGTCATGCGCCGGCTTGTGGAGACTTTCGTGGCCGCCCGGCCTCGGGGCGGCTGGGGGAGCGCCGAGGCCGCCGACGGCCGCCGAGCGGCCCTGGGCAGCCTTACCGACCGCGAGCGCGAGATCCTCATGCTGGTGGCCCGCGGCCTGTCCAACGACGAGATCGCCGAGGAGCTGTTCATCTCGCCGGCCACGGTGAAGACCCACCTGGCCCGCATCATGGCGAAGACCGATGCCCACGATCGGGCCCAGCTCGTGGTGTTTGCCTACGAGACGGGGCTTGTTTCCCCAGCGGCACGGTAATCCCTGATAAAAACCGTAATTGTAGGAAAGTTGAGTGG
Organism: Adlercreutzia sp.; assembly: GCF_056795635.1. Lineage (NCBI taxonomy): Bacteria > Bacillati > Actinomycetota > Coriobacteriia > Eggerthellales > Eggerthellaceae > Adlercreutzia > Adlercreutzia sp. The sequence goes on along the minus strand of NZ_JBQIIT010000002.1, from coordinate 42,285 downwards.
AAAAAACTCAAGTTTTCCTTCCGTCACCCCTTGTTTTCTCCGGCGTTGCTGTTATGATGTCTTCCTGTTTAGCACTCGTAGTTGCGGAGTGCTAGCACTTAACCCGAGAGAGTGGTTAAATGAGAGGTTGTGCACCCGCACTACGCAAACCATTGAAAGGACGGCAAGCTATGAATTTGAAGCCTCTGGGCGACCGCGTCATCCTGAAGCAGGACGAGGCCGAGGTCACCACCGCGTCCGGTCTCTTCCTGGCCTCCGACGCCAAGGAGAAGCCGCAGACCGGTACCATCATCGCCGTGGGCGAGGGCAAGATGGACAAGGACGGCAAGCTGATCCCCATGCCCGTCAAGGTGGGCGACAAGGTCATCTACGGCAAGTTCGGCGGCACCGAGATCGCCCTGGACGGCGAGAATGTGCTCATTCTCCGCGCTGACGACATTTACGCTGTGGTTGAATAAATTTTTCAGCCACAGCCGACGGCTTTCCGTGGCGGCCGCCTCGCGCTTCAGAACCTGCGGTCTTTCGCACACAGCGCAAAGGCTGTCTGAGCTCAAGACCGCAGAACCTTCAGCACGATGCGACTCACCACGAAAAGCCTGCTGTTTCCCCTGTTGATTTTTGAGAAGATAAAAAACTCGAAAGGAACGCGAACCAATGGCTAAGGAAATCAAGTTCGATACCGACGCTCGCTCCGCTCTGGCCGCGGGCGTGTCCAAGCTGGCCGACGCCGTGAAGGTGACCCTCGGCCCCAAGGGCCGCTACGTCGCCCTGGAGAAGTCCTACGGCGCCCCGCTCATCACCAACGACGGCGTGACCGTGGCCAAGGAAGTGGAGCTGGAGAACCCCGTGGAGAACATGGGCGCCCAGCTGGTGCGCGAGGTGGCCGTGAAGACCAACGACGTGGCCGGCGACGGCACCACCACCGCCACCCTGCTCGCCGACGTCATCGTCTCCGAGGGTCTGAAGAACGTGACCGCTGGCGCCGACGCCCTCGGCATCCGCCGCGGCATCGAGAAGGCCACCGATGCCATCGTGGCCTCCATCAAGGGCTCTGCCACCCCGGTGTCCACCAAGGAGCAGATCGCCAACGTGGGCCGCATCTCCGCCGGCGACACCGCCATCGGCGACAAGATCGCCGAGGCCATGGACGCCGTGGGCAAGGACGGCGCCATCTCCGTCGAGGAGTCCCAGACCATCTTCGGCATCGACATGGAGATCGTCGAGGGCATGCAGTACGAGCGCGGCTACATCTCCCCCTACATGGCCACCGACATGGAGAAGATGGAGGCGGTGCTGAAGGATCCCTTCGTGCTGCTCACCGATATGAAGATCAACTCCATCCAGGACATGGTCCCGCTGCTGGAGGAGGTCATGCGCGCCGGCCGTCCGCTGTTCATCGTGGCCGAGGACGTGGAGGGCGAGGCTCTCTCCACCATCCTGCTGAACCGTCTGCGCGGCACCCTGTCCGTGGTGGCCATCAAGGCCCCCGGCTTCGGTGATCGCCGCAAGCGCATCCTGGAGGACATCGCCGTGGTTACCGGCGCCCAGGTCATCGACAAGGACTTTGGCATGACCATGGCCGATGCCACCATGGAGATGCTCGGCACCGCCAAGACCGTGAAGGTCACCAAGGACACCGCCCTTATCGTGGACGGCGCCGGCAAGAAGGAAGACATCCAGAACCGCATCCAGATCATCCGCGCCGAGCTGGAGCGCGTCGATTCCGACTTCGACCGCGAGAAGGCCCAGGAGCGCCTGGCGAAGCTGTCCGGCGGCGTGGCCGTGCTGAAGGTGGGCGCTGCCACCGAGTCCGAGCTGAAGGAGAAGAAGTCCCGCATCGAGGACGCCCTGCAGGCGACCCGCGCGGCTGTGGAGGAGGGCATCGTCGCCGGCGGCGGCGTGGCCCTGGTGGACGCCATCGACGCCCTGGATTCCGTGGTTGCCGGCGACAAGGACGAGGAAGTCGGCATCAACATCATCCGCAAGGCCATCGAGGCCCCTATGCGCGCCATCGCCCAGAACGCGGGCTTCGAGGGCTCCGTCGTGGTGGAGAAGGTCAAGAGCCTGCCGAAGGGCGAGGGCCTGAACTGCGCCAACGGCGAGTACGGCAACATGATCGAGATGGGCGTGAACGACCCGGTGAAGGTGACCCGCACCGCACTGCAGTCCGCGGCCTCCGTGGCGGCTCTCATCCTCATCACCGAGGCCACCATCAACGAGATCCCCAAGGAGGGCCCCGATCTGAGCGCTCTGGCCGGTGCCATGCAGGGCGGCGGCGGGATGTACTAAGCCGGAGGCCCCAAGCTCTCCGGTTGGGTAACCGCTCAACAAACTAACGCGCGGAAAGGCGGCCCGAAGGCCGCCTTTCTTCTACAATGGGCCCCATGGAAGAATTTGCGCACATAGCCGAACACGTGCTGGAGCATTCGGTCTCCGACACGCTGTACCTCATCCCGTTTCTGTTCGTGACCTACCTGGCCATGGAATGGCTCGAGCACAAGACGGGCGGCAAGACCCAGCGGGCCATCCAGCACGCCGGCGCCGCCGGCCCCATCGTGGGCGCGGTGCTGGGCGTAGTGCCCCAGTGCGGATTCTCGGCGGTGGGGGCCACGCTGTGGGCGGGGCGCGTTATCACCCTGGGCACCCTGTTCGCCATCTTCCTGTCCACCTCCGATGAGATGCTGCCCATCTTTCTCGCCGAGGCGGTGCCGGCCAACACCATCCTCTCCATCATGGGGGCGAAGGTGGTCATCGCCATGGTCATGGGCTTTATCGTGGACACGGTGCTGCGCCTCGCCCGGCGCGATAGGGAGCGCCTGCGCATTCACGAGCTGTGCGAGCGGGATCAGTGCGGGTGCAACGATGACTGCCATGCCTGCGAGCAGGCGCCCGAGCGCGCCTACGAGCACCACGATGATGTGGAGCATACCCACAGCCACGGCCACGGGTGGAAGGGCATCCTGCGATCCGCCACGAGGCACACCATTCAGGTGACGCTGTTCATCTTCATCATTACTGTGGTGCTTAACGCCGTACTGGAAGTGGTGGGGGAGGACGCTCTCGCCCAGTTCCTCGGCGACAACCCCGCCTTCTCGGTATTTGCCACGGCGCTCGTGGGCCTCATTCCCAACTGCGCCGCCAGCGTGATCATCGCGCAGCTGTACGTGGAAGGGGTGCTCGGCGCGGGCGCCATGCTCGCCGGCCTGCTCGTCAGCGCCGGCGTGGGCCTGCTCGTGCTCGTGCGCGCCAACCGCCACTGGAGGCAGAATCTCGCCATCATCGTCGCCCTCTACGTCATCGGCGTCTTCTGGGGCCTCATCTGCAACGCCCTGGGCGTGGTGTTCTAGCTCTCCGCGCTTGGGCGCTGCTTCCCTTTTTCGGAAACGGCTTTTCCGAACTGACAATTTGCCAAAAAAACTCCTTGCGCTGGCGGAGAGATCGTACTAATCTCGTAACGTTCATCCGCAAGGTCTTTTTTGGAAGAAGGCGATGGTCATGGCTGGCCGCATGGAAGTCATCGAGCGACTTCTCGCCGCCCATGAGGCGTGGTTCGATGTCGAGCGCGATCATCGCTTCGCAGGCCGCGCCTTTCCGGGCTATGCCGAGTTTCACTCATCAGCTTCTCAGTACGTGCTCGTGAAGCGAGCGAAGCTGTGGGAGGCTTCCAGTCACGAGTATCTGTTCTTCTGGCCGACGGCTCGCCTGACCGAGGCGGAATTGAACGACTTGCTGCACTTCATGGCCCGTGAGGCCCTAGCCAAAGTGCAGCTTGCCCCCGACCATATGTGTTCGTATCTTTCGCTGGTCGTGGTGGCTGATGGGGTGGACGAGGCCGTGCCGCGCCTCGTGCGCAGAGCCCGGTTTCGCAAGAGCTTCTCCTTCGGGCTGAAGGGCTGGGCCGACATGCGCGTGGCCGTCGTCGATCTGTCGGCGCGCCGCGTTTGGGCCAATACTCAGGGAAAGCCACTCGTGGAAACCTTGGCGGCGAACGCGTTTGCCGAAGGGGCTCCGTCGGCGGAGGACGGAAGAGGCACGGCCATGGCGGAGGCCGTGATCGATTCCGCATCGGTTGCGGAAGTGCCAGTGACAGAGGCGTCGGCCGTGAGGGTTTCGCCCGTGGTGAGATAAAGGGAAAGGAAAGGAAGGACAGGAATGAACGCACTGGTCATTCTCATCGTAGCCATCGTCGTGCTCGTCGCGGGCTACATCTTCTACGGCGGTTGGCTCGCCCGTCAGTGGGGTGTGAGGCCCGACCGCCCCACGCCGGCCCATGAGTTGGAGGACGGCAAGGACTATGTGCCTGCTCCGCCCTACGTGGTGCTCGGCCACCACTTCTCGTCCATCGCCGGCGCGGGCCCCATCAACGGCCCTATCCAGGCTGCCGTCTTCGGCTGGGTGCCCGTGCTTCTGTGGGTTCTCATCGGCGGCATCTTCTTCGGCGCCCTGCACGACTTCGGCGCGCTGTTCGCCTCTATCCGCCACAAGGGGCAAACGCTTGCCACGGTCATCGCCCACAACATCGATGACACGGCCAAGAAGTTGTTCTGCACCTTCGCCTATCTGACGCTCATTCTGGTGGTGGCCGCTTTCGCCTCCATCGTTGCGAGCACCTTCGCCGTCACGCCCGTGCCGCTCGATGATGCCGCCAAGGCCGCTGCCGCCGAGGCGGCCAATATGGCGAATATGCGCACGGCCATGATCTCGGTGCTGTTCATCGTGGTGGCCGTCATCTACGGTCTTGTCACTCGCGGTCGCAAGATTCCCGCGGCGGCTAACATCGCCTCGGCCATCGCCATTATCGTAGTCGTGGTGGAGCTTGGCTACAATCTGCCGGTCATCGCTCTGGACAACACCACGTGGATGCTCATTGTGGGCCTTTATATTCTGGTGGCCTCGGTGGCTCCGGTGTGGATTCTGCTGCAGCCGCGCGACTACCTGTCGAGTTATCTGCTCTACGGCATGATTGCCCTGGCCCTTGTCGGCATTATCGGCGCGGGCCTGACCGGCGACGCGGCATCGCTTGAGATCCCGGCGTTTACGGGCTTTGCGGCTGTTGCGGGCGAGAGCAAGGTGGCCGCCTCGGGCTTTTTGTTCCCGGCCCTGTTCATCACCATCGCCTGCGGCGCCATCTCCGGTTTCCATAGCCTGGTAGCCTCGGGCACCACCTCCAAGCAGCTCGATCGCGAGGCCGAGGCCCAGCCCATCGCCTACGGCGGCATGCTGCTGGAGTGCCTGGTGGCCGTTATCTCGCTGTGCGCGGTGGCCTTCGTGTTCGCCGGTTACATGGACGGCACCTATGCCTCGCCGACCCAGGTGTTCGCTGCGGGCCTCTCCCAGATGCTCGCCTGCGTGCCCGGGCTGGCCGGGGTGGAATCCATCGCCTATGCGCTTCTGGTGCTGGCTGTATCGGTGTTCTGTCTCACCTCGCTCGATACCGCCACGCGCCTGGGCCGCTATATGTTCCAAGAGTTGTTCACCCCGCACGGTATGGAGATGGGCGAGCTCGCCGGCTGGCGCAAGGTGCTCACGAACCCGTGGGTGGCCACCATTATCACGGTCGTCTTCGGCGTGGGGTTGGGACTGACCGGCTATCAGCTCGTCTGGCCGCTGTTCGGTGCCGCCAACCAGCTTCTGGCCGCCCTCGGTCTTCTGGCCGTGTGCGCGTGGCTCGGCAACGCGGGCCGCAACAACAAGATGTTCTACCTGCCCATGGCCTTCATGATGGTGGTGACGCTGTGCTCGTTGGCCCTGACCGTGTGGGGCAAGATCGGCCTCATCGCCGCGGGCACGGTGGATGCGGCCACGGTGCTGCAGCTCGTCATCGGGCTTCTGCTCATGGTGTTCGCCGTCATCTTGGCGGTAAAGGGGGCGCGCACCATCTTCGGGAAGAAGCAGGCCGCTTAAGAAGCGGTTCGAGTGCGGGCCGCTCATCGGGTGCGATCTGCCCCTTAAGTGCAGGGGGCTCCCCGCGGGTGCGGGTCGCTCCGGCATGGTGCCGGGTGGCTGCCTCGCGCAACGTTTTCGGGGCGTCGTTGGAGGCATCTCCAGCGGCGCCCTGCTCTTTGTGGGGTGAATTCCAACGGCCGTGCGCCATGGGAGGCGCTATAGTGTTCCCAGGCGAAAACACGAGACGAGAGGAGGCGCCTGTGAGCGCACTGTCCGCCGGCATGACCCGCGACGAGGCCGCCGCACTTCTGGCCGCCCACAACAAGGATCCCTTCCATATCGAGCACGGCGAGACCGTGGAGCAGACCATGCGCTACTTTGCCCGCGAGTACGATCCGGAGAACGAGGATTTCTGGGGCATCGTGGGGCTGTTGCACGATCTGGACTGGGAGGAGCACGACGACGAGCCCGAGAAGCACACCCTGTACGCCGCGCCGCTCATCGAGGCCGCCGGCGGCACGCCGGAGCTTATCCGCGCCATTCAGTCCCACACCTCCGACTTCAACCCCGAGCTGCCCAAGCCCGAGCTGCAAATGGAGAAGATCCTTTTCGCCACCGAGGAGCTTACGGGCCTCATCGGCGCGGCCGTTGTCATGCGGCCGAGTAAGTCGGTCATGGACTTCAACGTGAAGTCACTCAAGAAGAAGTACAAGGACAAGCGCTTCGCCGCCGGCGTGAGCCGCGAGGTCATCGCGAGCGGCGCGGAAATGCTCGGCTGGGAGTTGGACGAGCTGTTCGCCCGCACCATCGAGGCCATGCAGTCCTTCGCCCCCGACCGCGATACCTTCGTGGCAGCCGGGTAGGGAGCAGCCTAAAAGCGACGGAGCCCCGGTGCGATGACGCGCCAGGGCTCCGATCTATAAGAAAGCGGCGGTCGGCGAGGGAGGGAGGCACCGGCCGCCTGCATTTCCCCGCTTAGGAGAGGTCGCCGGCCATGTGGCGCACGGCGTGGCGGCTGAAAGTGATGGTGCGGCCGCAGGCGCAGCCCACAATGTACTCGGGGTAGTTGTTGGCGAACACCGAGCCGGAGCAGTCGCCGGCGGCGTAGAGGCCCTCGATCACATGGCCCTGCTCGTTGAGCACCTGCATGTCGGGGTTGATGCGCAGGCCGTCCACCGTGGTCAGGATGGAGCCGCCGTACCAGATGCCGTAGAAGGGCGCTTGGCGCAGCTCGGACAGGCGGTAGGCCTCCTTGCCGAAATCGGTGTCCTTCTGGGCGTCGAAGAAGCCGTTGTACTTGTCCACCTCGGTGAGAAAGGCCTCCTTGGCCTCATCGGCAAAGCCGAGCTTGTCGGCCAGCTCGTCAAGGGTATCGGCCTTCACCATGGTGCCCTTCTCCAGCTGGTCGGCATAAATCTCGTCGAGCGAGGTGTTAGCCTCAGCTGCGAGAAGCTGCTGGGTCTGGCGCGAGCAGCCGATGGTGTTGAAGCGCTTCACGTCCTCCTTCAAGTTGGAATCGAACACCTGGCAGAACACGCCGCCCTCGTTGGCCGCAGCGGCGAAGCAGCAGAAGTCGTAGGGAGTGGATTCGTTCACGAAGCGCTTGCCGTCGCGCGCCACCTTCATGAGCGGCTGGCTGCCCAGGTTGAACTGCTTGTCGGTGCCGATGAAGGTGGCGGGCTCGCCCGGGTCGCTCACGATGCCGGCGTTCTCGCCGGGGAGCACGGCGCCGCGGTCGAAGATCATGGGCGCGCCGATGGCATCCTTCTGGGCGCCGATGTGCATGGCGGCCTTGATGCCGTCGCCGGTGTTGTTCGGCGAGCCGTACTGCAGGGTGACGCAGCGTTCCACCATGGGGTTGCAGGCGCGCAGCATATCGGCGTTGGAAACGTAGCCGCCCGTGGTCAGCAGCACGCCCTTCGCGGCATTGATCTGCACGTAGCCGTCGGGGGTCTCGAAGATGGCGCCCGCCACCTTGCCGGTGTCGTCTTGCACGAGCTTGGCCAGGCTGTGGTTGTAGGTGACGTCGTAACCGCGCTCGTTGATGTAGGCGAGCAGCACCTTGTTGCGCTCCAGCTTCTCACCGGCCGCGTCGGTGCCCGAATAATAGTGCTCCATGGGGAAGATGTTGTAGTCGGTGCCGCCGGTGGCGTGGTCGACGTTGTTATCGAAGGCGCAGGTCATGCCCGCAGCCGTGAGAATGGGATCGAGCCAGTCGGTCACCTCGGCGGATTCATCGATCCACACGCGCACGACGCGCTGGTCGGCCTGGTTGGAAGCGTAGCGGGTGAACTCGTTGAGCAGCTTGGCCTTGTCGACCTCGGCACCGGCGGCCTTGGTATAGGCGGTGTTGATGGCGCCGAACCAGTGGCGGGTGCGCTGGATGGAGCCGGTCTTCTCGCACAGGGTGAAGTCGAGTCCCAGATCGGCCGCCGTGGCCGCGGCGGCCATGCCGCCGTTGCCGGCGCCGACGATGAGCAGCTCGGTGTCGCGGATTTCGACGATGTCGCCCTCGGCGATCTCGGGGGCGGCGCCGAGCCAGTCGGTGCCAGTGGCAGCCAGGGCCTCGCCCTCTGCAGCTGCGTCGGCAGCCGTCGGAGAGCCGGCGGTTGTCTGGGGCGCGCAGCCGGCCAGGCCCAGGGCCGCGAGTGCGCCGGCGGCGGTGGCGCCGGTGAGGAAGCTGCGACGGGAAACGTTCGTGCTCAGAGATTTCATGGGTCCCTCCTTGGGTTCAGGATGCCCGCGGGGCTTGAGTCCCGGCGTCGGCCCTCTCCCGTGGGGCCGGTGCATCGATTGGTTGCATCATGCTCCGCGAGCCGCCGCTTGTCTTCGCCACGGGAGGACCATTTTGCCGCTGGATTTCGCGGGAAAGCCTCTCACCCCGCTGGTACCAGATCGGGCATTTCTCCTTGTCAAGAAGGGGTGAAATGGGATACGCTTGCCCCCGGTGCCAGACAACGGGGAGGAAGGGGCGCCTTGCATTCCACGACAACGGTTCGCGGCGCCTGGTTGCGCTGCCTGGTGGCCCTGACGGCCGAGGTGTTCGGCACCTGGCTTACCAACGTGTACCTGTACCCCCACTTCATCGGCTTGGCCCCCGAGGCGCGCGATATATCCTCGGCGGTGGGCGTGGCCACGCTGACCGTGCTCGCCGTATGGGCGCTGAATCGCCCGTCCTCCATCAAAGAGGGGCCGATGACCCTGACATCTCTGGCTCTCTACTCCTTGGGCTACATGCTCATCCTGATCGGCCTGTGGCAGTGCAATCCGCTCATGCTCATAGCGGGCTCGTGCCTGCGGTCGGTCGGGTCCCGCTGGATCGTGGTGCTCGCGGGTATTTCCCTGTGCACGCTGGGGCGGCGCTCGTGTATGCTGTGCATCGCCTCGGCGTTCGGCCTCAGCTATCTTCTGCGCATCCCGTTCTCCTTCATGGGGGCCGATGTGGCCGTGGCGGTGCTGGTGTCCATCATGTTCGTGATGTACGCCGTCTGCCGTCCCCTCGCGCTTGAAATGCTCGCCGTCATGGGCGGCGCGGCGCCCGCCCGGGAGACGTCTATCACCCAGCCCGCCTCTTATCTGCCCTTCGCCCACGGGCTGTTCGTGGCCATCTTCGTTTTCCGGATCGCCTACGGCTTTGCGCTCACCTTCGAGACGGTGGACGGGGCGCCCCAGACCACGATGCTCGGCGTTATCCCCCTAGGTCTTCTGCTCGTCTTGGCCCTGCTGCCGCGCCAGCCCAAGGCCGACATCCTCTACGAGGCGGCCGCCCTGCTCGTAACAGCGGGATTCCTCTCCATCATCGTGCTCAACGGGCGTGTGGACGTGGCCCATGCGGCGCTGGTGAACGGTCTTTTGTTCGCGGGTAGCGAGTGCTTTGAGGTGCTCATGTGGTTCGCGCTCGCCTCCATCGGCGCGCGCAACAAGGTGAATGCCTTGGCCGTGTTCGCGTGGGGGCGCGCCGCCTCGTCTTTCGGGCTTCTGTGCGGCGCGACCTTCGGGCATTGGACGGGGGCCTTGGAGGGGAGTCTCGCCATCTCCACCCTCGTGGCGGTGGTGTTGTTTGGCTTTCTGGCGGCGAATTTCACGGCGCTTAAGGGGTTCAGCTTCCAAGACACCATCGACGGGGTGGAGGCTGTAGCGCCGCTGCGCGTGGGTACGGGGTCGCCCAGTGGCACAGGCAAGGTCGATGGCGGCCTTGTGGGAATGGCCACCGCAGGCTTCGAAGCGCCGTCGCGCTCGTCGGTCGCCTTGGAACCTGTGGTCGATGCGCTGGAAGGCCGGTGCGCCGAGACGTCGACGTCCTTCGGCCTCACGCCGCGCGAGAGTGAGATTCTTTCGCTTCTGGCCCACGGGCGCAACGCCGCCTACATCCAGGAGAAGTTGGTGCTGTCGCGCAACACGGTGAAGACCCACGTGCAGAACATCTACGCGAAGCTGGGGGTGCACTCCCAGCAGGAGCTCATCGATGTGGTGGAAGCGGCGGGAGAGTAGGGGGCTTTTCGGCGCCTCCTGCCGTTGCGGGCTCGCTGTCTACAGGGGGGCAGGTGTGAGGGAAGCGGCTGGCGCCGGTCTTTTCAACAACTTTGCAAAGAATCCGTGGGGGCCCGGGGGCGGGGCTACAATGCTTGGTGAGCTTGATAGCCGTTCTGGCAGATTTGCCGACAGAAAGGATGCCCCATGTGGTGCAAGAAGATACTGGTGGCCTATGACGGAAGCGCGCCGTCGCACCGCGCCTTGGAGGTGATGGGCGAGATAGCCGCCCAGAACCCTGCGGTGGAAGTGGTGCTGGTGCATGTCATGCGGCTGTTCTCGTCAGGTTCGGCGGCGGCCGGCATGGACACGGTGATGGCGGACGACGCCATGGCTGTGCGCGCCGAGCTTCAGGCCATCGCCGAGGCCATGGCGAACCCCGCGGAGGTGAAGATTCTCAAGGGCACCTCGCCGGCCGATCTCATTGTGAACTGCGCTCGGGACGAGGGCTGCGACCTCATCATCATGGGCAGCCGCGGCCAGGGCGGTGTGAAGGGCTTCCTCGGCTCGGTCAGCTACGCGGTCACCAAGGAATCGCCCATGACCGTGCTCATCGCGAAAGAAGGCGATTGCCGCTAATGGCTTCTCCCGCCTCCGCGACCCCCGCGGCCGCAACCTCCGCCGCTCCGTCGGATCTTCGCTCCGCCCGCTCCGCCGCCCGCGCCAAGGCGGCGCCCCCGTCTGCTGCGCCCTGCGCCAAGCCTGAGCCCCAACCCCTGTGGACCCGCAACTTCATCGCGGGCACCTGCTTGAACTTCTTCATCGCGGGCAACTACTTCATGCTCATGGTGGTCATGACCGCCTACGCGCTCGCGGTGTACCAGGCTCCGGCCGCCGTGGCCGCCTTCTGCGCCAGCGCCTTCATCGTGGGCACGCTGTTCTCGCGCTTTGCCGCCGCGCCGATGATGGAGCATTTCGGGCGCATGCCTCTGCTTGTGGTCGGCTGCATCGCGGAGGTGGCCCTCACAGCGCTCTACCTGCTGAACGAGCCGGTGGGCGCTCTTATCGGGGTGCGCTTGGCCCACGGGTTCGCCTACGGCGTGTGCTCCACCACCGTCGCCACGGTCATTACGAGCGTGGTGCCCCCCGAGCGCAAGGGCGAGGGCATCGGCTACTTCATGCTGTCCATCACCCTGGGCAGCGCCATCGGTCCCTTCGCCGGTATTTTCCTGGCGAACAACTTCGGCTACCCGGTGGTGTTCGCGGTGGCGAGCGTGCTCGTGGCCCTCTCCATTCCCGCGGCGCTGCTCCTGCGCCCGGCGTCTTCCACGAAGGTGCGGGGGAATGCTGCATCGGCGGTGGCCGAGATGGACGCGGCCGACGACGCGGCGGCTGGTGCCCTGGCAGCCGCCCCTCTGGAAGAGGCACGCGAGAGGGCCGCTTCCGCCGCCGACGAGGTCCGGGTTGCCGACGCTCGAGTTGCCGATACGTCTGCGGCGGAAGCTCTCGCGGCGCCCGCCCAGGACGCGGTAGCGGGCGCCGTCTGCCCGGTTTGTGCCGGCACCGACGACGATTGCCCGGCCTGCTGCCGCGTGCCTTCCACCCATCTGGAAGAGGTGGTCACTGCGAAGGTGGAGCATTCGCCGCTCGCGCGCTTCGTGGAGGCCGGCGTGCTGCCCATTGCCGTGGTGTGCGGCCTTCTGTTCTTCGGCTATTCCAGCTTGCTCACGTTCCTCACGCCCTACGCCACCGAGATCGGCCTGGACCGGGCGGCTAGCGTGTTCTTCGTGGTGTACGCCCTGGCCATGTTCGCCACGCGCCCCTTCACCGGCCGCGCCTTCGACCGCGTGGGGCCCCACCCCGTCATGGTGCCGGCCTTTGTATCCTTTGTCCTGGGCATGGTCGTGCTCGCCTTCGCCGCCAACGACGGGATGATGCTCGGCGCGGCGGCTCTGCTCGGCTTCGGCGTAGGCACCGTGCAGTCGTGCGGGCTGGCCATGGCCGTGCGCGTGACGAGCGACGCGCGTCTGTCGGTGGCCAACGCCACCTTCTACATGCTGCTCGACGTGGGGGTGGGCGTGGGTCCCATTCTGCTGGGCGTGGTGGCCCCGCTCATCGGCTACGGAAACCTGTACCTGGCCATGGCCGTAGTGGGGGCTGCGGCCATGGCGTTGTTCCTCGTCGTCGCGAAAACCGAGAAGGGAGCCCGGTAGGGCTTGAATTCCCATCTCGCACGACCTGGGAATGCTTTCATTGTTGAAAGGGGGAAGAAAGTGGCTGGGGTACTAGGATTCGAACCTAGGTAGCTGGTACCAAAAACCAGAGTCCTGCCGTTGGACGATACCCCAGTGCCAAAACGATGCGCGAGCGCCGGATGACTGCCGGTGCGAAACGCGGTGCGGCGAAAAGGTGGTGGGCCCTGCGGGGATCGAACCCGCGACCTTGGGATTAAAAGTCCCCTGCTCTACCGACTGAGCTAAAGGCCCGTCGCTTCACGCAAGCGTATAGTCTACCCTTCAGGCCCTTTGCGGTCAATGGTGTTCCCCGGCGTTCGGGCCAGATGGCACTTAATCGATTTCCTCCCGCATATTGCGAAATCGTGGCGAAGGGGCGGATGAGGAGCCTTGAGATGGGGCGCACCTGCTAAACTTAATGGCGAACATCAAGAAAAGCGGGGCCGGTGGCCGCCGCTTGGGGCGCTCGGCGGCGCCCGTCACACATCCGGGGAGGCAACTATGCTGCATGCCCATCACGAATCGGTTCGTCCGCATCTTCTGGAGGGTGGCTTCGGCCTGGAGAAGGAATCCCTGCGCATCGATGGCGGCGGCTTTCTGGCCCACACACCGGCCGACTTCGCCGACGATGTGCACATCGTGCGCGACTTCTCCGAGAACCAGGTGGAGGTGAACACCCCGGTGTGTCCCACGCCGGCGGCGGCCATCGCCTCGCTGGAGCACTACAACGCCGTCGTGCAGCGGGCCGTCGCGAACCTGCCGGAACGGGAGCTTTTGTGGCCGTTCTCGAACCCGCCCTATATCCTGGGGGAGAAGGACATCCCCATCGCCCAGTACTACGGCGACGACGCCGACAAGACCGCCTACCGCGAGTACCTCTCCGATCGTTACGGCCGCTACAAGATGGCGTTTTCCGGCATTCACCTGAACTATTCCTTCGCCGAGAGCCTCCTGCGGGCCGATTTCGCCCTCACCGGTGGCGAGGACTTCGATGCCTACCGCGACGATTTGTACATGCGCCTGGCCGAGAACTGCGTCACCTGGGGCTGGATCCTCACGGCCGTCATGGCCGCGAGCCCCGTCATGGATTCCTCTTACGTGGAGAAGGGCAAGATCGGCGGCGATCTGTTCCAGGGCCTGGCCACGGTGCGCTGCTCGGAGCTGGGCTATTGGAACTTCTTCGCGCCCGTGCTGGACTATGCCAGCGCGTCGGCCTATGCCGATTCCATCCAGGCCTACATCGACGAGGGCATGATCCGCTATCCCTCCGAGCTGTACTATCCCATCCGCTTGAAGGGCTTTGGCCCCTACAGCCTCGCGGGCCTGAAGGAGGGCATCAGCCATATCGAGCTGCGCATGGTGGATCTGAACCCCCTGGTGCGCGCCGGCATCGACGAGCGGGATGTGCTGTTCAGCCAGTTGTTCTTGGTGTGGGCCGCCTCAGTGGAGGGCCCGCGCCTCACCCCCAAAGACCAGGTGCAGGCCGTGCAGAACTTCAAGAACGCCGCCCACTACGACTTGAAGACCGTGAAGATCGTCATGCCCGACGGCAGCGCGTACTCGGTGGTGAAGGCCGCCAAGCGGCTGATCGATGCCATGGAGGAGTTCTACGCCGGTTTCGGGGACGAGGTGGCTGCCTGCCTGGCCTTTCAGCGCCGCAAGTTCGATGAGCCCGAGACCCGCTACGCCTGGAAGATCCGCGAGGTGTTCGGCCAGGGTTTCGTCGCCCGCGGCCTCCAACTCGCCCGCCAGCGCCAGAAGGAGTACCTGGGGGAGTAGGGAAGGGCCGCCCGCGCCAGCCTTTGGTGTTCCTGCTCGGTGGGTTGACATTGCGGTTTTCGGGTCAGAGTCGCATTGCCGAGAGGGTGCGCCTCGCAGCGTTCCCATGATATACTCTTTGCATGCTGACGGTCGAACACATAACAGAGGCCTTGAGGGATGCAGTTGCACCCTATGATGTTCGTGCGGTATACCTGTTCGGCTCTTTTGCCCGGGGCGAGGAGGGGCCTCAAAGCGATGTCGATGTGAGGCTCGAGTGCGGTCCGGAAATCAACTACGGTGACCTGCTCGATATCCAGGAATCTTTGGAGGCTCGCTTGGGCCGCGCCGTCGAGATTGTGACCAATCCGCTTGAATTTATGCGTCCGGCTTTCCGGAAGCGCATGCAGCGAGACGAGGTGCTGCTCTATGAGGCAGCTTGAGCGCGACCTCGATCTCATCAGCGTTATCCTGGAAGATACGAGAACGCTCGCAAGCCGTATCGAGCGCTTTTCCCTTGACCAAGAGAAGTTCGTGAACGATCGCTCGGAAGATGGCGAGCTGGCCTACGACGCCGCGATGAGTCCCGTCTACCGCATCGCAGAGGACGTCGTCCATCTGTCAGAAGAGGTGGTAGGCGCCTTCCCTGACTACCCGTGGCGGCAGATCAAGGGCTTTCGGAACTTTGTGGCCCACGGTTATCGCGAAGTTGACCGGGCTATCGCATGGCATGTCGCGAGCACCGATATTCCCCACCTCGCCCAGCTTCTTCGGCGATACTGGGATGATAATGCCCCGCTGCTTCTTCAGGAAAGAGTGTAAGGTCGGAATTTCGTCGATGGATGGTGCTCCTATGTTATTCTGAGTCGAGAGAGGTCAATGGTGATCGAGGCGCTCTGGTGCGATGCGGCCCAATAATATACTTGTCATATTGACGAAGAGGTGTAGAGAGCAAACTGGTGGAGGGTCAGTGACATATGACGCGCATGGGTACTGCGGGGAAGGCGGCCATCGGCACGGCATGGGTTTTCTGGTTTGCGGCGCTCACCGCGACACCCTTCTTTCTTGCAGAACCCTATAGGGGCCCTGTTCTCACAGGGTTTTACGGTTGGGTCGCTCTCGGCTTGTTGATCGGTTGTTTGCTTGGCGCAGCCTGGAGTTCTGCTGCAACCACTGTTTTGCATGATAGGGTCAAAAAATTCTTGGCGACTCGCTTCTGGGTAAAAGCAGCCATAGCTGCTCTTTTCGCGGTCGGATGGCTGCTGGCCATTGCAATCAGTGCGGCCGAACTGGCTAGTCTTCCCGTTGCGCTCGAATGCGATCCCGAAATCATATACGACGCGATGCCTCTTCACCCCCATGCAGGGGAGGCATGCTTTCTCCCTTTTCCGGTAAACCTCGTTTTCGATACGCCTTGGCGTCTCCTCGTGGAGGAGTACGGCAAAATCTGCCTGCTTGTCTCAGCGCTTCTTTGCGCGTTGGTTCCTTGCGTGATCGGGCTCCAGAAGCCTGGTGCGAATCAACAGTTGAAGAAGAACGACTTTGCGGGAGCCTCAATTCTGTCTCCGATGGTGTTTGCGCTAGCCTGCACGGCGGGGTTCTCGAAGGCGCCTCTGGAATTTTCCGCGTTCCATCGAGAAGCACGTGTCCCTTCTCTTGCTCAGGTATTTGATGGTGAGATGCTCTGGTCTCAATTTGGTCTTTCCCCGGCTGTCATGCTTCCGGGAATTGCCGCACTTCTGTTAGCTGCGATGTGGTGCTTTGGATTGACGAAACGCCTGCGCGGGGACCACGGCGGCGCGGCTTGCGATGGGGCCAAGAGGGAAATATCTCTTTTTCCTCGATGGGATAAGACCTGCCGCGTGCTCGCCGTGTATGCGTTCGGAGCCATAGCATGGAATTTTCTCAGTAGGTCAATACTTGTGTACGACAAGATGCCTCACTGGGGCTGGTTCCTTCTTTCCGGCCTGTATGTCATTGCTGTTTTGGGCCTGGTTGCCGAGGGTTTTGATGCTCGGTGTGAGTCACAGCGCCTTTGTGATGAGGGGGAAAAGATCTCGGTTGGCGACGCTTCAGCGAAGGGTGGGAACGGGCCATCATTGTTGGAAGCCGTTTCGGGAATCGAGTTGCACGATGTTTTCGGCGGGGATAAGGCCAAGACTCTCACCGAACGCGAGCAACAGGCTCTGGGTCTTATGCTTGCAGGTTCTACGTCGGCCCAATCGGCAGTTGCAATGGGCGTTGGGGCGTCAACAGTGCGAGCTTATTTGCAACGTGCGTATCGCAAGCTCGAATTGGGCAATGGTGATGAGGCTTCAAGTGTTTACCAGAGCTATCGCGAAATGCGGTTGCGTTCGAAGGCGCAGACGCAGGGAGACGACGAGGCGGTTACAGTGAAGATGTCGAACCGCCCATGTGCAGCACTAAATATAGCGGGCATCTTGGTCCTGATAGCGGCAGCATGGGTACTTGTTCCTGCTGGTGCATTCGACGACACGGTTGTGGCTGCGGGGGCCCCTCTCGTGTTTGGCTTGGGAACGGGGTTTATGCTTTTCGGGATCGCGGAGTGGTGTGGTGTGAAGCCTGCGGTTCAAGAGGGTGCCACACGGGCCCTGATTGTCCTTGCGATAGCGTTGTGGGTTGTCCTCGTGTTTTTGAGGTTATCGCTGGTTGTAGAGGTATCGCACACGCTAGTGGAGGGAGCGACGTTTGTTGCTTCTCTCTGCATCGCTTTCGCGGTCGCGGAGGCGGTAAAAGGAAGTGCTGAAAGCAAAGACGACAGGAATGATGGTGATTATCGGCTGGCCGCATCGCTGGAAGTGTCAGTTTGGCTTATGGTGACGGTGCTGTTTATCGGTCTCTTCGTCCAAATGGCATGGGCCGACCTCGATCGACCGATGGCTGCGACGTTACTCACCGCATCGTGGACGATTTTCTTGGCCTTGATGCTTACGGGGCGCCTTGTGGGCATGCCGCGAGTGTTTGCCGTGGCGTTGTTGGCAATGGGGATTCTCGTAACTGCGGCGGGGCAGGGGTCTTTGATAATGCCGGTTCTGACGTTTCTTACGCTGGGATTGCTCGTTGTCGTGGCGCCTCTTCTACCGTCTCGTCTCGGGCCGGTGTCGGTTGCACTGGGCGTCGGCTTGACCTTTGGCCGCATCGCGACAAATTTCTGCAATGATCTTATGGATTACTACACGTGGGTTTTCGATAATCTTGACCCGAGCGACGTGCTGTTTCCCATGATTGGGTTTGCGGCGGCTATGGTGCTGCTTGTGGTGGTTGCTTACGGGCAGGTGAAGCTTTACCGCGAGACGAAAAGCGAATACGATTTGCGGCAAACCGCAAGGCTCTTTGGGCGTCCCGAATTGATCCGCGCGGAAGCCTATCTGGTGGCCAAAGGGTTTTCTCCTACCGAAGTATCGGTAGGACTCGGAATTCTTCAAGGATATTCGGCGACGCAGATTTCCGAAGGGGCGTATCTGTCGCGGGGCACTGTTAACAATGCTTGCTTAATGCTGTATCGAAGATTGGGCGCGAACTCAAGAGCTCAATTTGCCAATGCCATCAAAGATGCCCTCGATCTGGGCGGCGGAGCACGGGTTTTGCATTGACGGCATCTGTCATCAGGTATTTCATAAGCTCTGATGACATACAGTTCCGCTTCTCCCCAGTACCATTCTAGCCGCCGGACTCTTGGGAGAAAGGAAAGAAGAATGAAACCATCCGTCAAACTTGCCTCCTGTTTTATCGCTCTCGCTATTATGACTCCATCTGGTGTTGCCTTTGCCGACGTAGGCGGAGAGAGGGTGGATGGAGGCTCAACTTCAGATGATTCCACCATCCAGCCCCACGCTAACACTACCAACAGGAAATTCTACTT
Source organism: Adlercreutzia sp. (assembly GCF_056795635.1). NCBI lineage: Bacteria > Bacillati > Actinomycetota > Coriobacteriia > Eggerthellales > Eggerthellaceae > Adlercreutzia > Adlercreutzia sp. The sequence continues at coordinate 24,054 of NZ_JBQIIT010000002.1, read as the reverse complement.
TACGTTCAGCAAAAGTGGAGCAACGAGCAATGGTGGCGAGTCTCGCCGAAAAGACAATACCGCGCCAGTTTATATACGTGCTGCTGTGAAGAAATGTGATCGCTGTCGAGTTTATGTCGATAGATGGACGGGGAGCAAATGGGAGAACGTGGTTGAAAAATCGAGGGCGACTCTCAAGTACGCAAATAAGGATTGCAGCATTAGGGTTCTCAGCAAGGCTCAAGGATACAAAGTGCGTCTGACTGGTTGGGCGGATTCAACCAAGGGAGACGTCTCAGGAGTGTGGAGTCCCGACAGCACGCGCACCTATGCGGTTATCAATGGCGACTGATATGGTGCATGTGCGTTTATGCGGATCTGAGCTAGTTGTGCTGGTGGTGGTAGCGATTCTCGTTGCCGTCATCGGAGTGATTGGATTCTCGTTTGGAGTAAATGGCGCCGATGGGCCATCTACTCTTTCCTCCGAATATGCTATGGGCGAATGGGTTGATCTTGACAATCAAGGAATCGCAGAAGAAGCGGGAAAAGGGAGCGCAGACAGGAGAAGCTACGGATTGGATTACCGCCCTCTTGGCGAATGGGATGGCACGCTGCGCTTTCGTGTAGATGAGGTGACGTTGTTTGATTCTCCGGAAGCAGCGGGAATTCCCGTTGATGACATTCAACTCCCCAGTTATCTCCCGACATGGAAGCAGGACGGGCATTCTCTTTGTCTGCTGACCTATACCGTTGAAAACGTTGATGCTTCTTCGGTTCCAGGCTCCACAAAATCCGGAAGACAGGGTTTTCGCACCTCCTTTCTTGAATCGTTGGAAGGCATTGAGGCTTTTGACCAAATTTATTTTGACGGCATGATAGAAGATGGCTCTCTGGAGGATGGCGACGGGAATGTCTTTCGGCTCAAACCAGGGGAAACAAGGACTTTTCATTCAGGTATTGTCGTGGCCGGTGATGGCGTTCCCTTTGCCTTGCGGATCGGCGACCCAAATTGCGGAATCAGGGTAGCGCTTGAGTGCGAAGATAAAAGGAGTCATTCGTGAAACGATTGCTGAAGACGGAATTGCGCAAGGCTATTGCGAATCCTTACTTCATCGTTGCCTTGGGAATAGGCTTGCTCCTCTGTTGCGCCGAGGCCGGAGAGGTGATGGGGCGAGATTCGTTTTTCCAGTATCTTGACGAGATGGCGGCTGGCGAAAACGATGTTTTCATCTCACCTGCGTCCTACAGCTGCTTTATTTTTTGGATGTCGGTAGGAGGTGACACCGTTTGGTGCTTCATGTTCTATCGGATTGCTCCTTTATTGGCCATCGTGCCTTTTGGGTGGTCCCTTGCATCGGAGCGCCGTATTGGATATGTAGACCAGGTGTACACGCGTACGAAGCGAGTGCGCTACCTCGCGGCGAAGGCCCTTGCGGCCTTCGCCGTCGGGGGTACAGTGGTCGTCGTGCCGCAACTGGTGAACCTCGCTCTCGTGGCGACGACCGCTCCAGCCGTTGTGCCAGAGGTTTTCGATGTTATTACGACGGGAATCTATCACGACAATCTGTGGGCATCTTGGTTTTACGAGGCTCCCGGAATCTATGTAGCGGCCTATTGCGTGCTTGACTTTGTTCTCTGCGGCACGTGGGCTTCCTTTGTGGTGCTTTTGGGCTGCCTCACCGTCAATCGAGTGGCTGTGTTGACGATCCCCTACGTGGCTATCTATGGACTGCAGTTCCTCAACGAGCGCATTTTCCTTGCGCTCGGCGGCATCAGGGGCTTCCAGCTAAGTCTGTTCGAGAACCTTCGCGCTTACACCACCCAGTACGTGCAGAACGGCTGGATCATCGCCGGCGAAGTTCTGCTGCTGGCAGGTGCGTGCCTGTTGTTGATGCGGGTAGGATGTCGGAGGGATGAGCAGTGAGGTGCTTGCGATGCCTTGCCATGGACGTTCTTGCGACGCTGCGCTCTACGGGAATGTGGCTCACGGCATGCGCCTTTTGCTGCGTCCTCATGCTCATTGCCCTGCGTCTCGAGGTCGGAATGGCGCTTGCCGGTGTAGATGACGGAATGACCTTCGACGTTGCCTTTACGCTCGGCGACTATCTGCTCGGCTACTTCGCGGGCTGTGTGCCTTTCACGGACGGTGATGATCGCGCCTTCGCACCTCCCGTCGGGTGGTTCGTGTTCTTCCTGCTGCTGGTGGTCGGGCTTGCGCGTTACCCACGGGAAAGCCTGTGCGGTTTTGGGCAGCAGGTCCTCATTGCCTGCGGGAACCGCTGGGCTTGGTGGTGGGCGAAATGCGTTTGGGTGGCAGGATCAGTGCTGCTGTTTTGCACAACGGCGCTGCTGGTCGCCCTGCTGTTTTCGTTGATTGCTGGCTCGGGACTATCGTGGTCGGTCTCGCCCGATATGCTCTACCTTATTGATTTTCCCTGGCAGGAGCTGAAGGGAGCGCCCTATGATGCCCTCCCCTTCATGGGTACGGTTGCGGTAGTCGCCATATCCCTCGGGTTGTTTCAGCTGTGTCTGTCCTTTCTTTTCGATGCGGTAGCGGGGGTCGGCGCCTCTGCCGGTTTGCTGGTCGCGTCTGCTTTCGGCGTGGGGCCGATCGGATTTTGCTCCTTCTCTATGGCGGCGCGCTGTGGCGCATTTGTCGCGGATGGCTGGCTGCTTGCCGAGGCTCTAGCGGTGTGCGGAATCATAGCGCTTGCATCGATGCTTGTTGGCGGTATTGAATTCAATCGAAGGCGTTGTTTTGGAAGCGAGGATTCCCTATGAGTATAGAAGTAACGCATGTGACGAAACGCATTCGAGGGGTGACGATTCTCGACGATGTGTCACTCAGCGTCTCGAATGGTGCTATCGTCGCAATCGCCGGGCCTAACGGGTCGGGTAAGACCATGCTTATGCGTCTCATCGCGGGTCTCATCACCCCCGATGAGGGGTCGATTGTCGTGGATGGTGCGACTGTCGGCATCGATCGAGCGTTTCCCGAGAGCATGGGGATTCTTATCGAATCCCCGCAGTTCCTGAGCGCCTATACGGGTCGCACGAACTTGCACTTCCTCGCTTCTATTCGCGATAAGGTGGGTGGGGAGGCTATTGATAAGGTTCTGGAAGAGGTTGGATTGCGGAAAGACGATAAGCGTCCTTTTCGAAAATACTCTCTGGGAATGAAGCAGCGGCTCGGCCTTGCTGCGGCTGTTATGGAGTCGCCGTCCGTATTGCTTTTGGACGAGCCGAGTAATGCTCTGGATAGGGATGGAGTGCGCATGCTGCGACGGCTCATATTGAAAGAGCGTGAGCGAGGGGCTGCTGTATTGTGGGCATGTCATGACCGAGAGCTGATGGAATCGCTATCTGATGAGGTGTACTATCTGGCTGAAGGGCGCATCGACGGTCATGAGGTATTTGCGGGGAGAGGTCTCTCATGAATGTTCGGAGCCGTGTTGTGCTAGGTGTATGCGGAATAGTTCTGACTGCATCGCTTACGCTGTGGGCTGTCGCGGTGTATCATGTGAACGCCCTTGTTCCTGAAGTGCCGTCGAAAGTGCTTGAAACGGGAGAACAGGCGGACTTGGGAGTCAATTACTTCGATTCAGCTTACGACCTCGCACCTGGATACAAGCTTGCCGTTGAAAAGGCTCGGATTATGACGGCGAGGGACTATTTGATTGGAGCTGGGGTATCGTCTTCCGATATCGAGGGGGCGGAGATGGCGGAATCGCCGAGGGCCGACGTGCTTGTCGTGACGCTTGTCGTCGCCAACGAGGGCGCCGCGCCAGCAGAAGACGGAACGTCGGAAGTGGGCGTATCTCTTTCTCGCTATACGATTGTGGGCGCGGATAAGAGCAAAGACTATCAACTTGATGAGGAGCTCCTGGGTCTCGCCTATCCCGAACTGGCTGGTGATACCGCGTTTGCGCTCAAGCCGGGGTCAATGTACGAAATGGATGTTCCTTTCTTTCTGTCCGGATCTCCGGCCTATCTTGAAGCCTATGATCGCCGGCATCGCGATCCTATCGAGGGGGATGAGTTTGCCATGCTTGTTGCGAACAGTCCAGAGCGCACCCTTTTTAAGTTTGCGGCTGAGCGATAATGGATAATGTCGTGAGAGGGAGGCTGCAGGTTCCGCCTCCCTTGCATCGCTTCTGCGGCTGTGCTATTATTCCCTCTTGCCGACAAGGCGGCCGTGCAAGGCAGCACGAATAATACCTGGCGGCTCCGGTTGATCTCCGAGAGCTGCGCGGCTCGACCGCAGGCCTGACAAGCAGGTCATTTCAAAGCCAAACCCGCTTTTTGGTTTTTTACGCCCTTGTGCAAAATTCTTCTTCAAATTTGCTTGCTTCTTTGGTACCATCTTGCGTTGCTGCTTTATCAGTCCGCTTGGAGGAGCAACTTTTGGCTAAAGAAGATGTAATCGAACTCGAGGGCACGGTGCTCGAAGCCCTGCCCAACGCGATGTTCAAGGTGGAACTTGAGAACGGTCACACCATTCTCGCCCACATTTCCGGCAAGATGCGCATGCACTACATCAAGATCCTGCCCGGAGACCGTGTCACGGTGGAGCTGTCGGTCTACGACCTCAACCGCGGCCGCATCACCTATCGCTTCAAGTAGTTCCCCGAACGGCCCGATCGGGCGCACGCTCCCGCGAAGACCCGGATCCTTCGCGCGGGGTCACAGCTGAGAAAACAATCGCCAGCGGCTGGGCGTGCACGTATAGAACGATCCGCATACCGAAAGGAAAGTGATATGAAGGTACGTCCTTCGGTCAAGAAGATGTGCGACAAGTGCAAGATCATCCGACGCCATGGCAAGATCCTCGTCATCTGCGAGAATCCGCGCCATAAGCAGCGTCAGGGCTAGGAAGAAAGGACTCTTAAGAAACATGGCACGTCTCGTTGGTGTCGATCTTCCCCGCAATAAGCGCATTGAGATCGCCTTGACCTACATTTACGGTATTGGCCAGACCACGGCCAAGAAGATCATCGCTGATACCGGCGTTGATCCTGACATTCGCGTGAAGGACCTCTCTGAAGAGGATCTCGCGAAGCTGCGCGACTACATCCAGCAGAACCTCAAGGTGGAGGGCGACCTGCACCGCGAGGTCTCGCAGAACGTGAAGCGCCTCATGGAGATCGGTTGCTATCGCGGCCTGCGTCATCGTCGCGGCCTGCCCGTTCGCGGCCAGCGCACGCACACGAACGCTCGTACCCGCAAGGGTCCGCGCAAGCAAATCGGCGGCAAGAAGAAGTAGTGAGGTAAGCAAACCGTGGCTAAGAAGCAAGTACGTACGCGCATCAAGCGCTCCGAGCGTAAGAACATTGCCGTGGGCGCCGCTCACATCAAGTCTACGTTCAACAACACCATCGTCTCCATCACCGATCCTCAGGGCAACGTGATCTCCTGGCAGTCCGCGGGCACCGTGGGCTTCAAGGGCTCCCGTAAGTCCACGCCGTTCGCCGCGCAGATGGCCGCCGAGGCCGCCGCGAAGACGGCTATGGAGCACGGCCTGAAGAAGGTCGCCGTCTTCGTGAAGGGCCCGGGTTCCGGTCGCGAGACCGCTATCCGCTCCCTCCAGGCTGCCGGCCTCGAAGTGGCCTCCATCCAGGACTGCACTCCCATCCCGCACAACGGTTGCCGTCCCCGCAAGCGTCGTCGCGTGTAACTGAAAGGATCGTACATTATGGCAATTAATAGAACTCCGGTTCTTAAGCGCTGCCGTCAGCTGGGCATCGATCCTGTGGTGCTCGGTTACTCCAGCAAGAAGGAATCCATCCGCCAGCCGAAGCGTCGTCGCAAGGAGAGCGAGTACGCTATGCAGCTGCGCGAGAAGCAGAAGGCCAAGTTCATCTACGGTGTGCTCGAGAAGCAGTTCCGTGGTTACTTCAAGCGCGCCAAGTCCATGCAGGGTCAGACCGGTGAGAACCTCATGACCATCCTGGAGACCCGTCTCGACAACGTGGTCTTCCGCTTGGGCTTCGCCCGCACCCGCAAGGAAGCCCGCCAGATGGTGACCCACGGCCACATCTGCGTGAACGGCCGCCGCGTGGACATCCCGTCCTTCCGCGTGCGTGCCGGCGAGCTCGTCTCTGTGGCTCCCAAGGCCAAGGAGCTTCTCGTCGTGAAGAGCGCTCTCGTCTCCAACGAGCGCGTGCAGGTGCCCGCCTGGCTCGAGATCGACATCGAGAAGCTGCAGGGCAGCGTGCTGTCCCTCCCGACGCGTGACCAGATCGATCTGGACATCAACGAGCAGCTCATCGTCGAACTGTACTCGAAATAATCGCGGCTCATTAAGGAGGCTACTCACACATGACAGAGTTCATGAGGCCTACAGTTACTACGGAGGAAGTCAACGACACCGTTGCCCGATACATCGTCGAGCCGCTCGAGCGCGGTTACGGCAACACCCTGGGCAACTCCATGCGTCGCGTGCTGCTCTCCTCGCTGGACGGGGCGAAGGCCACCGCTATCCAGATCGAGGGCGTGCAGCATGAGTTCACCACCGCCGAGGGCGTCATCGAGGACATCACCGACATCGTGCTGAACGTGAAGGGCCTGGTGTTCTCCCAGGTGTCCGACGAGGCCGACGAGGCGACCGCCCATGTGTTCGCCGAGGGCCCCTGCACGGTGACCGGTGCCGACCTGGAGGTGCCCGGCCAGTTCAACCTGGTGAACCCGGATCACGTCATTGCTACGGTGGCCGACGGCGGCCAGCTGGACATGACCATCCGCATCGGGGTGGGCCGCGGGTATGTGTCCGCCGAGCGCAACAAGCGCACGGAGGATCCCATCGGCATCATCCACGTTGACTCGCTGTTCTCGCCGGTGCGTCGCTGCACGATGAACGTGACCGACACCCGCGTGGGCCAGCGCACCGACTACGACAAGCTGGTTCTGGAAGTTGAGACCGACGGCTCCATCGACCCCACCGAGGCCGTGTGCCGCGCGTCCAACATCATCAACCAGTACATGGGGGCGTTTCTGGCCCTGGCCGCCACGGGCGAGGAAGAGGAGGGCGAGGCCCCGTCCATCTTCGCGCCGGAGGGTCAGGAGTCCAACGCCGAGCTGGACAAGCAGATCGAGGACCTCGACCTGTCCGTCCGCTCCTACAACTGCCTGAAGCGCGCGGGCATCCACTCCGTGCGCCAGCTCGTCGAGTTCTCCGAGAACGACCTGCTGAACATTCGGAACTTTGGTGCGAAGTCCATCGAGGAAGTGAAGGACAAGCTCATTTCCATGGACCTCAATTTGAAGCTTTAGGAGACACGAGATATGAGACACAACAAGAAGGGGCGGAAGCTCGGCACCGACTGGAGCCACACCAAGGCTATGAAGCGCAGCCTGGTTGCCGCTCTGTTCCTGAACGACCGCATCAAGACGGTGGAGGCTCGCGCTAAGGAGATCCGCCCCGACGTTGACAAGGTCATCACCTGGGCCAAGCGCGGCGACCTGCATTCCCGCCGTCTGGCCATCGCCTACCTGAACGACAAGGAACTGGTGCGCGAGATCTTCGAGAAGGTCTCCCAGGGCATGTTCCAGGATCGTCCCGGCGGCTACACCCGCATCATGAAGCTCGGCCCCCGCAAGGGCGACAATGCTCCCATGGTCATCATGGAGCTCGTGACCGAGCCCTGCGTGCCCAAGGCCGAGCGCCAGGCCGCTGCTGCCAAGAAGGCCGCTCCGAAGAAGGCTGCCCCCAAGAAGGTTGCCAAGAAGGAGGAGAAGTCCGAGGAACTTGCCGAGGACCTGGGCTTCGAGAACGACGGCACCGTCGAGCAGATCGAGGCCGTGGACGCCGCTGAGAAGGCCGAGGCCGTCGAGGAGGCCGAGAAGGCTGAGGCCGAGGCCGCCAAGGAGGCCGAGACCGTCGACGCCGAGAAGATCGAGGAGGAGCAGGCCGACGTCAAGTAGGCTGCTTCGGGAACTTCGGATGCATTCGGCGGCAACCAGCCGCAAGTGTTGCCGCCGAAAAGATCGTTCTATATAGAAAAGCGACTGCCCCTAAGGTGGTCGCTTTTCTGTTTCACGGACGATAAGCGTGATTTGCGACGAAAACGACGGTTCTCGTAGTCGGGAAGGGGTTTTCCTGGCACTTTCGGGGATGTTTCCCCAGGTCGTGTTTGCCCAACCGTGCTTGCTGGGTGATCTAAACTACGAGAACCGTCGTTTTCGTCGCAAAATGCTTGGTGTCAGTCGGGCAACGCGCATACAACCTCTCAATTACTATCGGCACGCTCAGATTTTCTTCTCAGTTTCCGGCCCATAGAATAGGTGATGCAAGGGCACAAAGGAGCGCTCTTACGGAACTTGTTCACGAAGATCTCTGTGATTGAAAGGAGCCGGATCATGGCTGACAAGGATACCTTGATGAAGGAATTTGTCGATTCCGAGGCCGCGAAGACCCAAGATGCCGTGAAGGATCTCGAGCGCATCGAGGAGGAAGTGATGGCCGAGGCTACCTCTTCCGCCGAGTTCGAAGATGCCCTGGGCGACGAGCAGGCTGCGGCCGAGGCTGCCGAGACGGCCTTCGAGTTCGACCAGGCCAAGATCGGCACAGCCGGCATCGGCGAGGCCCTGTAGCATACTCGGGCGCGGCACCGACGAGCCGCGTGGCACAATCGGGGATTTCGCTAACTCAACCCTCGATCGTGCATGAACGACCAGATGCGCGACGACCCGCTCCTTAACAACGAGCCGCTCACGCCATCTGGAGTACGAGAAACCCCTTCCGGGCGGGAAGGGGTTTCCTGTGTTTGGGGGCCAGGCGGTGGCTTGGGTCGGAGTAGTACGAACCGTTTTTTGCGCATTCGCACAAAACAGTGCTATCGGCAGGGCCGTGGCCGATAGCCCCGGTACCGGCGACCCCTGGGAATCGTCGCCTCTGCCATACTGGGGCCATGGCACCGCTGCTCACAGCTCCCTCGCGCATTCCGCGCTTTGTGCGCGCCCTGGATGGGCGCGTGAAGATTGCGCTGCTCATGGCCTTTTCGGTCGCACTCTTCTGGGCTCGCAGCCTGAGCGCCCTCGCCGCGGCCGCGGCTCTGCTTGCGGCTGTCATGGCTTTCGGGCGGGTGCGATGGGCCGCAGTGCTCAAGGGCGGTGCCCCGGCCTATGTCATCGCCGCATTCCTGCTGGCGTACAACGGCATGAGCCTCGGCTGGACGGCCGGGACGGTGGTGGCGGCCCGGGTGCTGCTGCTCGTATGGGGGAGCCTCGTGCTGGTATCGTTGGCCACGGCCACGGAACTCTCCGAGGCCCTGCGGCGCCTGCTCGCCCCCCTGGGCCGTGTGGGCCTGCCGGTACGGGATGTAACTACGGCCTTCTCCATCGCCCTGCGCTTCATTCCCCTGACGGCCGAGGAGCTGGCCGGCGTGCGGGCCGCCCAGGCCTCGCGGGGCGCTCCCTTCCAGGGCGGAGGGCTGAGGGGGCGGCTTGCGGCTTACGGAGGGCTCATGGTACCGCTGTTCGTCGGCCTGTTCCGTCGCGCCGACCGCCTGGCTGCGGCCATGGATGCCCGCTGCTTCGGGGCCACTGCGGCGCCCACGACCCTCGACGGGCGTCGTTTCCGGGGAAGCGACGGCGCGGTGCTCCTTGTCGGCATCGCCCTGTGCGTCGCTGTGGCGCTCGTTCCCTGAGAGTTCGCGGGCTGTAGGAAGGCCTCAGGTGGGGCTCCTTTGGGGCTGAACGGAAAGGGCATTGGCCCTTTCCCTACGGGGCGAGCTGCGGGTCACAGGGTGTTCTTGGGTGGGGCTCTTTCGGTGCTGGGCGGAGAGGCGGGCTCTTCCCTACAGAACTGCGCTCGAGTTTTCCTCAAGCTCGGGCGCAGGGGCTGTCTCGGTGGGCTCTTCGCGCTTCACGGACTGGGGCGCAAGCTCGCTAATGAGGATAGCGACGAAGATGAGGGCGAAGCCGATCATCATGCGGCCCGTGACCACCTCCCTGTAGAACAGCACGCTGGCGATGACGCCGAAGACCGATTCCAGGGACAGCAGCAGAGAGCCCTGGGCCTCGGGCACATGGGCGAGGCCCACGTTCTGCAAGACGTAGCATACCCCCGAGGCGAGCACCACGAGGTAGGCCAGGTTCAGCAGGAAGTCGCCGTTGGCCACGGCGGCGAGGCCGGGGAAGGGCTCGGTGGCCGCACCGAGGGCGAGACCGAGGGCCCCGCCGAAGAGGAACTGGTACACCGTGAGCCCCAGCACGTCGTAGGTTTGGGAGAACCGGGCGATGGCGATGATCTGGGCGGCGAAGAACACGGCGCACAGCAGGGTCATGAGGTCGCCGAAGCCGATGGTGAGGGTGCCCGCGGCCACGGACACGAGCCCGATGCCCGCCACGCACAGCACGGCCGCACCTACGTTGGCCACGGTGGGGCGCTTGCGGGCCACGGCCCACAGCATGAAGGGCACGATGACGCAGTAGGTGGCCGTGAGGAAGGCGTTCTTGCCCGGAGTGGTGTCGGCGAGCCCCACGGTCTGCACCCAGAAGGCGAGGAAGGTGACCACGCCGAGCACGAGTCCCGCGCCGAGGAAGCCGCGGTTCAGGCTGCCGCGCAGCCGCCGGTGGAAGAGCGCGGCCATGAGCAGGCCCGTGAGCAGGAAGCGCACGCCGATGAGCTGGGCCGGAGGCAGCACGTCCACGGCGTCTTTCATCACCACGAAGGCGAAGCCCCAGATGACGGTGGCTCCCAGCAGCATGAGCTTGTAGGCGAAGCCCGGTAGGGCTCCTTGGTTTCGTTGCGTAGTGTCCATGGCTCGCCATTATAGGGAGCAAATCGGGGGCTGCCTAGGGTTACTGCTTCCCAACGGGCCATCAACGAACGTGGTTTGCCGGCCATGATCCGTCCGCGGCGGCGCACCATGGGGATAAGCCATGTTACCGATGCGAGAGGACGGAGCCATGTACTATTCCAGTGGCAACTACGAAGCGTTCGCCCATCCCCTGAAACCCGAGGGCGTGGACGACAAGTCGGCCTACATCGTGGGCGCCGGCCTGGCCGGGCTGGCTGCGGCCTGCTTCCTCGTGCGCGACGGGCAGATGGCCGGTGAGCGCATCCACATCCTGGAGCGCGGGCCCCGGGCCGGCGGCGGCTGCGACGGCTGGGACTACCCGAGCCTCGGCTACACCATGCGCGGCGGCCGCGAGATGGACAACCACTTCGAGGTGATGTGGGACCTGTTCCGCGACATTCCCTCCATCGAGGATCCGTCCGTGAGCGTGCTCGACTACTACTATTGGCTGAACAAGCGCGACCCCAACTACTCCCTGTGCCGCGCCACGGTGAACCGCGGCCAGGACGCCCATACCGACAACCGCTTCGACCTGTCGGATAAGGCCTGCATGGAGATCATGAACCTGTTCTTCACCCCGGAAGAAGACCTTCAGGACAAGGTCATCACCGAGTACTTCTCCAACGAGGTGCTGAAATCGAACTTCTGGCTGTACTGGCGCACCATGTTCGCCTTCGAGAACTGGCACTCGGCCCTGGAGATGAAGCGCTACATCACTCGCTTCGTGCACCACGTGGGCGGCCTGCCCGATTTCTCGGCACTGCGCTTCACACGCTACAACCAGTACGAGTCCATGATTCTGCCCATGGTGAACTACCTGAAGGACCACGGGGTGGACTTCCGCTACGACACTCACGTGACCGATGTGCGCTTCTCCTGCGACGGGGCGAAGGACGAGAACCGCAAAGTGGCCACCGAGATCCGCTTTTTGGTAGAGGACGAGCCTGAGGCCATCGGCGCTGTGGAGGGGCTGCCGGGGGATACGGCCCCCGCTCCGGCGGGCATCCGCGAGCAGGTCATTCCCCTGACCGAAAACGATCTGGTGTTCATCACGCCGGGCAGCCTGGTGGCCCATTCCTCCTTCGGCAGCCAGAACACCCCGGCCCGCTACGCCCCCGAGCTCACGCCCGGCGATGGCTGGGATCTGTGGAAGCGCATCGCCGCGCAGTCGCCGGCCTTCGGGCGCCCCGAGAAGTTCTGCGGCGACCCGGCCAAGAGCAACTGGGAGAGCGCCACAGTGACCACCCTGGACGAGAAGATCCTGCCCTACATCACGGCCATCTGCAAGCGCGATCCGCTCTCCGGCGGCGTGGTAACCGGCGGCATCGTGTCGGTGCGGGATTCCAACTGGCTGCTGTCCTGGACCATCAACCGGCAGCCTCAGTTCCGCGACCAGGAACCGGGCACCGTGTGCGTGTGGCTCTACGGCCTGTTCACCGATGTGGACGGCAACTACGTGAAGAAGCCCATGCGCGACTGCACCGGGCGTGAGATCTGCCAAGAATGGCTGTACCACCTGGGCGTGCCCGAGGAGCAGATCGAGGAGCTGGCCGAGAAGAGCGCCAACACGGTGCCCTGCATGATGCCCTACATCACGGCCTTCTTCATGCCCCGCGCCGATGGGGACCGTCCGCTCGTGGTGCCGGAAGGCTCCGTGAACTTCGCCTTCATCGGCCAGTTCGCCGAGACGCCCCGCGACACCATCTTCACCACCGAGTACTCCATGCGCACCGGCATGGAGGCGGTGTACACGCTGCTGGACATCGACCGCGGTGTGCCCGAGGTGTGGGGGAGCGTCTATGATCTGCGCTGCCTGCTGAACGCCACGGTGCTGCTGCGCGACGGCAAGCCGGCTACGGATATGAACATGAACGTGCTGGAGAAGCTGCTGCTGTCCCGCGGCCTGAAGGAGATCGAGCACACCGATATCTACGGACTGCTGAAGGAGTACGGCGTCATTCCCATCACCGACGAGAACGAGGCCGTGGAAGGCCCCAACCCGGGCGCGGTGTGGCCCGGCATCCACTAGGCTCGCCCAAGGTCGCATCGCTTTTGCGCGCCCCGCACGGAACTCAAGCCGTGCGGGGCGCGTTTGCATGGTATGATGGGGAATGCTGAGCAACAGCACAATCATTTACCTGCAAGGAGGCATTTCATGAGCGTCATTATCGATGTGTACGGGCGCGAGATCCTTGATTCTCGCGGCAATCCCACCGTCGAGGTCGAGGTCGTGCTGGAGGACGGTTCCTTCGGCCGTGCGGCGGTTCCCTCCGGGGCGTCCACTGGCGCCTTCGAGGCCGTGGAGCTGCGCGACTGCGACAAGAAGCGCTACCTGGGCAAGGGCACCCTGGATGCCGTGGCCCACGTGAACGGCGAGATCGCCGAGGCCCTCATCGGCGTCGAGGCCGACGATCAGCGCGCCATCGATGCCGCCATGATCGCCCTGGACGGCACCGAGAACAAGGGCGCTCTGGGCGCCAACGCTATCCTGGGCGTGTCCCTGGCTGTGGCCAAGGCCGCTGCCGAGGCTGCCGAGTTGCCGCTGTACAAGTACGTGGGCGGCGCCAATGCCCATGTGCTCCCCACGCCCATGATGAACATCTTGAACGGCGGTGTGCACGCCGACAACAACGTGGACTTCCAGGAGTTCATGATCATGCCCGTGGGCGCGGCCACCTTCGCCGAGGCCCTGCGCTGGTGCGCCGAGATCTACCACACCCTGAAGAAGGTGCTCCACGATGCCGGCCTTGGGGGCGGCGTGGGCGACGAGGGCGGCTTTGCTCCCAACCTGAAGACCAACGAGGAGCCGCTTGCCTACATCGTGCAGGCCTGCGAGGCTGCCGGCTACAAGCCCGGCACCGACATCCTGTTCGCCATGGATCCGGCGTCCACCGAGTTCTACAACGCCGAGACCGGCACGTACGTGCTGGCCGGCGAGGGCCGCGAGCTCACGAGCGACGAGATGGTGGACTACTGGGAGGCTCTGGTGAACAAGTATCCCATCGTCTCCATCGAGGACGGCATGGCCGAGGAGGACTGGGATGGCTGGAAGAAGCTGACCGAGCGCATCGGCGACCGTGTGCAGCTGGTGGGCGACGACCTGTTCGTGACCAACTCCAAGCGCCTGGCCAAGGGCATCGAGCTGGGCTGCGCCAACGCCATCCTCATCAAGGTGAACCAGATCGGCTCCCTCACCGAGACCCTGGAGGCCATCGAGATGGCCAAGCAGGCCGGCTACGCCTGTGTCATGAGCCACCGCTCCGGCGAGACCGAGGACGTGACCATCGCCGATCTGTCCGTGGCCTGCAACACCGGCCAGATCAAGACCGGCGCCCCGGCCCGTTCCGACCGCGTGGCCAAGTACAACCAGCTCATCCGTATCGAGGAGCAGCTGGAGACCCAGGCCGTGTACGCCGGCATGGGCGCGTTCTACAACATCAAGCGCTAAGCGGCTCAGCGAAAGCACGCAACGTAGAGCCTGCAAGCGAGGATGCGGCGCCCGTCGAAGGAATTCGGCGGGCACCGCTGCCTTTTAGGGCCTTTTGTCCAGGGGATGGGCACCGAGCTCCCATGGGATGATATTGCCCGTGCACAGGGAAAAGACTAGTTTTATATAGCAAAAATTGACTGCTGGTCCGCAGCTATTCTCGAAATAGATAAAGAAAGTGGTTGAGTGTCATAGTTGGCTATGTTACTATGCGACTCAGATGGTACGGCCGCATCGGTATCGGCCGAGGGGAGAGGATCAATCCGGGGCACGTCGGTTGCCGTGCACAGCAACCAGAGGCGGCTTTTCGGATCCCCCTCATCCTCGGCGGCTCACGTCATTTAAGGAGGAGAGATGAGGCATAGTCTGACAAGACGCCGGTTCTTCGAGGGGGCTGCCACGCTGGGCGCCCTGGCCGCTCTGAGCGGATGCTCGCCCAAGGTGGCGGAGGATGAGAATCTCGCGAACACGGGCGCGTCCCCGGAGATCGAGACCGTCAACTTCGACGAGTACGAGGTCAAGCACTCCTGGTGTTACATGTGCGGTCCCGCCAAGGCCCTGTGCTCGACCCTGTGCTACATCAACCCCGAGGGCCGCTGGGTACACGTCGAGGGCAACCCCGTGGCCGGCAACAACTGGGGCTACGGCTGCAAGAGCCTGTGCGCCAAGGGCAATTCCGCCATGCAGACCCTGTACAACCCCGCCCGCATCGAGTACCCCATGCGCCGCGTGGGCGAGAAGGGCGAGGGCAAGTTCGAGCGCTGCACCTGGGACGAGGCCATCGAGGGCATCGCGACGAAGCTTCAGGAGATCAAGGACCAGTACGGCCCCGAGACCTTCGCCCTGTGGTCGCCCCAGGAGTGCAAGTTCGTCATGCAGATGGGCCGCCGCTTCCTGAATGTGTTCGGCACGCCGAACTACATGCACAGCGCCATCTGCCAGACCCAGATCACCTCGAGCCGCGAGCTGTCCATCGGCACGAAGGCCGACACCTACCCCTACCAGCTCAACAAGACGAAGCTGCTGGTGAACTGGGGCGTGAACGGCGAGAACGCCGACATGAACAACAATATCGACAAGGCGAACCCCGTGCGCCGCTTCGACGCCATGGACAACGGCCTGCAGTTCATCGACATCCGCCCCATGCTCGATCCGCTGGCCACCCACGCGAGCGTGTGGGTTCCCGTGCGCCCCGGCACCGACGGCGCCCTGGCCTTGGCCATCCTGAACGTGCTTGTGGAGGAGGATCTCTACGACCACGACTTCTGCGAGAACTGGTGCAACGGCTTCGACAAGCTGGCCGAGCACGTCAAGCAGTTCCCGCCCTCCTGGGCCGCCCCCATCACGGGCATCTCCGAGGAGAAGATCACCGAGGTCGCCCGCATGATGGGCACCATCAAGCCCATGGGCATCATGTACGGCAACAGCGCCGGCGACCAGTCCAATGACGGCAACTGGACCTGCATCAGCATCAACCTCATCGCGGCCATCACGGGCAACCTGGATGTACCGGGCGGTGGCGGTGCGGGCATGAAGATGCCGCCGGAGCTGTTCGACTGCAGCAAGATCAACAAGGTTCCCACACTGTCCGACAAACTTCCCTCCTATCCCGAAGATGAGGAGAACGGCCTGGCCCCGAGCCGCTCGAGGCTCGTGGCCCCCGAGTTCCCCCGCTGGTGGCAGAACCCCGACACCTGGGCCTACACCAAGTTCTTCGTGGATCCCACCTCGGCGGCCAACCGCGGCATCCAGAGCGTGCTCACCGGCAAGCCCTTCCCGCTGCGCGCCGTGTTCTCCCACAGCACCAACCCGCTGTCCCAGACCCGCCAGCCCAAGCTGGTGGCCGAGGCCCTGAAGAAGCTCGACCTGTACTTCGTCATGGACACCGGCTGGAATCCCTCCTGCGACTACGCCGACTACGTGCTGCCCGCCTGCACCCGCTACGAGGACAGCTGCCAGATCGGCTCCCGCAACATGCCCGAGGGCACGTTCATCGGCATCGAGCAGCAGATCGCCGAGCCCCTCGGCGAGTCCCGCTCCGACTGGAAAGTCTACCTCGACCTGGCCGTGAAGATGGGCTTCGGCGAGGACTTCTGGAACGGCGACTTGGACGGCCTGCTGCGCGCCCAGCTGGAGCCGACCGGTTTCACCCTGGAGGAACTGCGCGAGAAGGGCTACATCTTCGTGGAGCGCACCGACGGCGCCAAGCCGGAGGAGCCGACCTATCAGAACTACGAGGAGCTGTTCGCGAAGCTGCCCAACGGCAAGGTGCAGTGCTACAACGAGATCATCGGCGGCATGCCTAACAACCGCGAGGACGGCACGCTCGGCTACCTGCCTGAGTACGTGGGACCGCCCGAGGGCATTGCCGAGACCCCCGAGATCGCCGCTGAGTTCCCGCTCATCTTCACCGACGTGCACGCCCATCGCCTGAGCGTCCACAGCTACTTCGGCAACCTGCCCTACATGCGCGAGCGCAACCGCCTGCCCTGGGTGAAGATCAACCCGGCCACGGCCCAGCAGTACGGCATCGAGGACGGCGATTGGATGAAGATTGAGTCGCCCCATGGCTGGGTCAAGATGGTGGCCGAGTACTTCGAGGGCATCTCGCCTGAGGTCATCATGGGCAAGCGCGGCTGGTGGCAGGATTGCGAGGAGCTCGGCGAGCCCGGCTACGGGTGCTTCGACGGCGGCTCCGAGGTGAACAACCTCTACGACGCCACCATCGAGAACTTCGATGGCTTCCATTCCGCGATGGCCAAGCAGACCCTCGTGAAGATCAGCAAGTGGGAGGGGTAAATCATGGCAGAACAGTACGGATTCTTCGTTGATTCGAGCCGCTGCGTGAAGTGCTGGGCCTGTGAGGTGGCCTGTCAGCAGTGGCATGAGATCAAGGCCGGCACCGTGCACCGCCGCGAGGTGCGCGAAGAGGTCGAGGGGACGTTCCCCGAGGTGAAGCGCACCTTCACGTCCCTGTCCTGCATGCACTGCGAGAACCCCCTATGCGTGGCGAACTGCCCCACTGGTGCGGTGAGCAAGCGCGAGGAGGACGGCCTCGTGGTGGTGGACAGCTCGGTGTGCATCGGCTGCAAGACCTGCGAGCAGGCCTGCCCCTTCGGGGTGCCGCAGTACGCGGAGATCGAGGGCGAGGGCCTTCGCATGGACAAGTGCGACGGCTGCCTGAGCCTGGGCCGCGCCGCCGACGAAACGCCCCGCTGCGTGAACACGTGCCCCACCAAGGCCCTGCACTTCGGTAAGCTGGCCGACATGGAGGCCTTGGCGAGCGAGAAGGGCGGCGCCCGCCTGGAAGGCGAGACGGTGCCGTCGGTGTTCGTCGCCCGCCGAGCCTAGGCAATACATTCCGCGCCGGGCGTGCCCACCGGCCCCGGCGCGGATCGGCAGGAAGGGGAGAGGGCCGTGCAGTACGGGTTCTTCGTGGACGGAAGGCGCTGCGTGAAGTGCTATGCCTGCGAGGTCGCGTGCCAGCAGTGGCACGGCCTGGCAGCGGCCACCTGGATGCGGCGCACCGTATTCGAGACCGTCGAGGGCCGCTTTCCCGCGGTGAGCCGGCGGTTCGCCTCCCTTTCCTGCATGCACTGCGAGCACCCCGCCTGCGCGGCCGTCTGCCCCGTGGGGGCCATTGCCAAGCGCAGGGAAGACGGCCTGGTGGTGGGCGATGCCACCCGTTGCATCGGCTGCCGCAGCTGCGCCCTGGCCTGCCCCTTCGACGTGCCCCGCTATCGGGACGACAAGACGATGGACAAGTGCGACGGCTGCCTGAGCCTGGGCCGCGGCCCGGACGAGGAGCCGCGCTGCGTGCTCAGCTGCCCCACCCGGGCCCTTCACTTCGGACCCCTGCCCGAGATGGAGGCCGAGGCGGCGTCCTGCGGGGGCGCGCGCCTGGAAGGGGCCACCGCCCCGGCGGTGCTCGTGGCCCATCGGCCGCGGCCCGACTGGGCATCGCAGGCCGCTCCCTCCCCGGCGGCCACCGATGACGAGGTGCCCTTCGACGGCGCGGCCCCGGCCGCCGAGAACTAGTTATCCCAGGCCCTGCAGGCCGGTATTCGCGAGGAGTGACCATGGACGAGAATCTGACCATCGACGAGACGCGCGCCCTCATGGAGGAGCGGGCGGCCGTGTATGAGTTCCTCAGCATCGCCTTCGGCGAAGAGGTGCCCCTGGCCTTCCTGCAGGCCCTGCGGGAGGGCGGGCCGGCCCTCGATGGCGCGCTCGGCGCTTTCGTCACCTCGCTCGCCGATGCCGACGACGAGGCCCTGGAGGCGGTGCGCACCGACCTGGCCGCCGAGTACGCCCGGGTGTTCCTCGGCATGAGCCGCAGCCCCGTGGCCCCTTACGAGTCGGTGTACACGAGCGAGACCGGCCTGCTCATGCAGGAGGCCCGCGACGCCGTGGTGCGGCTCTATCGCCGCGAGGGCTTCGCTGTGGAAGCCGACGGCAACATTCCCGAGGACCACATCGCCTTCGAGTTCGGCTTCATGGCCGGACTCGCCCGCAAGGCCGCCGCGGCCCTGAGGGCCGGCGACGGCGAGGAGGCCGCCCGCCTGACGGCCGTGCAGGAGGCCTTTGTGGCCGATCACCTGGCACCGTGGGTGCCGGCCCTGGCCGACGATGTGGCCGCCCGGGCCAAGACCGACTTCTACCGGGGCCTGGCCGGCCTGGCCCGCGACTTCACGGCCGCCGAGGCCGAGCTGTTCGCGGCTGCCTAGCGGACGCAACGGGGCGGGCACGGCCGTGGTCAACTCGTTCATAGCGTGGTACCTGTTTCTGGCGGGCATGGGCGCCGGCGCCTTTCTCATCAGCGCCGTGGTGGACCTGTCGCTGCGACGGTGGAATCCTCCCTGGCTGGAATCGGCCGCCACCGTCACGGACGGCGGGATGTACCTGGGGCCGGCCACGGTCGGCCTCGGGCTCGTCTTCCTCTTGGCCGATCTGGGCTATCCCGAGCGGGCCTTCCACGTGTTCTTCACCCCCTCCACGAGTTTGCTCACGCTGGGCTCCTGGGCCATCGTGGCCTTCATCGCCTGCTCGGTGCTCGCCCTGCTCGTCAGCGGCCTTCTGGCAACGCCGGTCACGGAGCGCATCGAGGCCGTGCTCCAGGCGCTCGCCACGGTGTTCTCCGTCGTGGTCATCCTGTACTCCGGCGTGTACCTGTCGGCGTTCCCGTCGGTGCCCTTTCTGAACCACGGTCTCGTGGCCGTGGTCTTCGTGCTGTCGGCCTTGTCCACGGGTATGGCCATGCTGCTCGTCTTCGGCTTCGTCACCCGCGACGGCGAGGACGTGCCGGCGGGCATTCCCGTGTGTCTGCGGGTCGACGGCGTGCTGCTCGCGGCGAAGGCCGTGGCCCTGGCCGCTCTGCTGCTGTGGGCCCATTGGAGCGATCCGGCGAGTCTGTCGGCCGATGCTCTCCTGACCGGGCGCTGGGCCGGCCTGTTCTGGTTCGGGGTGGTGGGGGCCGGCATCGCGGTTCCCATGGCGGCCGAGGCCTGGTGCGCCGCCCACCCGCGCTCGCTCGCCTACGTCATCGGTGCCGGGGCGGCCATCGGGGGCGGCCTGTGTTTGCGCTACGCCTTCCTGCTGGCGGCGGTGCGCTTCTCCGCCGTGACCGGAGGGGCGGTGACTTTCTGGGGATGATCAGCGCAGCCCTCAAGGTCGAGGATATCCGTGATACCATACAGGTCATCATGATCCAAGACGCCTATGAAAGAGAAGTGCCCAGCGACGCCCTCGGCTCGTTCCAAGTGGACGAGCGGTCCGGCGTTCCCATTTGGATGCAGATTCGCAAGCGCCTGGTCTACCTCATCACGTCGGGGAAGTACGCCCGCGATGAGCGGCTGCCCTCGGTGCGCGAGCTGTCGGTGCGGCTGGGCGTGAACTACAACACCATCAACAAAGTGTACCAGGATCTGGAACGGGACGGCTTCATCTTCACCAAGCGCGGCCGTGGCTCCTTCGTGGCCGATGTGAGCCGGGTGGACTATTCCGCCGACGACGGCGAGATGGAGGCCTTGGCCATGGACTTCGTGCAGAACGCGCTGTCGCGGGGCCTGGAGCCCGACGACATCGTCAACCTGGTGCGCGAGCAGATCATCAGACTGGGGGAGGCCCGCTAGTCTGCGGCGAATCGGCCCGGATGCGGGCCCGAGGGCCGTCCAGGGGAAGGGGTAGGCATCATGCGTCAGAAGAATCGAAAGAACGAGGAGCGGGCCGGCGAAGGGGTGCGCAAGCCCATTGCCACCGCGCCGCCGTCGCGGGGCACCAAGACCTCCCGCAACGGGGTGTACCTGTTCTCCCTCGCCGTGTTCCTCCTCGGCTTCGCCGTGGTGATGGCAGCGTTCTGGTCGTCGCTGTCGGTGCCGCTCATCGTGGCGGCCATGGCCGTGGGCTTTCTGCTCTCGTGCAGCATCCGCATCGCGCCCCAGTGGGAACGCGTGGTGGTGCTGCGCCTCGGCAAGTTCCACCGCATCGCGGGCCCGGGCCTGTATTTTCTCATTCCCATCGTGGAGCACGCCGCGGCCCATGTGGACCAGCGCATCATCACCACGCCGTTCACGGCCGAGGAGGCGCTCACAGCCGACCTCGTGCCCCTCGATATCGACGCCGTGCTGTTCTGGCTCGTGTGGAACCCGAAGGACGCCTGCGTGGAGGTGGAGGACTACGCCTCGGCCATCTGGTGGGCCGCCCAGACGGCCCTGCGCGACGCCATCGGCCGCATCAACCTGGCCGAGGTGGCCACCCGCCGCGAGCAACTGGACTGCGAGATCAAGGAGATCCTCGACGAGAAGACGCGCAGCTGGGGCATTACCGTGGTGTCCGTGGAGATTCGCGACATCGCCATCCCCAAGGAGCTGCAGGACGCCATGTCCCGCGAGGCCCAGGCCGAGCGCGAGCGCAACGCGCGGCTGCTTCTGGCCGAGATCGAGAAGGACATCTCGGAGATGTTCGTGGACGCGGCGGCCGTGTACGACCAGAACGACAAGGCCCTGCAGCTGCGCACCATGAACCTCATCTACGAGTCGGTGAAGGAGAAGGGCGGCCTGGTCATCGCCCCGTCCGCCTTCGGCGAGGCCTTCAACAACATCGACGGCTTCCTGAAACCCTAGGCTCGGCCCTCCCCAACGCCCCGCAGAAGCGCCAGCGCCCCCGCCGAACCGGTTTCGGCGGGGGCGCTGCTGTAGGCGAGGGGGGCGGAAGGGGCGCCGGAGTAGCGTGCGAGGGCGCGGCGTGCGTGGGCGCTTGTGCGGCCCCGGCGTTTCCCGCCCTAGCCCAAAAGCCCCAGGCCCTTGGCGATGTTGGCGATGAAATCCTGCACGTTGGTGACGATGCCGCGGGAGGCGAGGCTGCCCCGGTCCACGAGCTTGTTCACGGCGAACTCCGCGATGTCCACGCAGTAGAAGTACACGGGGCGGATAGTGCCGTCGGGCAGCACCCGGTAGCTCGGCGTCATGTTGCCCGTGGCGATGGTGTGCAGCATGGTGGCCATGCAGATGACCGTGGTGGCCGACCGGATGTGGTCGCGCATGGCGTCCTGGGCGTCGTAGGCGTTGCCGAACACGCCGGGCAGCGGCCCGTCGTCGCGGATGGAGCCGGCGAGCACGTAGGGCACGCCGTTGCGCACGAGAGCCTCCATGATGCCGTCGCGCACGCCTTCCTTCTCGATGAACCGCTCGATGCTTCCCCAGTAGCGCACGCGGTTGATGGTGTCCAGGTGGTGGTAGTGACCGTTGGGGCGGTTCTCCTGGGTCTCGATGTCCTGGCCGAGCGACGTGTGGAAGTAGGCCCCTTCCAGATCGTGGGTGGCCAGGGCGTTGCCGGCGAACACCGCATCGGCGTAGCCGGCATCGACGATCTTGGCGAAGGCAGCGCGCGAAAACCCGTTGAAAGTGAAGGCCGGCCCCATGACCCACACGATGGAGCCGTGGTCGCGCTCGTGGCGCAAAAGCTCGTAGAGCTCGTCGTAGTCGCGGGAGAAGGCGGTCTCGCGGGAGCGGCCGAGGCGGAAGGCGAAGTTGTCGTGGCCGCCGGGGTGGGGCGCCCCGTCGTCGGCCGTGGCCAGGCCGCGGAAGCCCTCGGTGTAGACGAGGATGCCCTCCTCGCCGTTCTCGGTGCGCCCGCAGGCGATGAGGTCGCCGGCGCGAATGTGGCGGAACTCGCGCACGAATACCGCCCCGTCTTCCACCACGGCCACGCAGTCCATGCGGGAGTCGCGGGCGAGCACCCATTCCCCGTTGATCTTCAGGTACTCGGGATAGATGGACATGGCGTGGTAGTTCTTCGGGGCCACGAAATCCTTCGGCGCGGGCACGAGGGCGACATCGGGGGCGCTGGCCAGATGCGGCAGCGAGAAGTCGGGGGCGGTGTAGGGGGTGGGCGCGAAATCCATGGGCGGCCTTCTCTCAGAAGCGGTTTCGGTATCCGCATTGTAGCGCGGTCGAAACGCCTCCGAGGGCCACGCCGCTGTTTTCCACAACGGCGCCGCGCCTGCCCGGGCTTCTGGCATTTCGGGCTTCGGCGAGAGCGCTTGTGCCGCGGATAATTACTCTGCAACGGGCTGTCGGCTGGCTAAGGGTAGGGGGGTGCGGACAAAAACTTGGACCAGACCCGGTCCGGGAAGGAGCCCGCATGTACGACAGGGACACGGTGGAGCTGGCGCTGCTCGCGCTGGAGGAGGGCATGACCCAGGCGGAGGCCGCCGAGCTCTGCGGCGTCAGCCGCAGGGCCGTGGCGAACTGGGCCGGTGGGCGCCTGCCGCACCCCCGGCGCGGCAGGCGCCAGCGCTCCGCCGCGAGGCCTCCACTCCGACATGGTAGGATGGCGCCTCCCGATGCGGAGGAGGAGCCGTTGGACGAGGCGGAGAGGGCGGCCTACGAGGCGGCCATGAACGAGAACATGCTGCTCAGGGCGGTGTTGGACGACCTAAAAGGGGCAGGCTCGCACCCGGGTTCGATATCGAACAGGAGAAAGTGCGAGCTGGGCGAGAGATTGCGCGCGGCGACAGGCCTGCCCCTCCGAGAGATCACCGCTTTCTTGAGGATCTCGAGGAGCTCCTATGAGTACCACCGGGCGCGCCTGCCCCGCCCCGACAAGTGCGCGCCCCTGCGGCGCCGCGTGCGCGAGCTGTTCGAGGAAGGGTCCCGCGCCTGGGGCTACCGCACCATATGGGCCCGCCTGCGCCGCGAGGGCGCGCGGGTGTCGGAGAAGGTGGTGCGCCGCCTGATGCGCGAGGAGGGGCTCGAGGTCCTCTACAACCGCCGCCGCAGGCGCTGGAGCTCCTATGCCGGGGAGGTGTCGGCGGCCCCGCCCAACATCGTGGCCAGGGACTTCTCGGCGCCCGCCCCCGACGAGCTGTGGGTCACCGACATCACGGAGTTCAGGATACCCGCCGGCAAGTGCTACCTGAGCGCCGTGGTGGACTGCTTCGACGGCCGCCCGGCCGGCTGGGCGACCGGCGCGAGCCCCGACGCCGCGCTCGCGAACCGCTCGCTGGCCGAGGCCCTGGCCGGCAGGCGCGGGGGCGCCCGCACCGTGGTGCACAGCGACCGCGGCGCGCACTACCGCTGGCCCGGCTGGATCGCGCTCTGCGAGGAGAACGGCCTGGCCAGGTCCATGTCGGCCAAGGGGTGCAGCCCCGACAACGCGGCCTGCGAGGGGTTCTTCGGCAGGCTCAAGAACACTGATAATGGGAATCGCGCTGTCGGCGAGGACCATCGGCGAAAATGCGCATGAGCCGACGCGATGGCCCATTAAAGGATTGCCGTCGATTCCAGCGAC
>NZ_JBQIIT010000062.1:0-3231 GCF_056795635.1 Adlercreutzia sp. | reverse complement strand
ATGCGGCGGATGCGGTCGAACTTCACCGGGGCGAGCCCGTAGTGGATGCCCACATCCTCGCCGTCCACGTCCAAGGTGAGGGATTCCAGCTGGCCATGGGGGTACTTGTCGTGGGCGCGCTTGATGTAGGCGGCGATCTCCTCGTCGGAGACGGGGGCGTCGCTTGCCTGGGCGTAGTTCACGGCCACCTTCACGCCGTCGATGGTCTTGTTCTCCATGGGTGCTCCTTGCTGTCGGCGGAACGAGCGGTTGGCCGCTGCGATCCAAATGTTCACCATATGTAGTTAGCGATTGAGAATACTACCACAATATCTGGGAGATACAACGGTTGTTCCCGAGAAGTTGAAAAGTTTCCGCGTATACGGGGAGAAGTTCAACGCCCAGTGGGAGCTGGGCGACAACAGCGCGGCGGCTCATGAGTTCTCGATTCGCAAGAAGATCGTGCTGGTGATCTTTGTGATGGCCTTCGTCATCATGATCATCGGCGTCATGAACCTCGGCTGGTGGTTCCCGCAGATGGCAGCTGAGTTCGTGACCTTGTCCATTCTCGTGATGTTCATCGGCGGCACGGGCAAGGACGGCGTGGGCGAGGCGAAGATGGTGGACGCCTTCGGCTCTGGCGCATCGAGCCTGGTGCCCGTGGCCCTTATCATCGGCCTGGCCCGCGGTGTGAACCATGTGCTGACCGAGGGCATGATCAGCGACACCATGCTGAATGCCGCGTCGAACATGGTCACCGGCATGAGCGGCCCGATGTTCGTGATCTGCTTGCTGCTTATCTTCTTCGTGCTCGGATTTGTGGTGCCCTCCTCTAGTGGCCTGGCCGTGCTGTCGATGCCCATCTTCGCGCCGCTGGCCGACACCGTGGGCATTCCGCGCTGGATCATCGTGGCCGCCTATCAGTTCGGTCAGTACGCCATGCTCTACATCGCGCCGACTGGCCTGGTGATGGCGACCTTGCAGATGCTGGACATGAAGATGTCCCACTGGTTCAAGTTCGTGTGGCCCATGATGGTGTTCACCCTCGTGTTCGGAGCCATCCTGCTGAGCGTCTGCTCCGTGGTGTTCGCCGTGTAGCGTCCCAGCCGCCATCGAGCGCCCGTTGCGGCTCTCTGCCATGAGGCCCTCCCCGCTATGCTGGAGAGGGCCTCGCCTTTTGAGGAAGGGGCCATCTGTCCTCTCGAAAAAACCGAAACTGCCCCTGTGGCTTGTGCCTTTCCGCTTCGTACCATGCGCGATGGAAGGAAACCCTTCCACCCTTTTGGAGAGAGGAGAGGAAATGACCGACGACCGATTCGCGCAGCGAGAGCCGGCTATGGACCGCCGTGCGTTTGTGGCTGCCTCGACGGCGGCTGCGGTGGGCCTGTCCCTGGCCGGATGCGCGCCCTCGGTGGAGAAGATGGCCGAAACTGGCGATGCGCCATCTGAGCCGCAGGAGCAGGCGGGGGTGTGGACGACGATCTCCTGCATGCAGTCGTGCGGCGGCCGCTGCCTGAACAAGGCGCTCGTGGAAGACGGCGTCATCTTGCGTCAGAAGACCGATGACACCCACGAGGACAGCCAGGAGTTCCCCCAGCAGCGCGGTTGCCTGCGCGGGCGTGCTATCGGGGAGATGGCGTTCGGGGCCGACCGCATCAAGTATCCCCTGAAGCGCAAGGGCTGGCAGCCGGGGGGCAAGGACTTCCATCCCGAGTTGCGTGGCCGCGACGAATGGGAGCGCATTAGCTGGGATGAGGCTATTCGGTATGTCGCCGACGAGACTAAGCGCATTTACTCGACCTACGGTCCGCGCTCCGTGCTCGTGCCCAGTGCCTTTGGCAGCGCGCTGCACGGCTATCTCGGGGGTTATGTGGGCATGTGGGATACGAACTCCCAGGGCTCGGCTCGCCTCGGGCCCTCGAAGCTCGGCCTCACCGACAACGCGAAGCGCGGTCAGTGCAACGATCGCTACGACATGGCGACCAATGCCGAGACCATCGTGTTGTACGGTTGCAACCCCGCATGGTCGGCCATGGGATCTCCCACGTGGCATTTCCTGGCCGCCAAAGAGCGCGGCGCACAGTTTGTTTTCGTGGGGCCCACTTACAATGCCAGTGCCAGCATGCTGGAAGCGCGCTGGGTTCGCACGCGTCCCGGCACCGATACCGCCTTGCTGCTTGCCGTGGCCTACGAGATGGTGCGACAGGACGAGGCTGGCGAGGGCCTTGTCGATTGGGATTTCCTGCATACCTACTGCATCGGTTTCGATGAGGAGAGCCCCTCTCGGGACGGCGAGCACTTCCTCGGCTACGTGCGCGGCGACTACGATGGTGTTCCCAAGACGTCCGAGTGGGCGAGCGAGATATGCGGCACCCCCGCCGAGGACATCACGTGGTTTGCTCGCGAGCTCGGCTGCGACAAGGCTGTCTTCATCGCAAGCTCCTTCGCGGCCTACCGTTGCAACGGCGCCGAGGACCTGCCCCAGCTGATGATGACCGTCGGCGCTATGGGCGGCCACTTCGGGAAGCCCGGGCATGCTTGCGGCGTCTACTATGCTGACAGCGCCTCAGACGGTCCGGTGAACCTCATTCTCACCGGCGGCTCGGGCGAGGCCGAGGCTGCCGAGGCGCTGGGCGTGGACGGTCCCGACTTCGGTTTCGAGGCCCCCGACGACCTCATCGGCTCCTCGGAGTTGTGGCGGGCGGTGGCCACCGGCTCCTACCGTTTTATCGGCAACCCGTGCGGCATCGACGTCGTGCCCGGCGAGGAGCGCACCATCGACATCCGCATGATCGAGAACGGAAACTGGTCGCCCATGCGCTCTCTGCTCGACACCAACCAAGCCGTGGAGGCGCTGCGCGGCGACCGGGTGGAGTTTGTTGTGAACCGCAGCTTCGTTCCGCGTCTCGATGCCCAGTACGCCGATATTATCTTGCCGCTATGCAGCGACTTGGAGCGCGACGGTGGCACGCTCATGGGCACGGGCGATGGGGGTCGCGAGGTCGTGTTCTGCTATTCGCAGGTCTGCGAGCCGGTCTACGAGTCGAAATCGAGCGATGAGATAGACAACCTGATTCTCGAGGCTATGGGCTACGACCACCGCGGGCTGCATCCCCTGTCGGAGCGGCAGAAGACCTTCAACGAGATTGCCGGCACCACGGTGGCCGATGGCTCTGCGGACAACCAGGTAACCCTGGTATCCATCACCCAGGAGGATATCGACGCCTGGGGGGTGGAGGGCACCCCGCAGGA
>NZ_JBQIIT010000031.1:0-21246 GCF_056795635.1 Adlercreutzia sp. | reverse complement strand
CGGCCGGCCAGCGGCCCCCTCGGGGGCCATCCCAATCCTAGATCCTGGAGCAGGAAGAAGAAAGAGAGCCGCCCTTGCGGGGCGGCTCTAACTGTAATGGGCATCGACTCGTGTAGGACGGCGATCGCATTGCTGCCGTCATCGCGCAGGACGCCAGCGGAGATTACATTCATTTCAATTACGCTCCCTCAAGGCATGACCCCGTGACAGAAAAGGGCCTCGGCGCGCACGTTTTTTGTCACCACAGTGGGAGCGGGACCCTTTCCAAGCAATAGCGGTGGAGGGTGTCGACGACGAACGCTGGCCTGATCTTTCGTGCAGCTTCCTCGCCAAAACGCAGGAGAGCCCCCGCGGGGGCCGGTTCGCTGTTTGCAAGGGGGTTTGGGGACGCGAACCGGGCCCGGCGGGGGCTCTCGGGAAATGCGTCCGGCGCCCTGGAGGAAAGGCGCCGGACTTGTTAAGCTAGTAGAACAAATACACGCTGGCGCCGGCGGAGTAGAAGGCCATGCGCAGGGCCACGGCGCCGACGACCGCGCCGAGCGCGCCCGCCGCGCCCCACGCTTTCCAGTTACCGGTCTTGCGGCCGACGAGGGCGGCCGCCACGGGAACCGCCGCGGCCACGACGGCCACGGCCACCATGGCCACGGACTCGCCGGCGAAGGGGGACAGCGCAGCCACGTCCACCATGCCCGCGGTGGGGTGCGTCGGGTCGTAGTAGAAGCCCACGTCGGTGTAGGATGCACTCGCCATTTCCATGAACGCCAGATAGGCGACGGAGGCGGCCAGATTGGCGATGGACCCGATGAGCGAGAACAGCGCGATGGCACGTCCGGCAGCCTCGCCGAGGGCCGCCTCGATGACGGCGAAGGTGAGCGGGCCGGCGGCGCACGCCGCGCCGAGCAGCGTGAGCGGGCCGAGCGGCGAGTCCCAGGCGGGGCGGGCGGCCATCATGTAGGAGTGGCCGGTCACGAGCACGAGCAGCGCCGCCGCGGCGATCATGAGCGCGGCGAGCCACTTCGGCAGCGCCGGCGCGCCGTCGTCGCCCGCGGCCCTGCCAGCCTCGCCGTTGGCCGCACCCGCGGCCGCGCCGTCGCCCGCGCCGCGGCGCAGCATCACGAACGCCACAACCATGAGCACACCGACGACCACGATGCAGGCGAGCTCCTGGGTGATACCCGAGGTCGGGTTGCCGAACCCGTTGAAGATGCGCTCCCAGTACTCCAGGTGGAAGAACACCGCCACGCCTCCCACGACCAGAAGCGCGGCCGATGCCACAAGCGCCGGCATCTGGGCGCGCCTCCCCTCGCCGGCGAGCGCCGCCGCCCCCTGGGCGCCGAACAGCCCGGCCGACCAGGCCACGAAGGTGGTGAACAGTATCAAGGGCCATTGCAGTTCCATGGTTACTCCTCCCCCTGCCAGGTCATATCGCGCAGGATGTAGCGGAAAGACGGGTTGTTGCCTACATTGGGCAGCGTATGGACATCTTCCTCGGAGAACTCGTCGACGACCTCTCCCATCTTCTTCCCGAGCGGGCCGGAAAACTGAGCGTAATCACCCGACTCCATATCGCCGAACCAGCGGGCAAGCCCCACGCAGGTATCGACGCACATCGGCAGCTCGCCTTGGGCGGTCTTCTGCTCGCAGAGCGTGCACTTCTCCACGACGCGCTCCTCCTCGTTGAGGTAGCGCACGCCGTAGGGGCAGCTCATAGCGCAGAACTGGCAGCCGATGCACTTCTCCTTGTCCACCTGCACGGTGCCGTCCTCAAGCTTGTGCGAGGCGCCCGTGGGGCACACCGCCACGCAGGCCGGGTTCTCGCAGTGCTGGCATTGGATCGGCAGGAAATACATATCCACATTGGGAAAATCGGAACCCTCTGTTGACGGGTTGGGACCGATTCTCAGCACCTTGTTCCAAAAGCTGCCGATGGGAACATTGTTCGCCACCTTGCACGCGACCGCACAGGCGAGGCAGCCCACGCACCTGTTCAAGTCGGTGACAATTGCATATTGCGTCATCTTGCGTACTCCTCCCATTTTGCCGTGTCGCTGCCAATCGCATCAATCGCGCTCGCCCACTCCTTGAGCCTCGGATCGTCGGCAGAGGTGATGATCTCGGTGCCGTCGTTGCCGCAGGGAACCGGATTGCCAAAAGGAGAGTTCTCAGGAGTCGCTTTGTATATCTTCCCAAGATAGGCGCGCACATTGCCCGTGCCGCAATGGGGGTCTTGGGCATTCCTGTCGACCAAATGGTTGACCGCGCACAACTCGTGCCCCTTGCTCGCCTGCTTCAGCTCGGGGAACCACCACTGATGCTCGCAGTTGATCGTTCCCGGATCGATGCCCATGTACAAATCCGCAACCTGGCGTATCTTTCCGAAGGGCGTCTCAATCCAGACCCAATCCCCCTGCTCGATACCGTATTCCGCAGCTGTCTTGGGATGAATCTCCACCCGGGGCACGGGCCACTGCTCGCGGCACCACGGCAGCTGGCGGTGCTCCGAGTGGAAGTACACGGGAATGCGGCGTCCCGTCGTGATGATGAGCGGGTATTCCTGGGCCATTTCAGGATCGGAAAGGGGAGAATGGGGCGGCTCGGCGTAAGACGGAAGCTCCCAGCCCTCACCGGGATGATAGGACTCCATAAGCGTTGACCAAATCTCCACTTTCATGGTGGGAGTGTAGAACCCGGGTTTGAAATCGCCCTTGGTACCCAAAATACCGCCGGAGTTTCGCGAGCGCAGCGCGCCCGTCTCATAGCGCCTATAGGTTCCCCACAGCTCGGGCTCCACGGTCTTCACATCCCACCAACCGTTGTTCTGGAATTCCTCGACATACTCGTCCCACGAATCGCGGAAGAATTTAACGCCGTCGTCGAGCAGGTCCTTCTCCGTGGGATAGGGACAATCCGGCTTTTGCGGCCAATAGGGGATACCGGCGTATTTATGGAAGTTCACCAGTATCATCGGATCGAACATGGACTCGCCGATAGGCTCGATGCAGTTGACGTTCGCGCCCATGGCTCCCGTCGAGCCTTGGGACGCTCGGGGACAGCTGGGGATCTCGAGCCAATGCTGCGCGGGAACGAGAATGTCCGCCATGCCGGCCGAGGGCGGCTGCCACAAATTCGCCTCGAAGATGAAATCGAGCTTGCTCAGTGCCTCCCAGTTGTAGGCGGTATTGCCCTGACACATGAAATCACCCGAGGAGTTCATCGCCATGACTACCGGGTAGGGCTCGCCCGTCGTCATGGCCTCCCACACACTGTTGGCATCGGCCCACGAGCGCCACCAGCGCAGCAACGGGAACCGATCGGTTCCCAATCGCTTCAGCTGGTTCTCCTCCGGCATAGGCGGGCACCCGGGCGCATTGGAGCCGAAGCCCGCATGGCCGCCCTCAACGGGCGCGCGCGTCGCGCCGCGATGTCCTGCCGGAGTATCCATGTTCCCCGTCAGTTGCGCGAGCATGTCCAGGGTGCGGCACGTCTGGACCGCATGGCCGCTGTGCTCGACGGCCAGCATGTAACGAATTCCCCCATTGCCGTATCCCGTGGTCGGATCGATGCGCGTGGCCCATGCCAGGCAGGCCTCTTCGATGAGCTCCGCATCGACGCCGGTGATCTCGGCAGTCTTCTCGGGCGTGTAATCTTCCAGCGACTCGACGTAATATTCCCAAACAGGGCGCGCGCTATGAACCGAGCCGTCCTTGAGCGTAACCTCGAACTCCCCGTAGAGCGCCGGGTCGATTTCGGGATCGAAGGGCGTCGGATTCGGACACCAACCTTGGGAAACCCCTTCGACTACCTTCTGATTGGGCGTGAACCCTTCCGTCGGCTTCGCCCACTTTTCGCCTTCCCATTGGCCTGTTTCGCTATCGAAATAGGTGAGTCGATCCGCGAGGGCGTCCCATACCATGTAATGGTGGGGATTGCCGTTCTCGTCCAAATCGCTCGCTTTGAGCAGGCGCGTCTTCAGCGTGAAGGGGTCGCCGTTGGTCGAAACCGTGTCGTAGCCGGACGGCTCCATGTCCTCGACGACCAGAAACGGCGCGTTGGTCCATTTCTTGACATAGAGGTCGTCGTAAAGCTGATGGTCGACAACGATATACGCCCATCCCATGGCCATGGCGGCATCGGTACCGGGCCGCAGGGCCAAATGGTAATCGGACTCCTTGCCGAGATTGGTCACACGGGGATCGACGATGATCCGCACATCCGCCTGGTTGGAGGCCTCGACGCTCGTTCGGCACGAGTCGTCGTAGTTCGAGATTTCAGTGGAGCCGCCCCACGCGGTGTAAACCCGCGGCCGGTCGACCGTCGCCACCCAGGAGTGCGCGAATTGGGAAACGAGATTGCCCGTGAAGTGGCGAGGCCCCTTGCAAATCTGCCAAGCCTGAATGCCGTTCGGCGAGCCCCACATGCGAATCCACCCTGCCGTGCCTGCCATGGGCCACACGCGCGAGGTGCCCGTGATGCCCGCAATGGAGCATCCGCCATAGCGCTCCTGAACCTCCTGCGCCTTCGCCACCGTCGTCTTGAACGCCTCGTCCCACGTGATGCGCATCCAGCCTGGATCGTCATCGGTCTTCGGATTGGTGCGCTTCATCGGGTAGCGCAAGCGATCGGGATGGTAAGCGGCCTCAAGCGAGGCCTGCGACTTCGTGCAGCAGTTCCCTCGCGATTGGAACGCCGACTCATCACCCTCGATTTTCACCGCGCGACCGTTCTCCACCGTCACCCATACGCCGCATTCCATCTTGCCGCAGCCTCGACACGCCGTGCGTATCCGCTTGACCTCCGGCACGGCAGTCTTCTCGCCCGCCGTCGCCCCGAGCGCTTGCGCACCCTCTAAGCTCACCGTGGCGGCAATCGCCGTTGCAGCGGCGAGCTTGGTGAACGCGCGTCTTGTCATGGACGTCTTCTTGCCCATGGGCCTCTCCTCTCTCTTCGAGATTGCTGAAAGAGCCGCGTTGTCGGTTTCTCCACTTCCGATTCAACGCTCGCCCAAAAGCGTGGGGCCCACAGGTGTTTTTGGCCATCGATACGGAACGCACAATTCCGAAAATCGAATCATAAGGCGCTTATGATTCACAGATCGAACCCGTCGTTGTAGGCTGTATGGGTCACGTGAAGAGGGAATGAGACGAGGGGCATCGTGAATATTGCTTTTAACGACATCAGAATCGACGACAAATCCCTCGCGCGAGTGCTCGGCTTCGCCTGCAACCGAGCTTGGGCCTACGTCTGCTTCTTCTGCATCGCCCTCTTCAACACCTCGACCTCTCCGCAGCCGTCTTTTCTGAATAGCCTCTACATCGGATCCATCTTGACCCTCTGTGCGACTTTGACCATAAGCGCGTTGTGCCCCAAGCGCACTTGGGCGCTGCTGCACTCGTCCGTGGGCCAATTCGTGGGACCGTGCGCGGCCGCCGTGGGGAGCGCCCTCATTCTTTTCGTATCCCAAGGAGCGCACCCTCTCCTCTTCCTTGCGGCGTCATCGGTTCTTACCGGATTCGGATCGGGGCTTCTCCTGCTCTCTTGGGGCATCTCCTTTTCGGAGCTCTCGCTGAACCGAACCGTTCTGGAATCGTGCATTGCCTTCTTTCTTGGCGTGGCGCTTTACGCGCTGATCTCGGTCACCTCCCCCCCTTTTCCAGTACCTCTTCGCCGTGGCAATGCCGCTTTTGTCGGGATGGCTCTTCGCGAATTCCCGCCATCCCCACCAAGAAAGCGACTTCGCCAAGCCGATTCTCGCGAAAGAGGGCATCGCCTTTGCGAAGTTTCTAGCGGGCATCACGCTTCTGGGCTTTATCGCCGGATTGACGCGAGATATTCAGCCCAGCACCATGCAGGGA
Organism: Adlercreutzia sp.; assembly: GCF_056795635.1. NCBI lineage: Bacteria > Bacillati > Actinomycetota > Coriobacteriia > Eggerthellales > Eggerthellaceae > Adlercreutzia > Adlercreutzia sp. The sequence goes on along the minus strand of NZ_JBQIIT010000031.1, from coordinate 15,394 downwards.
GAGCTGTCGGATGGATACTGCACTGCCATCGCCATAGTGACCACGTTCATCATCGCCGTGTTTCTCGTCATCGCGAAGAGGAGCAGCACGTTCGAAATCGAGCCGCTCTTCCGACCGGCGCTGATAGCCATACTCGTCGGAGTGCTGCTTCTGCCTGTGTTCGGAACGTCGAGTCTCGTTCCCGCCGCTTTCGTCAAATCGGGCTACACCTGCTTCGAACTGCTTGTCTGGATCATCTTGAGCGATCTGTGCCACCGCTTTCATTTCTCCCCCATCCAGGTATTCGGCTTCGGTCGGTCCGTCATAGCGGGCGCCGGCGTCATCGGGAGCTTGGTGGCGTTCACCTTCCTGCCCGGGATTTTAGAGGACCAATCGCAAACTGTGACGCTGTCGGCCATTATCGCCATCGCGCTCACCACGCTTTCCAATCTGCTCTTCTCCCACTGCAACATACTCGACTTGCTTAAGAACCCCGTCGATCCCCAGGCCGCCTTCAAAGACCGCTGCGACGAGGTGTTTGATCTTTTCGAGCTGTCGCCCCGCCAGAAGGAGGTGGCGTGCCTTCTCGCATACGGGCGCGACGCGAACTACATCAGCGAGAAGCTGTTCATATCAAAGGGCACGTTGAATTCGCACCGGCTCAATATCTACCGGAAAATGAACATTCACTCACGGCAGGAACTGCTCGATCTTATTCTCGGCGAGGATCAAGAGGGGCACTCGCCCACAAAAGAGAGTCCCCTAGCATAGGGGGCGACTCTCCGAGCCCCGCAGTCGATGACGGTCACGGGGCTCCTCTAGTTCATCCAGCTGGAAGATTGAAACCCTACAGAGACGCCACGTACTCAGCCGTCAAGCGCCCCAAGGTGTTGGCCGTCGTGAGACTTTCGCCACCGATTGATGTGGAGTACTGCCAGCCAAACCGGCCTCCTGACGCATTGCCTGCGGCAAACAGTCCCGGGATCGGCCGATAGTCTTTACCAAGCACGGCGCCGTTTTCGTCCACGAGGAGACCCCCGACGGTCACCATGAGCACCCCCAGGGCCTTCGTGCCGGCAAAGCCATAAAATGGCGGGGTTTTAATGGGGAACAAAAGACTCGGGTCTTTTCCAAAATCTTCATCGAGGCCTTTTTCGCACAGCTCGTTGTAACGCTCGATGGTTGCAACAAAATTCTCAAGCGACTGACCCGCGTACCCCAAGTACTTTCCAAGGGTCTCGTAATCATCTGCCGCATACAACGTCGGAGGACTCATAAGAGCCTTGTCTGCACCAGCCGTATTCTTCGCCTCATCACCATCAGCGGATCCCTGCTCGCCGCCCGCATAGGCTTTTTCCATCGTCTCATGCAGCCCGTCGAATCCTTTTTCGGCGTAGTCGTAGCTCATATGGCCGAAAGCCTGAGCTTTGATGAGTTCTTCCACATTGCTGTCAAACACGGAGCAAGTAACGCCGTCGGGCTGTTTCGCACCCGGCATCGCTTGCAGCTCTGTAGAGCCGAAGCCTTCGTTGCAGTACCGTTTGCCGTCAGCATTCATCCACAAGGAGGAGGTGGCGCCTATGGGATCAATAGGGCTATCCGTTGGATACCAGTAGGCTCCATCCATCGTGCCCATGCAGGGATCCAATCGTCCGCCGACCCAATATCCCATCTGGATACCCGACCCATCACAATCCAAATTGCAGCTAATCTGGTCTTGCTCTCCCATGCTTTCTTTGATCTCGTACAGCAGATCTTCTCGCATTTCCTCGTTAGAGCCAAAGCCACCTGTCGTGAGTATAACCCCCTTCGAGGCGTTCACTTTCACATAGCCGTTGGGGCCAAGGCCGATAGCACCAACCACTTTCCCGGTCTCATCCGTTACGAGCTGGCACCCCTTCGTCTCCCACAGCACTTCGGCACCGCTTGCTACGGCCTCGCCGATGATGCCTCGGTACATCTTCTCCACTAGCTCGGTGGTCAAACGAGCCGTTCCGATCCATGTTTTCACGCCCGAAAACTCTCTTTTGAAAGGAATGCCTTCCATGAGATAGCAAATGTAGATGCTTTGCTTCTCCTCGTCGGTCAACCCCTCGATAAGCCAGTCGAATGTTTCTCCCACGTGCGTAATGTAGCGCATGATGAGACCAGGATTCGAGCGGTTGTTCGAACGAACCTGCCAATCATTGAAAAACTCCGCCACGTCCACCTCGGGAACACCGCGGCTTTTGAGGAACTCGGAATTTATATGCCCGTAAGAATGGCCTTTGAATAGAAGAGCGTCTTCCGAGGTCTCCTGCATGGCACATACTTCGGCGCCGGCCTCAACGGCTGCCTTCATGGCGCAGCATCCCGCATGCCCTAGACCGATCACGAGAACTTCGCAGTCCCGCGTTTCCACGATCTCGTCATCGCCTATCTCAGTCGGGGCATCTCGCCAGCTGGCCCTCGCGATGTCCGCCTCGCTCCCGTCGGCTTGCGAAAAAGCCCCTCCTCCGCGATGCTGAGGCGCGCAAGCAGACAGCGCGCCCATGCCGGCAATGCCCGCAAAGGCAGCTCCCCCTAAGAAGGCACGTCTCGACAATCCGTTTTCCATCTCGGTTCGCCTTTCTCCTAGCACGTAGCTCCCCTCGAGGAGCCCTCATGGCGCATTCTAGGAACGATGCCTTTTTGCGCTGTCATGCAAAAAAGGTGAACTTCGTGAGGGGCGGCATGCCGCGTCGCCCGAAAAGAATGAAACTAGGCCTCCTCCATCATGTCAAGAAGCTCGCGGCGGGAGTGGATGCCGGCCTTCTCGTAAATCCGACGCAAGTGTGTCTTCACCGTATTGGTGGAAATGAACAGTTTTTCAGCAATAGATGCCGCCGACCGGCCCCGAGCGAATTCCTCAAGCACTTCGAGTTCACGGGCCGAAAGCCCGATCTGCTGCGCCAAGCGTTTTGCCCGATGGGACACGGTGTCAATGAAGACAACGTCCGGCTTGCGAGACGCCTCCGCCTCCGCGAAAGACTCGCCCCGCGGCCGCCCCTCCGCATGCCGTATCGCGCCTTTGTCCTCGCCGAGCTCGTCCAGCGCAGAGCCTTCCTCGTCGCTCGCACCACTTTCATCGTCGCGAGAAGCACCTCCGTCTTTCCCTCTGTCAGCGCCCTCTTGCGCTTCCAGCATCGCAAGATCGCGCTCAACGGCCCGGCTGCGGGCCAGCCAATATGCGGCGATCGCGATAAGCGCAAGCACCCAAAACAACCCGAGCGAGATGGCAGAGAGCGCTTCCGAGGTTAGGACGCCCGACCCAATTGCCGCGCCGGCGACCAAGCGCCCGATCTGCGAGAAGGCGAGCAGCGTTCCCACCGTCCAGGCGAGCACAGGTATCGAGTAGGTGCGAAACGGCGGAGCATCGCGTCTGACGAGTATCCACGAGGTTATGAAAAACAAAAGATAGCCCACCATAATGGCGAGACGCGAGAACGACACATCACCCGCTTCCGCCGGCCCCGAGAGAAGCGCCAGCGCGAACAGGGGCAGGGCCATCGTCAATGCCGCATCAACGCGGAAAGGACGGCGATGCAAGGCGAACACGACAGCCATGAATGCGGCAGCAATGCCATTGGCAACCTGGATCGTGCAGGCAGCTTGCTCGCTGGCCATCCATCCATGCAAGTCGGTCATCACGCCGAAGACAAATGCCAGAGCCACGGATCCGGCAGCCAAAACCGCGTAGCGTAGCAGCACCGAGCGGACGGACAGACGACGCTGCGCGGCCCTCGCATTCGAAACAGACGCCCCTTTCCCGTCTCCCTCGTCGGCGCACGCGAACCACAGAACGAGAAAGACCGCGCATGATGCACCGAGGAAGGCCATGCGCGTCGGCGCCCCGGCGGAGAGCGGGCCCGCGAAGACAAGTGCGAGCGCGCTTCCGAGGAGGAGCCCGAGCGGAACCGCGCAGTCGGCGATGCCGTCCCGAAAGCGCAAGAACGCAACCAGCCAGCAGAAGAACAGCAGGCCGTTCAGAATCGGCCGCGCATAGACGAGGCCACCTGACGCGGCCGGCCAGAAGCCAACTGCGGCGCACCCGGCAAGAGCGACCGCCGCCGCGAGCGCGAGCTTTGGGCCTCGCTCGAGCGCAGCTCCACAACATTGCGCGACCCCCAACGCCGCCACCGTCGCACCAGAAAGAATCGGGACGACGAGCGACGAGATCCCCTCCCCCACAACTGTGGCGAGCGACGGCGCGAACCCTGCGGCCCACAGCATCCCCAGCCCGATAACGAATAGCGTGCTCGCAGCGGCTCTTCCCTGCGTCTTCACCACTCACCTCCATTATCGCGCGTCACCTTGTCCAGTAGCGCCAGTATACCCGAGTCTTTCCAGCAAAAGGGCCTCTGAGCGCCCATTACTTCTTTTTGGGTGACAAATGATCGATAGGTTTTCAGGGTCATTTTCACTCCCAAAGGATGGCAGCGTCTGGACGTGCGGCTCCTATCATGCGAAGCACACCGCTCCAACGGAGGAGAGCGCAACGAATCAGGGAGGTTCCCATGAAGAACAAAGGATTATCGCGTCGTGCGTTTCTAGGAAGCGCGCTTGCTGGTAGCACCATAGCCGCACTTGGCCTCGCGGGCTGCGCACCCAGCACCGCAAGCCAAGCCGCCGCTGAAAAAGCACCTGCATCCGACCTGGCATCAACTTCTTCAAACCCCAGCTTTCTCAATGCTCCCGAACCGATTGCCGATGCCGATATCACGACAACCAAAGATGCAGATGTGGTAATCGTCGGCTGCGGTATTGCGGGCATGGCCGCCGCGAGAGCCGCCACCGACGAGGGCGCTAAAGTCGTTATCATCGAGAAATCGGAGCGTTTCAACTGCCGAGGAACGATGGGTTCGCAACTAGGTGCGGTCAACAGCATTTATCAGCAGCAGGCCGGCTACCCCACTTTCGACACCGCCGCACTCATCAATCGCTACATGCAGGACACCCTGCAGATGGCAAATCAGAGCTTTCTCAAGCACTGGGTCGATCACTCCGGCGCCGACGTCGAATGGTTTCTCGAGCTTTGTCAGAACGTGGAGGTTCTCGAGCCAGGCGCCATGGTGCCAGAAGGCGGACTGAGCGGCAATGTGTACCTTATGCCCAAAGCCACAGCCAACCTAGAGGGTCGCTATCCCGCCTATCCTACGGCCATGAGCGTCAATTTCGACACATCCTTCCCCGACGACGCAGGCTTCTACTACCCCATGAAGAGCTTCCAGGAGCACATCGAGTCCCAAGGCGGCGAATTTCTGTACGCCACTTGGGGACGCCAGCTCGTGAAGGACGGCGATCGGGTAGTTGCCGTCATCGCGCAGAATGTCGACGGGGACTACATCCGAGTGAACGCCAAGGCCGTGGTACTCTCTTGCGGAGACTTCGGCAATAACCAGGAAATGGTGGAGTACTACGCACCCCAAGCGGCCAACCTGAACTGCACCTACAACTGCATGGACGCTAACGGCGACATATGCAATATCGGCGAGGGACATCAGATGGCCCTTTGGGCTGGCGCCGCCATGGAGAAGACTCCTATGGCGCCTATGAGCCACCTCTCCGACGTAGCAGATTTGCTGCTCGTCCGTCGCGACGGCACGCGCTTCATCAACGAGGATTTGGGCGCTCAATCGCTGAGCAACGTCATCATGCGCTGCCCGGGCGAAGTCGCCTACTGCGTGACCGGTGACGCCCAAGGCCCCAAGGTGCTGCAACCCGGCCCCGATGCCGTGAAACCAGAGCCTTCCGCCACCGTCGAAGAGGCTGCTGCCATCGTAGGGTGCGACCCCGAGGCCCTGAAGGCCACCATCGACCGTTACAACGAGTTGGTCGCCAAGGGCGTTGACGAAGACTTCGGCAAGGACATCACCAAGATGACCGCCATCGAACCTCCCTATTACGTGTACGAGGGACATCCCGGCAACATGCTCGTGCTCATGGGCGGCATTGCCTGCGACGACTATTGCCGCGCTCTGGACGCCGAAGGCAATCCCGTCGCCGGCCTTTACGTCGCTGGCAACAACCAAGGCGGCCGATTCGGAGCCGAGTATCCGATGACCGCCCCGGGCATCAGCCACGGCATCGCCCTCAGCCTGGGCCGCTTCGCCGGCCAGAATGCCGCAACCCTCGCATAGCGCTCATCCTTCCCCCAGCGCCATTCCCGTTACGCGCGATCCGCAGAAGCCCCTTTCCCTCCCCGGGCTATCCGCGGATCGCGCCGCTCATGAGGAAATCCCGCTTAGGCAAAAGACCGCATAAGGCAAAAAACGCAATGCGCATACACTTTTCCGAGAATGCAACGCACAAAGCGCTGTTCCCCTTGTGGGGCTTTCACCATGTCTTTGCGATTTCTTCGCGCAGGATGGCGAGATAGCTGGTGGCGGCAAAGACGCAGCCGCGAACGTCGGGGTGATTTCCATTTTTGAGGCCCTTATTTCAGTAAGTCCAGAGTTTTTGAAACAAGGGCTGATCTTCGATCGCCTTATTTCAATTCCGACCTCCTCGCACTCTTCAGCTTCCTCTTTCCCAAACGCGGCTCCGTGACAGAAAAGGACCTTCTCGTGCAGGTTTTTGGACTTATACAGACATTTCCAATCGGGAAAACCAGAGCCCCGAACGCAGCCGCCCATTCCTTGCCGCATTTCCCCTGGTCAGGCGATAGCTGCAGAACGCCTTTCCCTCCATGCCAGCATGCTCCGCGCCCCCGAATGCCTGTATAAGTCGAAAAACGTGCACGAGAGACCCGGTTTTTGTCACCAGAGGACTCGCGTCGATGCCAGCCTCACCCCTCTCCTCTTCGAATCCATGGAAGGCCGGAGGAGATGTTCGCAGTACCTATAACAACCTGTGACAATTTGGAATTGCGTTCAATATTTTCGCAGGCCCCTTCCCTACCGTTCGTAGACGTTGGGGACGCCGAGGAGGTCGCTCATGGCGTTCACGATGGACTTCGGGTCGTTCACCTTGCGCTTGCGGGGCTTCATGGGAATGCGCTCCGAGCGGCCGCGCTTGGTCACGTCCGTGGCGAACACGTCGGTCGAAAGCGTCAGCGCGCCCGTGGGGCAGATGTCCTCGCAGCAATGGCACTGCACACAGCGGCCCGTGTAATGGTCGATGCCGAAGGGCTTGCCGGTCTCGGCGGCCGTGGCGCCGTCGCCGAACTTGCGGATGGCCTCGGTGGGACAGAACGTGGCGCACATCTGGCAGGAGGTGCACCGCTCGCCATCGATGATGACGTGGCCGAACAGGGGCGTGTCGATCATCACATCGGCCGGTTCCCCCATATTGCTGAGGGCCAGAAGCAGGCGGCCCCGGCGCTCGGGAAGGAAATGGGGCAGGGTGCCGTCGTCGCTCACCTTCACGAACACGGGCTCCTCGGGCTCTTCCATGCCCAGCTTCTCGCGCACCACGTGCTCGGCCGTGATGGTAGCAGCGGCCCGGGCCTCGTCGCGCATGGCGGAGAAGAAGCCGCGACGGCCCGTGTCGAACTCAGCGGGCTCGGTTAGCCGCACCGAGCGGGGCAGTTTGCCCGTCAACTTCACCGCAGCGTCGCTCCCCCAGGTTTCCAGCAGCAGCGCCGCCGTATTGCGCACGCGCCGGGCCGTCTCGTCGGCCATGGCCTCCTCGGCGCCAGCCGCGGCCCCCTCGACGACCGTCGGGCCCGCCACCAGCACGATGGAGGAGGCCCCGCCCGCGGCCAGCACCGCGACGAGGCTCTCGTCCACCCGTCCCAGGTGCTTCACCACGGTCACCTTCGCCGGATCGCAGCGACCCTCGGCGGCGGCCTGCATGGCCTCGTCGATGATAACCGCCACGCCGTCGTTGGCCTGCATGGCGGCCACCGCGGCCTTCAGCAGTTCCTTATCGTCGGGCTTCTGGGCCTCCAGGGCCGCTGTGGGACACACCGTGGCGCAGGTGCCGCAGCCCACGCACTGCTCGGGCGCGATCGCAAGATCGTTTCCCTCCACGGCAATGGCGCCGGTCGGGCATGCCGCAGCACAGCGGCGGCACGTGGCGTTGCGGTTGCGCACCACCACGCAGCGGTTCGGCTGCACGCGCAGGCTCTGGCTCTCCAGCTTCTCGAATAATCCCAGAATGTTGTCCACGGTATCCCCCTCGGGTCGGTTGATGACAGAACAGGACGATGCCCGCGCCCTCGTTCGACGCCGGCATTCGTAAGAACTTATGCGAGGAAGGCCTCGGCAGCGCTGTCGAAGAGGCGCTCAGTGCCGTCGGCATACTCGATGCCCCAGCACCCGCGCTCGACGGTAAATTCCGGCGCGAACACGAGCGGCGCAGCGGCAGCTTCAGCGCCGACGGCCCACTGCTCCTGGGAGGCCTCGTCATTCGCATCCCAATAGGGGCAATGCATGCGCACCACGAGGCGGATGGTGTTTTCGATGGGCTCGTCGCCCGCAGCGGAAACCGCGGCCACCACGCTGGGCGCCACGTAAGAATAAGAGCGCTTGATCTCCGCCACCAGATCGTCGGAGTACTGACGCTCGTCCACATCCATATTCAGAATCAAAGAGGGTCGAATCGTTGCGGCCATGATGGTTCCTTCCACAAATCATCGTCCCCAAACCCACCGCCCAGTATGGCGAAGTTTACCGCCCCTGTCAACGAAAAAGGCCGCCCCTCGACGGCGCGACAGCGATCAGCCCACACGATGCAAGTCGCCATGCCATGCGGCGCGTAGCGCTCGGTCTTTTGCGACAAGACTGGCAGCAACCCCCTTGACGGGTGTGTATAGGTGTGTATATACTGTGCTTGTAGGGTATATACACTATTCACGCCCTCCCCGGTGAAGGGACGCCGACAGCGGGGAGGGCCGACCGAGGGCCGCAAGCTCGCTCGCGTCAACCAAGCCGCACCCGCTCCCCGGGAACGAGCCGCAAAAGCCGCACCGCGGCGGCAGAACGACGCACCGCAAGCAAGCGCCCCGCGAAAGAGGACCTTTGGACATCATCATAGCGAACGGAAGCAGCGAGCCCATCTACGAGCAGATCGCGCGCCAGATCAAGGGAGCCATCATGGCCGGCGAGCTGGCCGAGGGCGCCCCCCTTCCCTCCATCCGCGCCCTGGCCAACGACTTGCGCATCAGCGTCATCACCACCAAGCGGGCCTATGCCGAGCTGGAGGAGGCGGGCTTCATCGACACGGTGCAGGGCAAGGGCTCCTTCGTGGCCGGCGGCAACCTGGAGCTGTTGCGCGAAGAGCGCCTGCGCCAGGTGGAAGGGCATCTCACCCGCGCCGTGGCCGAGGCGGCCGCGGCTGGCATCGGCCCCGCCGACCTGCACGCCATGCTGGACCTGCTGCTGGAAGAAGACTAGCCCGCGGGGCGCAAGCGGCCCCGCGCAAGGAGACACCATGACCTACCTCATCGACATAGAGAACTTGGGCAAGCGCTACGGCGACTTCGCCCTCGCTGGCATCAACCTGGCCGTGGAACCGGGCACCGTGGTGGGATTTATCGGCTCCAACGGCGCCGGCAAGACCACCACCCTGAAGGCGGCCTTGGGGCTCATCGCCGCCGACGAGGGCACGGTGCGCCTTTTCGGCCAAACCGTCGCCCCGGACAGCGCCGCTCTGGATGCATGCAAGGCCCGTATCGGCGTGGTGCTGGACACCTGCGCCTTCCCCGGTACCTGCCGCGTGAGCGACGTCGCCACCATCGGGCGCGCCGCTTATGCCACCTGGGACGATGTGCGCTGGAGCGAGCTTGCGGCCCGCTTCCAACTGGCGCCCCAGAAGAAGGTGAGCGACCTGTCCCGCGGCATGGGCATGAAGCTGAGCCTCGCCTTCGCCTTGGCCCACCACCCCGAGCTGCTCGTGCTGGACGAGGCCACGGCAGGGCTCGATCCCATCGCCCGCGACGAGGTGCTCGATATCCTGCGCGACTTCATGGCCACCGGCGAGCACGGCATCCTCATGTCCACCCACATCACCTCCGACCTGGAGAAGATCGCCGACGAGATCGTCTGCGTCGACAAGGGCCGCATCATGTTCGCGGCCCCGAAGGACGCCCTCACCGACGAGGCCGGCGTGGCCCGCTGCCGCGCCGCCGACGTGACGGCCGTGTTGGAAGCCGGCTTCTTCGCCACGGGCACAGCCCGCATCCTGCGCCACGACTACGGCTGCGACCTGCTCGTGCCCGACCGTTTCGCCTTCGGGCGCGCCTTTCCCGATATCCCCGTGGACAAGGCCACCATCGAAGACTACATGACCCTGACCCTGAAGGGGGAATCCCGATGAAGACCATGATCGTTTCCGACTTCGCTATCCTGCGGCCCACACTCGTCCAGCTGGCCGGCATCTGCACCGTCGTCGCCCTGTTCATGGGCTATGCCACGGGATCGATCGTGAGCGGAGGTGCCGCCGTGGCCGCCATGACGCCGTTCATGCTGCTGTTCTCGCTCGCCGCCGCCGACGAGCAGGGCGGATGGGAGCGCTTCCGCCTCACCCTGCCCCTCACGCGGCGCCAGGTGGTGTTCGGCCGCTACGCCACCTTGGGAATCATCGCCCTGGGTGCCATCGCCTTCGCCCTCACCCTGTCCTTCGCCGCCCTGGCCGTGCTGAACCTGCTACCGGCCCCCGTCATTCCCACGAGGCTCACGCCGGGCGATAACTCGCCGGCCGCCATCATCGGCGGCGTCGTTGGCGGCGTATGCAGCGTCATGGTGGGCATGGCTGTGGCGCTGCCCCTCATCATGCGCTTCGGCATGACCAAGACCACGCGCATCGTGCCCGCCGTGGTCGTGATCTTCCTGGCCCTGGGCGCGGGCTTCTTCGGCGACGGCATCCAGCCCACCGGCGCCCTGGCCGATTTCGCGCAGTGGCTGGACACCGGCAGCAACTACCTCGTGGCCGCCGCGCTCGCGGTGGCAGCCGCGGTCGTCATCTACGGCGCAAGCGCCCTTGTCGCCGCCAAGCTCTACGAGCAGCGCGCGTTCTAAAGGCCCCGCGCCTCCATTGGAGCGACCGCTGGCGCCAGATCGCCCGACGTTCCTCCCTGTTGCGGCCCCTCTTCCCGAGGGGCCGTCTTGTATTCCCTGTGAATTCCTCCCATTGGTCTGATTTCGGACTATACTATCGCCTCAATAGTCCGAAATCAGACCAGACAGCAACGAGCTACCGAGGAATCATGAGCACCGCACGCACTGCGGCAAGCGCCGCGCCAATCGCACAGACCATCCCGACCGCAGATCTCGCCGCAGCCACCGCGGCGAACGCCGCCGCGCATCCGCAAACCCTGGAGACCATCCGCGCCATCGACGACTTCTACCGGCGTGCCGACGAGCTGTACCGCCAGACCGCCTGGCGCATGGGCCTGGCCGACTGCGCCTTCGACATCTTGTACGCGCTCGTGGAAGAGGACGGCCTCACCCAGAAGCAGCTGTGCGAGCGCGGGTTCTCATCCAAGCAGACGGTGCACTCCTCCATCAAGCGCCTCGTGGCCAACGATTTGGTGGCTCTGCGCGGCGACACGCCCCGCACCACGGGCGTCTACCTCACCGAGCGCGGCCGGGCCGAGTACGAGGGCCACATCCGCGCCGTGCTGGCTGCGGAATGCGAGGCCGTGGACATTTTCTCCGCCGAAGAGCAGCGCCAGCTGACCGCGGCCATGGAGCGCTACATCACCGCCCTCGATGGGAAGCTGGCCGCCCTCACCTTCCGTTAGCGGCGCGAGCCCATCGCCAACGCCCCTCGCTGGCAGCCCTGCGCCCGGCGAATCGTCAACTCCGACGATCTCCCCGCTGCGGCACCCGCGTCGGCAACTCGGCACCCCCGGCAAAACCGCCGACCCCATCACCCGCGCCCAGCCCCTCCCCTTCCCGTTTCATCTGAAAGGTTTTCCCATGTCAGTGGATATGTCCAAACATTTCTCTACCAGTGCCCTTATACGGTTCACGCTGCCCACCATCGCCATGATGATCTTCACGTCCTGCTACACCATCGTGGACGGCTTCTTCGTGTCGAATTACGCGGGCAAGACGGCTCTGGCTGCCGTGAACCTCATTCTCCCCGCCGTGATGATCTTGGCCTCGGTGGGCATGATGGTGGGCACGGGCGGCAGCGCTCTGGTGGCCAAGACGCTCGGCGAGGGCAACCGCGGCCGCGCCCGGCGCCATTTCTCGCTGCTCGTCGGCTTCGCCTTCGTCGTCGGCTCGGTGCTGGCCATCGGCGGCTGGTTCTTCATGGAGCCCACGGCCGCCTTCCTGGGCGCCACGGGCCAGATGGCCGCTGACGCCACCCTCTACGGCCGCATGATGATGATCTCGCTGCCCTTCTTCATACTGCAGTACGCCTTCCAGAGCTTCTTCGTCACGGCGGGCAAGCCCAAGTACGGCTTCTTTGTCATTGTGGTGGCCGGCGTGACGAACATCCTTTTGGACTTCCTGTTCGTGGGCGTGTTCGGCTGGGGACTCGTGGGCGCGGCCCTGGCCACCAACATCGGCGAGCTCATCGGCGGCGGCATCCCCCTTGTGTACTTCGCCCGCAAGCGGTCGACCCACCTGTACTTCGTGCGGCCGCACCTGCGCTGGCCCGTTATCGGCAAAGCATGCCTGAACGGCTCGTCGGAGATGGTCACCAACATCGCCATGAGCCTTGTGGGCATCCTGTACAACTGGCAGCTCCTGCGCTTCATCGGCGAGGACGGCGTGGCGGCCTACGGCGTCATCATGTACACGGTCATGATCTTCTCGGCGGTGTTCATGGGCTACGCCGTGGGCACCTCGCCCCTCATGAGCTTCCAGTACGGGGCCCAGAACCACACCGAGATGCGGTCGCTTCTGTGGAAGAGCCTGGGGCTCATCGCCGTGGCCAGCGTAGTCATGTTCCTGCTCGGCCAATCCCTCGCGGCACCGCTGTCGGCCATCTTCGTCAGCTACGATGCGGCCCTGCTGGAGCTGACGGTAAGCGCCTACAAGCTCTATGCCCTGTGCTTCCTGTTCATGGGATTTGCCATGTACGCCTCGGCCTTCTTCACGGCGCTCAACAACGGCCTGGTCTCGGCGCTCATCTCGTTCCTGCGCACCCTGGTCTTCCAGGTGGCGGCCGTCATCGTGCTGCCGATGCTATTCGGCATCGACGGCATCTGGCTGTCGGTGACGGTGGGCGACGCGCTCACGTGCCTGGTAGCGGCCACGTTCATGATCGCCCTTTCCGGCCGCTACGGCTACCGCAAGGGCGGCCTGAAGGCGGCAAAGGGAACGGAAGCGGCATAGGCGCGGGCGGCACGCTCCCAGCTGCCGCCCGCATAGCCGGCGCCCTTACACGCTGTCCATGCGCAGGGCCTCTACGACGTTATCGGCCTTGCAGCGGTGCATGCCGTAGGCCACCGAGATGCCCACGGCCACCGCGGTCATGGCGAAGGCCAGGGCCACATAGGCCCAGGGCACCGCGAAGGGAAGGCCCGACAGCGAGCCGGACACCGCCGACCACAGCAGCCAGGACACCGCAAGCGATAGCAGCACACCCGGCACGAGGCCTCGGGCGCACCAAGCCACGCACTCGTCCACGATCATAGCGCGGAACTGGCGGTTGGAAAGCCCCACCGACCGCATGACGGCGAACTCGCGGCGGCGCAGGATGAGCCCGTTGGTCACCGTGTTGAACACGTTGGCCATGGCGATGAGCGCCAGGATCACCGTGAACAGCAGACAGAACACGTTGACGACCATGGCCAGCGTCTGGTTGCTGGCAGCATCGCCCGCATAGTCGTTCATGGCGAGGAACGCCACCTCGAAGGGTGCCTCGTCGTGGAAGAAGGTGCCCGCCGCGTCTACCAGATCGTCTCCCACCTCGCCCGAACGGCCCTCCGGTGCGTCGAAGGAGGCGCGGAAGGTGGGGTCGACGATACCGAGGCTGTGGGTGGCCGCCAGGGACATCGGCACAATGAGCTGCACCGATTCCCCGTACATGCCCACCAGCTCGGGAGCCTCGTCCAGCACCGCGACAACCTCCACGGGGGTCGTGGCCGTCTCCACATCGGCCGGATCGAGGTTGCTCGTCATGCCGCCGTCAGCCCCATCAGCCTCGAACACGTAGGGCACGAACTCGAAGCCCCCTCCGTTCGCGCCGTCTGACTCATAGGCCACGGCGAACCCGGACACGGCCTCGCCCTCGTAGAGGCCGGCTGTCAGCGCCTGCACCGTGCCCGTAGCCGTGAGCACGTCGAGTAGCTCGTACACAGCGCCGTTGTTCCCATAGGCCTTCCCCACTCCCAGGGCCCGGGGCGTAGCCGGGTCGTGGAAGTCGGCGGGGTTCAGCCCCGCATCGGCAACGCAGCGGTCGAACGCAGCATCTTCCAAGTACACCACCGATCCCATCACGGCAAAGGAGCCGTCGGCCATCCGTCCCCCGTGCAGGGCCCCATCGGCCTTGAAGGCATCGCCGACCATAGCCTCGGGCACGATAAGGGGCACGCCCCCATCCAGACGCCAGCCCACCGGCTCGGCATCCGGCGTCGTCTTCAACACCTCCCAGGCCTTTCCGTAGACCGCAACCTCTTCGGCAAAGCGGGCGTCGCGGGCCGCGACCACGGCCTCCAAGGTGAGGGGCTCGTTATCGGCCGAGGCGGCCGGGTTCGCACCAGCAGCGCCAGCATCCGCGCCCTCGGCTCCGATCGCATTGCCAGCCGCATCCGCACCCTCGGCCCCATCCCCGCTCGACGTCGTATCGCCCGCGAACATCGCCACCACACCCACGTCGCCCGCATCAGCCGGGCCGCCGGCCACCTTCGTCAGCGTCCCCAAAAACGTGGACAACGATCCGGCCGTCATGAGCAGCACGATGGCCAGGGCCAGCGACACCGAGGCGGCCATGCCCTTCGAGGCGCCGCGCTTCTCGTTGATGCGCGCCAGAAGACCGCCCACACCGAACACGCGCCCGGCGATGCCGCGGCCACGCCACAGCTTGGCCGGGTTGGCCGCCCGCGCCGCTCGCGCCGCACCGCGCTTGGAGGCCCGGGCCGATTGGTTGCCGCGCAGCGCATCGATGACGTTCACCCGACTCGCTCGCCAAGCGGGCACGAACACGCTGAACAGCACCGTGGCCGCCGTGAGGCCGGCCGCTACCGCCAGAGCCCACGGCGCCACTGACAGGTTGAAGCCCACCTCGGCCGCCCCGAAGATCGTGGCCAGCGACGGACCGAGGGCCGCAAACGTCGCCGCACAGCCGCCGATGCCCACCGCAAGCCCCAGCGGCACGCCGATGGCCGCCACGATAAACGCCTCCAGCGCCACGGCCCGACGCAGCTGCCGCCGCGAGGCCCCCACCGAGGCCAGAAGCCCGAACTGGCCGGTGCGCTCGGCCACGGAAATGGCGAAGGCGTTGTAGATGAGCGACACGCAGGCCACGATGATGACCACGGCCAGCACCGCCGCGA
>NZ_JBQIIT010000061.1:0-3258 GCF_056795635.1 Adlercreutzia sp. | reverse complement strand
GTCGAGTACCAGCTCAAGCAGCTGGCCCGCGATCTGGAGATCAGCGTGGAAGTGATCCGCGACGTGTGCGCCGACGAGATCGCCGAGTACATCAAGCTCGACGCCGAGCGCGATGCCTCGCTTCCCGTGCACAGCATCGTGGAGTGCTACACCGGCGGTACCGCGTTCGCGTGGTACGGCATGAACGAGTACCCTCGCCTGAAGCGCGTGGTGCTCGGCAAGCTGGCCGCTGGCGGCAAGAAGGCTGAGAAGGCGTTCGTGCTGCGTGCCAGTAAGGCCCAAGTGGATTACCTGGGCGACTACTAGGATCTAACCGAGGGGCCGTGCGGCGTGGCTGCGCGGCCCCTCGGGCACTCAGGGCGCGCACGGCCCCAAGCGTGCGGAATGTGTGCTGGCTGGCACAGGAACAAGGCCCTCCGGGGTAGTGCTGGCTCGCACAAGGAAAGGAGGTCCGCGTATCTGTGAATCACGGATGCCGGACCTTCACTATCTCTAAAGGGGGTGTTTCCCATATGCGGAAAACACAAAGCAAAAAGGGGTTCGGAAAGGATCTGGGTGATTTCCATGGCATCTAGCGACACAGTGGCCACGATCCACAGCGAGGAGGACGAGCACGCGACACTGCGACGGGTGGCCGTCTCCTCCTTCCTCGGTAACTTCATCGAGTGGTTCGACTATGCTTCCTACTCGTATTTCGCGACGGTTATCGCGCTCGTGCTGATGCCTCCGGGCGATCCCACGGTGGCCTTGCTGGAGACGTTCGGCGTGTTCGCGCTGTCGTTCCTCATGCGTCCGGTGGGCGCGTTCTTCTGGGGTCACATGGGTGATAAGAAGGGCCGCAAGTGGGCCCTGGCCACGTCCATCCTCATGATGTCGGCCGCCACCTTCGTCATCGGCTTGCTGCCGACCTACGAGGCCGTGGGCATTCTGGCCCCCATTCTGCTGCTGTGCCTGCGCATGGTGCAGTCCTTCTCCGCTTCCGGCGAGTACGCCGGCGCCGCCACGTTCTTGGCCGAGTACGCCCCGGCCAACCATCGCGGCCTGTACTGCTCGCTCGTGCCGGCCTCCACGGCCGTGGGCCTGCTCGTGGGCTCTACCCTGGCCACGCTCATGTTCGTGAACTTCGGCCACGACTCGGCCTTCGTGACCGAGTGGGGCTGGCGCATTCCGTTCTTGCTGGCCGGTCCGCTCGGCATCATCACGCACTACATCCGTACCCGCGTGTCCGATTCGCCGGTGTACCAGGAGATGCAGGAGAAGCTGGAGGCCAAGGGCGAGTCCGATGACGAGCCCATCAAGCTGCTGCTGACCAAGTACCTGCGCCCGCTCATCATCTCCTTCGGCGCCTGCATGCTGAACGCCGTGGGCTTCTACGCCGTGCTCACCTACCTGCCGAATTACTTGCAGGACACCGTGGGCTACGACGCGGGCCAGTCGTCGCTCATCACCACGATCTGCCTCGTGGCCTATGTGGCGTTCATCTTCTTCTCCGGTAAGATCTCCGATCACTTCGGCCGTAAGAAGATGCTCATCATCGCGTCGGTGGGCTTCGTGATCTTCACGGTGCCGGCATTCTATCTGCTGAACACGATGAACTTCGCGGTCATCCTCATCGCTGAGCTGTTCATGTGCCTGCTGCTCACCATCAACGACGGCACGCTCTCGAGCTATCTGTCCGAGACGTTCCCCACCGAGGTGCGCTATTCCGGCTTCGCGCTGAGCTTCAACTTCGCCAACGCCATCTTCGGCGGCTCGGCGTCGTTCATCTCCATCGCGCTGATCCAGGCGACGGGCAATCCCATCGCGCCGGCGTGGTACATGGTGGCCATCTCCGTGGTGGCGCTCATCGCCATGTGCATGACCCACGACAACTCCAAGAAGAAGTTGACGGACATCGAGTAGAAGGCGCTGCGCGACAGGGGACGTTGCGCGGAACGCCGTGTCGTCGGCTTCGTGCGCCCGGGCGGTTGGGGAGGGCCGCTCGGGCGCATTTTCTTTGGGCGTTCGTCCAGATGGCTCGCGGCAATGGGCTGCCGCGCCGTCTGCGGGCCCCAGGATGGGAGCTGATGGCTGCGTGACCGGACGGGATGGTTGGGGAATTTCCCCGGTCCACAGGGGAGCGGAGATTTATGTGGTGTCAACAGAGTTCCCCTTCTTGTTCAGCTGCACAACCAGCTCCGATGTAGGAGTTTGCTTCAGGTTTTGCGAAAAATAAGCCCTATCAGGGCTTACAATCGTAGTGCATTTCTGTTAAAGTCGCACAAACGCCAATCACTTGAAAAGAGATCGCCATGACCAAACCATTGGCCAAACCCAAGTCCCTGAAGGCCCAAATCACCCGCACGTCGCTGGTGTTGGCCGCGGCGGCTCTGCTGCGCGAGCGCGGCCCGGAGGCGGTTACCTACCGAAAGGTGGCCGAATGGGCCGGCGCCGCCTCGTCTTCGGTGGGCTACTACTTCGATTCCGTGACCGACCTCTTGTACGAGGCGGGCTGCTACAACATCGAGCTGTGGATCGCCCGCGCCGAGAAGGTGGCTCAGGTGGCTGACGGCCTGGAAGGCGAGGAATGCCGCCGTCGGGTGGTCGACCTGCTGCTGGAGGCGTGCCTGCCCGATGACAGCGTGTCCATGCCGGCTCACTATGCCCAGCTGATCGCCGCTTCCGAGGCTCCGGTGGTGACCGAGGCCTATCGCAAGGGACGCGAGGCCCTGGACGCCGCCGTGAACCGCATCCTCGTTGACGCCGGCGTGGGGCTCACTCCCTCGGTTATCGTGGCGCTCGTGGACGGGGGAGCAGTGAAGGCCATCTCCGAGGGCTATGAGGTGCGCGAGATCGTGCGCACGCTGCTGGAGTCGGCTATCAACGGTCGCTAGGGGCGTTGTTCTCCTCCGGGGGCGCCGTCGGGGGATGGTTTCTGCTCGCGTCGTCGTTCGCCCCGTCGCGATCGAGGGGCGCCCGTGGGTTTGGGCATCCGTGGTGGCAATGGGGAGCGGTGCCCAAGACCCTTACCAGCAAACGGGCTCGGCTCATGATGTTTTTCTGAGTTATAAGGTAAAATTTCGGTAAAAGGCTTTTGTGCAACTGCAAAAAATGGTATAAAGGATGCGCCTCGAAATCGGGGCGCATTTTGCTGCTAGAGAGAGATAGGAGCACATTTATGGCAAAGATCGTCAGCTCTTGGAACGACTGGGACCCGCTGAAGCGCGTCATCGTCGGCCGCTGCGACAACTCCGTCATCCCGCCGGAGGAGCCCGCCAC
>NZ_JBQIIT010000030.1:0-21676 GCF_056795635.1 Adlercreutzia sp. | reverse complement strand
CCGTACTCGCCCCACTTCTCGCACAGCTGGGCGATGGTGCCGTCGTCGTACATCTCCTTCAAGGTCTTGTTCACGGCGTCCACCATGGCGGTATCGCCGTCCTTCGCGAAGCCCACGGCGTAGTTCTCGGTGGACAGGGGCTCCAACTTCACGAACATGTCCGGCTTGGCAGCCATCTGGTAGTCGGCAATGGACAGGTCGCAGGCCACGGCATCCACGGCACCGGACTCCAGCTGCATGAAGGCGTTGTTGTAGTCGCCGATGGTCTGGGCCTTGCCACCGGCAAAGGTGTCGGCCAGGGCCTTTTGATCGCCTTCGAGCACGTCCAGGGCGGCGGAGTCGGCCTGGGTCATGACGTTCTTGTCGGCCAGATCCTCCAGCTTGTTAATGCCGGAGTCCTTCTTCACCACCACGACCTGCTCGTTGTGCATGTAGGGCTTCGAGAAGGCGTACTTGCCCTCGCGGCCCTCCATGGTAAATCCGTTCCAGATGCAGTTGATGGTGCCCTGGCCCAAGAGCGCGTCCTTGGCATCCCAGTCGATGGCCTCCAGCTCAAGGTTCCAGCCGTTGCGAGCGGCCACCTCGGTGGCCAGGTCGATATCGAAGCCGGTCAGGTTGCCGTCGTCGCCGATGAAGCCGTAGGGCGGGTAGGCGTTATCAAGACCCACAATGAGCGTGGTGGTCTCGGGATTGGCCGCAGCACCGTTGTCAGCGCTGTTGTCGGCCGCGCCGTTATCGCCGGAGCCGGCGCAACCAGCCAGCAGCGCCGCACCGAGGCACAGGGCCGCGGCCATGGCCGCGAGTTTCGTCAACTTCTTCATAGGTTCCTCCCTTGAAGGCGACGGACCGCTCGTCCGCCCCTTGTCCGTTGCTTCCGTCGCACCGCTTCTCCGGCGCGTCCGTTCACTTTACCTCTTTAGCGTACTAAAGTACCGAAGTGTTGGCAAGTATAACACGGGAAACGGCAGAACCCACTACTTTTTGCGGTTAAAGAGCTTGTTGTTGCCGCTCTTGGAGGCGGAAATCTCCACGAGGCGCGGCTCGAAATCGAACAGCTCGGCCATGGGAACCACGGGGATAATTTCGATGCACTTCTTCAGGCAGGCATCGGCGCACAGGTTGCACTGGGTGCAGTCGGCCATGGAGAACTCCACGTAGCCGCGGGTTTTGTCCGGGTGCACGTCGAGGCTCTTGCGCAGGGCGTCGGTGGGGCAGAACATCACGCACATGCCGCAGCCGTTGCATTTCTCCACGTCGATCTCGATGTCGCCGAAGATGCGCGTGAACATCTCGGGCACCTCCGGCTCGCCGATGCGGCTCATGGCATCGAGAATCTCGAGGTTGCGCTCGGCCTCGATGGTGGGCATCTTCCCCGCCCCGTTCTTCACGCCGAGCTTCTCCCGCAGGGACTGCTCCTCCTTCTGGAGTTTCAGCTGCTTGAGCTTCTCGTTCACCATCTTCTCGGCCGCCGTCTTTGCCACGTCCTTGGCGTAGTGGCCCGTGGAGGTGAAGAACTCGCGGCGGGCGGCCCCCACGGCCTTGTGCAGGTCGGCCACCTTCACGGTCTCGGGGAAGTCGTCGCTGCGGGTGATGACGGTGGCAGACCCCACGGCCTCCAGCAGCGTGCGGGCGGATTCCACGGTGTCGTCGATGTAGGGCACGGCGGCGCGGTACTTGCAGGTGCGGCAGGTGCCGTCGATGAGCTGGATGTCCTGGATGCCCCGGGCGGCCAGCTCCACCAGCAGGCGCTCGTCCATGCGGGCCAGACAGGGCACCACGGCGTACTTGTCCGGGTCGCCAGTCTGGCGGGCGGCCTTTCGGGCGCAGGCGATCACGGTCACGCCTTCCGCAGCGGTGGTCGTGGCGGCCACGGCGGCGGCCAGCTCCTCTTCCATGGGATCCACCGAGATGAGGGCGCTCGTGGGGCACACCGCGATGCACGCCCCGCAGGCCACGCAGGCTCCGGCGTCGATGGTTAGCTCGTTCTTCTCGATCAGGATGGCATCGGCCAGGCAGGCGTCGGCGCACTTGCGGCAGGTGGAATGGCGGTTGCGCACGGCCACGCAGCGAGTCGGCGCCGTGATGACCGCCTTGGTTTCCAGGGCGTCCACCATCTCCATGATGTCGTTCAAATTGGGCATGACGTCCGTTCCTTCCGTTTACAAGCGAGCCGTGTCCGCCGCGGGAGCTTAAGCCCCCGGCAGCGATGCGGGCCGATTTTTCGTGCGCTCCTATTCTCCCAGATAGGAATCTTCGATGCGAGCCAATTCTTCCGGCGTGTTCGCGTTGATGAAGCAGCCGCCGCGCGGTTCCACCTCGAGCACCTTGTCCTGGGTGTAGGGAAGCACCGTGAGCTCGGGGTCGTCGAAGAAGCTCTGCACCCGCTTCTCCCCCCGATCGGCGCGGCGGTGCACGGCGGGCATGCAGGTTTCCTTACGGTACATGGCATGCAGGGGCTCGAAGCCGTGCTTGTTGTGGGGAGCCACCACATCGGCGCCGCTCTCGTGCATGGCCAGGGCCTCGGCTACCACCAGACGGGCGCTGGCGAACACCATATCGCAGGCCACCACGGCCACATAGGGGTTCTGAGCGGCGGAAAGGGCCGTGTACATACCGGGAAGAGCCCCGCGCTCGTTGTAGGCATCGGGCACGAGGCGAATATCCAGGTCGGGGTACATATCGTGGAGGAACGCCAGGTTGGGAGCCTCGTTGGTGGTGATGATGAGCTCATCGGCCACGGGCGCGAGCCGCTCCACGAGCCGGCAGATGAGGGGGCGGCCAGCGAAGGGCACCGTGGCCTTCGAGCGGCCCATGCGCCGCGATTCGCCGCCGGCCTGGATGACCACGGTAACGCGGGGGCGCACGTAGTGCTCGGCTAGGAAGTCGGCGAGGGCCGCCGTGTCCTCCAGGTCCACGGCCGGAATGCCGTAGAGGGCCGCCGCCTCGCGGGCCGCGGGAATGTCGGTGACCACGGCCACGGTGGAGGCCGCGGGCATCTTCTCGCGCTCGTCGGCGGCGAAAGGAGCAGCGGCCGGGGCGGCAGCAGAGCCGACGGTGGCGGCCGGGATGGCGGCCGGGGCCAGACCGCCGGCGGAAGCGGCGGCCGGGGCGGCAGGGGCGTCGATCTTGGCCGCAGCCGCCCCGTCGCCGCGGCCCATCTGCACGTGATCGGCCCCCAGGGGCACACCCTCGCGGGCGCCCCGCAGGAACACCTCGGCCGTATGGGCGTCGGCGGCGTTGCCCGCTCGCATGATCTCAATGGTGGGCAGACCGCTCTTGCGATAACCCTCCACCACCACGATGTCATGGCCGGGCATGGAACGCACCAGCTCGTTGCATTCCGCCTCGCCCTCGATAGTCTTTATGCGCGCCACCTGGCCCGGAGCCGCAATAACAGTCTCGGAGGCACCGGCGGCGCGGTGGCGGTAGGAGTCCTTCCCTGGGTAATCTATGTCGAATCCGACATGAGAATGATGCTTGATGGAGCCCACGTCGTAGCCGCGGTCCACCAACTCGGCGATAAGCCGCTCAATGAGCGTGGTCTTCCCGGAATTGTGCCGCCCCACAATGGCAATGGCCGGGCTCGGTATATCGATCATAGTATCCCTCAACCTCTCTGCGAGCGCCCCGCCTCCCCAGGCCGCAGCACGAATACTGCCGGGTCGCGCCCCCTCGTCATAGTTCCGGGCCAGTATAGCACGAGCGCGCGGGCCCGTCCCCAGCGAGCTGCGGGGGCAAATCGCGGGCGCCGGTCAGTTTCCCTGCCCACGAGGAGGATCGCGAGCGCCGCCCAACGCCCTGCCCAAGAGGCGGATCGCGGGTGCCGCCCTGTGTTGCTGCGTGAGGCGAAACAAGCGGCGCACCGCCACACCGCCTCGGCGCGTCGTGAGCTTCACCCCCTTCCCTGCAACGAAAAGGGCCCGACCGCATGGCCGGGCCCGAGGGTTCCCTGCAAGCGAGGCCAGAGGTCCTCGCCAAAGAGAGGGGCTACTTCAAGCCCTCCACCTCGAAGGAGGCCGCCTCCTCGATGTACTCTTCCACCGGGTTGTCGCCGTAATCGGGCAGGTCGGCGGTGGTCCAGCACTCGCAAGCCGGCATACCGGGCACGCTCGAAGCCAAGAACACCGGGTCTTTGCCCTCCTCGCGCTGACGGGTGTAGTCGGCCAGCGCGGCCAGGGCCCACTTGCCCAGCAACAGGATGGCCACGAGGTTGATGATGGCCATAAAGCCCATGAAGATGTCGGCCAGGTTCCACGCCAGATCGAAGCTGTTCACGCAGCCGTAGAAAATGGCGGCCAAGCACAGCACGCGGAAGACCACCATGCCCCACTTGGTGTTCTTGAAGATGTAGCGGAAGTTCGTCTCGGCGTAGAAGTAGTTGCCGATGAGGCTGGAGAACGCAAAGGCGAAAATGGCGAAGGTGATGAAGTGGATACCCACCTCGCCCACGGCATTGTTCACGGCCAGCTGCACCAGCGGCATGCCGTTCAGGGCCGCGGCGGCCTCGGGGTCCTGCACCCAGAAGATCATGACCATCATGGCCGAGCAGGTGCAGATGAGCAGCGTGTCGATGTACACCGACAGGCTCTGCACAAGGCCCTGCTTCACCGGATGCGACACCGAGGCGGTGGCGGCGGCGTTGGGGGCAGAACCCATGCCGGCCTCATTGGAGAACAGGCCGCGCTTGATGCCGAGCATGACCACCGAACCGGCGAAGCCGCCGGCAATGGACTGGAAGTTGAAGGCCGACTCGAAGATAACGGCGAACACGGCGGGCAGCTCGCCGATGTTGGTAACCGTGGTCCACACGGCCAGCACGATATAGGCGATGGCCATGATGGGCACGATGATGGAGGTGATGATGGAGATGCGCTTCGCGCCGCCGAAGATGACGAAGGCGGTGAACACGATGAGCACAATGCCCACGCCGATGGCGGTGCCGTTGGTGGCGTAGTCGGGGATGTAGTACTCCAGCGCCGAGGTCATGTTGAAGGCCTGCAGGCCGTTGAAGCCGAAGGCGAAGCACAGGATGAGCGCCCAGGCGAAGATGATGCCGAGCCAGCGCTGACCGAGGCCCTGCTGAATGTAGTAGGCCGGGCCGCCGCGGAACTCGCCTTCCTTGCCGCGGATCTTGTAGATCTGGGCGAGGGTGGACTCGATGAAGGCCGACGCAGCGCCAATGAGGGCCATGGCCCACATCCAGAAGATGGCGCCCGGGCCGCCGGTGGCCACAGCCGTGGCGATGCCGGCAATGTTGCCCGTGCCCACGCGGGAGGCAGTGGACACCATGAGGGCCTGGAACGACGAGATGGACTTCTCGCCTTCCACGTGCTTCTTCTCCGTCAGCTGGGTGAACATATCCTTGATGTAGCGGATCTGCACGCCCTTGGTGCGGACGGTGAAATAGATGCCAACGAACACGAGCAAGATCACCAGGATGTAGGTGTACATGAACCCGCTGATCTCGCCAGTCCAGGCAACGAGCATCTCATTCAAATCGGTCATAGATGCTTCCTTTCCGAAACGCGCCGAGCATCAGCCCAGCCGTTCCCAGACGGGGCCCGTCTTTCTGCGCGCGAATCATGGGCGCTGCGCACCGTCGGGCGGCGTCGGCGTGATTCGCGATAGGAAAACGGCCTCTTGGTCACGACGCGCCGGCCCCTACCGGCGCGAGATAGTGTTCCTATTTTACACGACGGACAACCCCAAACCCCCGAGGTTGCCCAGGTATTTCGGAGCAACCCCCTCATCGTGCACCTGATGGGAGCCCACGACGACTTGGGCGGGAACCCACGACGGCTCGGGCGAGGCTGGGTAACGACTGCCTGCGCCCCTCAAGTACGACCCAAGTGCGAATGGGGCCAAGTATCCTGTCGAAACCACAAGGCAAGCAGCAGCGTGGTGCATTTGGTAGTATAATAAAGTAGTACTAAAGGATACCGTATGCAAGACATCATCGTTCATCCTCACGCGCTCAAGCATGGTCTCAGCGTGGAAGCCATCGAAGCAGCCTGGGGAAACTTCGTGAGAAGAAGACCGCGCGGAGAAGACTGCTGAGTGACGATCGGCTACGACCGCGAAGGTCACGAAGTGGAACTGGTGGGACTGTCGCTGGCAGACGGTTCGACGTTGGTTATTCATGCGCTATCGCCAGCAACCAAGAAGATGAAACGCGAATTGGGACTGGGAAGGAGCCGATAATGGCAGAGTACAAGCTCAAAAGCGGCAAAACCCTCACCGATGAGGAGATTGAGGCCATGGCCGAGGCCTTCGAACGAGGTGACTACCCGGGCAGCTGGTCAGGCGAGGTGCGCGTGGGGAGGCCGCGCCTATCGCCTGAGCCCCTCGATGTCATCAGCTTCAAAGTGCCGCACTCGGCAGCACTGGCCATCAAGCAAGCCGCCGAGCGAGAGGGAACGTCGCGCTCGGCCTTCCTCCGCCAAGCCGCCCTCGAAAGAACCGAACGCATCCTCGCCGCTGGATAAAGCCCTAATAAGGCGCAAAACGTCGAGTATTCCCTGAAAACAACTGCTCACACCGCGAAAACGGGGTTGAAGAAGGCGTCTACGCACCCCGTTGGCAAAAATTGCAAAAGTTGCAAAAGTTGCAAAAAATGTCAAGGAACAACGACAGCCAGGGCCTCATTCGCATAGAACTTCCCCTGTTCAAGGACTACCTCCGCGAACAACTTCTTTAGAGCGGCCTCGGGGACGCGAACGACGCGATTGGCGGTAAGCGGCTGCTTCGAAAAGCCGGCGCGGTCTTACCGCAGGATAGGAAGAGCGAGGGAGGCCGTCCCGTGGGGCGACCTCCCTTGCTATGGCTCTATGGTGGAGCGTTACCGTCCTAGCGGCGGACGTGGCGGCCATGGCGGCCGCGCACACCGAGGGCGGCGAACACCGCCGCGCCGGCGGCGGCCGAGGCCAGGGCGATCAGCGCGAGCACGGGGGCGGCGTCCCCGGTCTGGGCGAGCGGCGCGCGGGAAGTGGCCTTCTCGCCGTCGTCGCCGGAGTCCGGGGCGGCAGCCGCGCCGCCGGCCCCGTCGTCGTCGGCCGGCAGGCCGCCGTCGGCCAAGGCGAAGGTGGACAGGTCGGTCACCGTGAAGGTGACGTAGCCGCCCTTCGCCACCGCGCGGGACGTGGTGATGGAGCCGTCCTGGTGGCGATGGTAGATCACGATGATGTGGCCGTTGTAGGCCTCAGGAACCGGCATGGAGATGGTCATCTCGCCGAAGCCGTCGTGTATCTCCTTGCCGTTGACGAGCAGTGTGACCTCGAAGATGTCGCCGATGCGGTCGGGGACGGCCGCGTCCAGGTCGTTGTAGGCCGCGCCCGAGGTCACCTTGGAGGTGCCCACCTCGATGTCGGCCCCCTCGGGGACGTTGGGCCCGGACAGCTTGCCGCTGGCCTTGATGCCGGTGCCCCCTGTGACGGTCAGCGCGGGAGCATCCTCGTCGGCATCTTCATCGATCTCGTAAGGGTCGCCATAGCCGTAGACAACGAGAAGGTCGGCAAGGTCGGTATCAGTGAAGCTCCAAGGGCTCTTGCCCACAAGCTCATTCAGACTGAGCGGGCCACCAGAGGGAACCGTGCCGCCCTGGCAGAAACCTGCCATTGAGTAAATGCCCATGAAAGATCGGTCGCCAGTGAACTGTTTTGCGTACTCCGTGAAGTATTCAAACATGTACTTCAGATCTGATTGGGTAAAGACATAGCCCTCGGGCACTACGAAGGTGTCAGGAGCGGCGGACGTGGTCGTATTGTCGGTTTCATTTTCTTGCAATGCCACCTCAAACACTATATATCGAAATTCCGCATGATGATAGACAGGGAAGAAGGATGCGTCCTCTTTGACCACCGTCCCCTGCGCCTCATAGCACCTACCGAGATCGCCATGACTTTCTGAAAGACTCCAGTCGGCATTCCCGTGCAGGGTCACTGCATTGCCCTCGGCCGTATCCAGATACGCCAACCCATTCTTGATTTCCCCCTTATACCAACCGACGAACGTACCTTCATACCCGCCCTCGAACCACACATCATCAAACTTGCAGGTTGCGGGCGCGGAAGGCAGGTCGGCGGCGGTGAGTACTGTTCCAACGGGGAAGGTTTTCTCGGTTTTGCTCGGACCATAGAAGGTAACAGTCACCTCGCCTTGCGGATCTTCAGCTGCGGGATCAGACGCACCCTCTGGAGCGCTTTCCCTTTCAACTTCGACCGTAGCGCCAGTGCCATCGGTCGTAAGCTCATCGCTGGACTGCCCTTCTCCGGGAACGGCCACTCCCGCATCGTCGCCGGCCACGGATCCACTGACCTCGGTGTCGGCCCCTCCCTCGGGCTCAGGGGCACCGGCCTCGATGCCAGCACCCTCGACCTCAGAGCCGTCTTCGGCAGAGTCGGCATCGCCCTGGCCGGCGCCCTCCTCAACCGCGGCATCCGCGGCCTCTTCCTCGGCGGCCGCGCCGCCCGGGGCCTCCCCGCCATCGGCCGACCCCGTCTCCGGCAGCGCGCCGTCGCCAGGGGCCGGCGCGTCGCTCACCTCCAGGGCGGGCTGCTCGACGGCCTCGCCCTCGGCCCAGGCCAGGTACGGCACGGCGGTGCCGAGGGCCAGGGCCAGGGCGCACAGGCACGAGACCGCCGCGTGGCGCCTCTGTCGTCTCTTCACTTTCTCGGGATGCATTCTCGCTCCTTCCTCACTCTCTTGGAAGAAGCCCCCCCCCGTGGCACTAAAATCGGATGGTCGCGAGAGAGGCAACGCCAGCCCAACCAGGGCATAGCACGGCTTAGTATAGCAGAGCATTCACTTATAGAAGAACTTTTCGAGCGACGGATTCAACTTAGAACCCGCGATTACCCCGTCGCGACGCGAGCGAGACTCCTTGCGTCTCCAGCGCGGTTTGCGGACGGCCCCCAACGGGACATTCCCGCGACAAAACTACGGTTCTTTGAGTGTACGGTTCCCCTTAAACCGTTCGGCTTCGCAGCGTGGTAGGTAAAGCAATATCATATATGATACTATGGAGGTGTTATGGGAACCTTTGAAAAGCAAGTGCGGGAGATCCTTGAGACCAGGGGGCCGCTCCCCTTTCCCGCCGTTAAACTCGTTTGCGACCGGCTCTTCGGGGCACCCAGAACAAGAGGGTCTCACTTGATTTACCGAACTCCCTGGCGGGGAGACCCTCGTATCAATATCCAAAATCGCAAAGGCTACGTTGCCTTTTACCAGGTGAGGCAAGTAGCCCAAGCGATCGTTCGATTGGAGGAGCTTCATGATTAAGGCCCAAGATTACGCCTATCGCGTGCTGTGGTCGCCTCGCGATGGCGCCTATGTTGGCACGGTGGCGGAGTTTCCCTCGCTTTCGTGCGTCGAAGAAGACCAGGGCAGCGCGTTCTTCGGCATTATCGACCTTGTTGAGAGCGTGCTCGAAGACATGGCCGCCACCGGAGAAGAAGCGCCCATTCCCTTCGCCCTGCGCTCCTACTCCGGCAAGTTCGCCCTCCGCATTCCACCTGAGAAGCACCGCCAGCTGGCCATCGAGGCAGCTGAGCAGCACGTCTCCATTAACCAGCTGGTGGTCTCTCGTCTGTAGGAGGGGAAGCCAAGCGCTCGGGATGGCACGCAGTCCGGATGGACCTCTTGCGGATGACGAACGGCCCCGACGGGCACCTCGCGGGCGGAGCACCTCCCCGACGGACCCCGCCGCACAGTACCCACGACTACCCCACGTGCGCCGCGCGCAACCCCGGACGGGCCCCACGCGCGCAGCGCACGCCCCGGTCGGCTGTCCCGCGGGCAGCCCCCCCCCTACTTCAGGGCGGCGGCTACCTTGCGGGCAGCGGCGGTTATGGTGAGGTCGTTCACGTCCACGGTGATGTCGGCGTACTTCTCGTAGAGGGGCAGGCGCTCGTCGTACAGATCGCGCAGACTCATGCCGATGCCGTCGCGCATGACCACGCCGCGGTCGGAGAAGTCAGCCAGGCGGTGCTTCAGCTCGTCGAAGTTGATCTTGAGGTACACAATGCGCCCGATTTCGCCGAGGTGCTCCATGGCCGCGTCGCTGTAGACGGCCGAGCCGCCCGTGGCGATGACCGAGTGCTCGAAGCTCATCTCGGAGAGCACCTGGTTCTCGATCTCGATGAAGGCGTCGGGGCCCAGCGTGTCGATGAGCCGCTGGAGCGACTTGTCGCAGGACTGCTGGATGAGCAGGTCGGCATCGACGAAGTCCATGCAGAGGATCTTCGCCAGCACGATACCCAACGTGGACTTGCCGGCGCCGGGCATGCCGATGAGCACAACGTTGTCGCGGCCGGGATCGAAGGACTTCTCTTTCATGGGGCTTCCTTTCTTGTTGAGGCGGCTCGGCGCCGCCAAGGCAGATGGGGTCAGGACACTTCGGCGCGATGATGGGCCGCTCGCAGGGCATCCCCCAGAGCGCGGGACAGGCGCGGTGCCAGGTAGGCCAGGGTCGCCGCCAAGGTCGCGGGCACGAGGATACCGGCGGCCACGGGCTGGCCGGACACCGTGCTGCCCACCTCTTCCCCGTACTCGGGAACGCCGAACAGGTAAGCGTAGATGACCAGCTCGGGGCGATCGATCTCGGCCCGCACATCGCCATCGCGCAGCCAGTTGCGCAGGGCCTTGGCACGGGCGACGATGTTGTTCCCCTCCACGGAGCGGCGCATGGTGTAGTTACCGAGCACGGCCGTGGCGCCGGCGGCGGCCAGGGCCAGCAGGGCCGGCAACCACCCGAGAGTGAAGAAGGAGATCATTGCCAGCAGGGCCACCAGGGCAGCGGCCAGCAGCACCACGCGCTGGGCGCGGCGGCTCCCCTGATCGAAGAAGCGGTAGGGTTCCACCAGAGCCGTGAGCGACAGCTGCCACGCCTGCTCGGCCTGCAAAAACTCGCTCGGATGAGAGCGCGCGAAGGCAGCTGCGGTGCCCACGGAGAGCTCCTCGGCCCCTTCGGCCAGGGTGCGCAGCAGGCGCAGCGTGGCGCCGTCGAGGGCGGCCTCGGCCTCGGCCCGGGTCGCTTCGCCAGGGGCACGATCCTCCCCATCGGCCGCCGGAGCATCGCCTTCCGGCCCTGCGGCCACCACCGCGGACTCCCCGTCGGTCCGCTCCGCCTCGGCCCGGGACGTCGTTCGAGCGCCGAGGTCGGGCAGCAACACGAGGGCCGCCGGGCGCCCGTCGTCGTCGCGGCGCACCGTCAGGGCCCCGCGGCGCACCATATCGAGCACCGTGGCCACCACATCGTCGGGACTCTCGTGGTTCCAGCGCCACAGGCGTCCCATGACCGCCGGGGCAAGGCGCGCATCGGGCACTTCGTCCCCGTAGTCGCCGGTGAAGGCCGGCGGCCGCTCGCGGCCCCAGCGCCGATAGACGAGCAGCGCCCCCACGAGCACCAGCGCCGCCAGGCCCAGCAGCCCGATGATGAGCCGCAGCTGGATGATGGTACGGTAGGTATCGCGATCGACCCACTCGGCCTCGTAGCGGGGCGTCCAGGAATACTGGGGGTTGCCCTGATTCGCCAGCCGCGCCTCGTCGCTCAGGTTAGTGAGCCAGTCCACGGGAAAGAGCACCCGGGCCTCGGCGAACTGGGTGGGCTCCACCTCGGGGTCGGTGAACGTGATCGACCCGTCCAGGGCGATGGACACCGACCCGTCTGCCGGCCCGTGGCCCCAGGCGTACACGTTGTCCTCGGCCCGCACGGTGTCGTCGGCAGCCAAGGGTAGCACCACCTCGGCCGTCACGCTATCGAGGGCCACAGCGTAGTCCCGCGGCACGTACAGCCATTGGAAATCGGCGGCATCGTCGTAGGCCACCACGGCATCTTCCACCCGATAGGCCACCTCGAACACCACCCGGGAGGGCAGATGCCCCACGAAGGCGTACAGCCGATGCTGGAAGCGGTCGTAGGCCCAGGCATCGTTCTCGGGACCGCCCCCTGAGCGCCAGGGAAGCTGGAAGGTGGCCTCGGAAAGGTCCACCCATTCCCCGTCCACGGCCCCCTCGGCATTGGCCGGGGCCATGCGCACCCGCTCCACCACCAAGGTGGCGTCCTCGGGAAAGCCCTCGTAGAGCCACTTGAGGGTCTCGCGCTCGGTGCCGTCAAACTCGAAGATGCGCTGGTCGACCACGGACACGGAACCGTCGGTCTGTACCTGGGCCACGAGGTCCACCTCGGTGCAGCGGTAGTCGGCCGCCCAGGCCGCAGGGGGCGCCACGGCTATCCACAGCAGGGCGAGCACCACAGCGCCCAGGGCGCCGAGAAACCGCAGACTATGTCGCGACCGCTGACGCACTACAGGCTCCGGAACGCCTGCCGCACGTCGTCGAGCACGTCGTTGTCGGCAACGACGATGGCCTTGTCCCCGGGATACAGCAGCGTGTCGGCGTTGGCCACTTCCACGTCGCCGCCGCTGGACACGGCCGCAATGAGAGCGTTCTCCGGCAGGGGAATCTCCTCGATGAGCACACCGTCCTCGTTGGAGAAATGGCGCATGCGCGGCACCGTCACCTCGGCGAGGGCCACATTGCCGTGGGTAAGCGATGAGACGACCGACACCGAGCCCAACAGGGCTTCCTCCTCGATGAGGTTCGCAATGAGGGTCGTGGAGGACACGCACTCGATGCCCACCTCGCGGAAGATGCGCTGGTTCTTCGGGTTGTTCACGCGAGCGATGCAGCGGGGCACGTGGAATACCCGCTGGGCGATCTCGCAGGACACCAGGTTGGAGTCGTCCTGGCCCGTCGTGGCCACGAACACGTCGGCACCGCGAATGCCGGCGTCCTCCTGGTAGCGGGAATCGCAGCCATCGCCATGGATGACCAGGTAGCGGCCTTCTAACTGTACCGAAAGGCGATCAGCCGTGGCCAGCTTCTGCTCGATCACGGCCACTTCGTTGCCGCTCTTCAGCATGATGGAGGCCAGGTAGGAACCGATTTTGCCGCCGCCGGCAATGACAATGTACATGGGGCGTCCTTAATCCAGAATATAGCGCGAGAACTGGGAGATCACGTCGTGGCGCACGCAGGCGAGGATGGAGTCGCCGGCATAGAGCAGGGAATCGGCCGTCGGGATGGACGAGGCCGAGCCGTCGGCCCGCTCGAAGGCGATGATGCGCACCTCGTGGTCGCGCTCAAGCTCGGACACGCGCACGGTGCGGGCGTTGTCGCGGCTCGACAGATCCAGGGTGAAGCGCAGCACCTCGAACTCCCCGAAGGTGTCGATATGGGAGCCGTGGCCCGACACGATCTTCGAGAACACGTCCTCGGCCACGAGCGACGTGCCGCACACGTAGTCGATGCCGAGCTGCATGTAGGCCCGCTCGTGATCGGGGTTGTAGAGGCGGGAAATGACATGGGGCACGCCGAACAGGTGGTTGGCCACCTCGGCGCACATGAGGTTCGCGTTGTCGAACTGGGTCACGGCCGCCAACACGTCGCACTCCTCCACGCCGGCCCGCAGCAGCACGTCCTCGTCGAAGCCCACGCCCTGCACGGTGCTGCCGTTGAAGTTGCGCCCCAAGTTCGCGAAGGCGTCGGCGTTCTTGTCGATGACGCAGACGTTGCTGCCGTTGTCGGACAGCATGTTGGCCAGCTGCGACCCCACGCGCCCGCAGCCCACGACAATGACGTTGCTCATAGCCCGCAGTCCTCCCTTACCAAGCCGATAGTGAACTCATTATAGGCCCGCGAGCGCCCGTGGAATGCGGCAGCGCCCGCGACCGACCATGCCCCTATACAAGAAAATGGCCGAAGCCATTTTCTCATTCTTTTAGATCTGCTGCATCTGGCCCAGCGTATCTCTGTACCAGTTGTCATAATTCGGGGGGCAATAGCGCATGGCGTAGGAATAGCTGATGGTGAAGCCGTAGCCGCGGGCCAAGCCGGCCACGTGGGCGCGGATGGCCGTGTCCCAATCGGGCCAGTGGGTCTGGTCCCAGCCCCAGGCGTTGTGGGACTTGAAGCACACGCGGCCCTTGGTGGACTCGGTGTTGGAAATGGCCGGCGACCAGCGCGGATCGATGCCCGCTTCCCAAGCGGCCTCGGCGAAAGTGGAGCCGTGGCCGGCCAAGGGGCTGCCGAACAGGTAATCATCGATGCGCTCGGCCCATTCGGCGATGAAGGCCTCGCGACCGACGGAGAAATCGACGTCGCCGGCGGGCAGGGAACCGAAGGTGGCGTAGTATTCAGAGCGGGTGGCGTCAGCCCGGGCGATGGCGCGCTGCTCGGCAGCGCGGGCCTCCTCCTCGGCGGCGATGCGGGCGGCCTCTTCCTCGGCGGCAATCTCGTCGACACCGGCGCTCACGTCGCGGGAGGACGCAGTCTGGAGAGAGGCGGCCTCGGCCACGTCTTCCACGGCCAGCATATCGGCATTGGATTTATCCTGCACCGTTTCGGGAGAAACCTCGCCCTCGGGGCGGTTCTCGGAGCTCATGCGCTCCAGACCGAAGGTGGTGGCGTTCGTATCATGGGAACCTGCAGAGGCCCATCCGAATCCGAGGAAGCCCACGGCCAGCATCGACAGCACGCAGGCGGAAACCATCGTCAGAACGACAGCCCCCCGATGACTCTGCTTGCGACGAGTAACCACTTACTTCCTTTCATGACAGCACGAAATCAGCCGCAGAAGCGGCAGCAGCGTGTTGGATTAAGGTAGGTGGTTTGCTGCAAGATGTTGCGCTCTATATTGTTTTCGACAGGGGCTATTTTAGCGTAGTTGGCCGCTGGCGCAAAAGCGGCAACGGCCGATGTTCACGTTTTGTTCGCTTGACAAAGCAGGCCCCTCGGGTTCCCGCAGGTGGAACGCGCGGACGCCCTAGGCAGTTGCGGAGGCGTCTCCACAACTTTCGTCGGCGATTTTGCGCACCCGAATAAGGGAGATGCGGCTGCGGCGCATCTTCTCCACTTTGAAGGAGAAGCCGTCCACGATGAACTCGTCGCCCACCTTCGGCACGAAGTCCAGGGTGTGGATGAGCCAGCCGGCCACGGTCTCGTAGGCGTCGGACTCCTCCATGGGCCAGCCGAGCTCCACGGCGTCTTCCACGGGAAAGCGGCCGTCGCAGCGCCACTGGTCGGGGCCGAGGGGAACCACCAGGTCGCGGTCGCGGTCGGTCTCGTCCACGATCTCGCCGATGATCTCCTCCACGATGTCTTCCATGGTGATGAGGCCGTCGGTGCCGCCGTACTCGTCCACCACGATGGCCATCTGCATGCGGGCCTCCTGCAGCTCGGAGAGCAGGGCCAGCACGTTCTTAGTCTCGGGCACGTACAGCGGCTCGAACATATAGTCGGAGACGGGGCCTTCCATGCGGCCGTCCATGAGCGGGCCCATGAGGTCCTTGTAGTTCACGATGCCGATGACGTCGTCCACTTCCTCGTGGTACACCGGCAGGCGGGAATAGCCAGTGCCGCGCATGCGCTCCAGGGCGGTGCGGGCCGGCTCCACATCCTCGGCCATGATCATGTCCACGCGGGGTTTCATGATCTCGCGCACGGTCATGTCGGCGAGGTCGAGAATGTCGTTGATCATGCGCTTCTCGTCGTCGAGGAGCTCGTCGTTGTCGGCCACCATGTCCTTGATCTCGTCCTCGGACACGCTGTCGCGACGGCCCGGCTTCAAAAACTCGAGGAAGCCCGGCTTGGGTGATATGTCATCTGTCTTAGCCATGGCGGCTACTTTACCACATTTCGGTTACAAACCAGCGAGGACGACCCGGGGCCGCCCTCGCTGGTTTCGCTTTCGGTTGCTCGCCGACTGGTGCTTGGAACCACTGGCCTACTGGTTGCCGCCCGGCTTCAGCCAGTCGAGCCACACGGCGGCATCTTCCACCGGCACGTCCACGAGGGTCGTGGTGGTGCCCCCTTGGCCGGCGGCCGTAGTGGCCAGCAGCGTGCGGGTGCCGGCGCGGCGCTGGAGCGGATTGCTGCGGGCGCAACCGAACTGGATCTTCTGACGCGGAAAGCTGATGGTGGTGCGCGACAGGCCGCCGTTGCTCACCTGCATGAAACGGCGGTTGAAGGCGAAGCTGGACTCGCGAGCCCACAGCACCGCCCCCACGATATCGATGACGAAGAGGATAGCAGCCAGGACGAACAGGCCCGTGGCCACGGCCGATCCCATGGCCAGAAGGAACAGCTCGTCACTGTCGAGATACAGCAGGCCCGACTCGATGGCAGCACCCATAGCCGCGATGACCGCCATGAGGGCCGCGGCCACCACGGCGCACCAGAAGCCGCCGCCCTGCACGATGCCGCGACGAATGAGGGCGCGGCGCAGGGCCACCTTCGCCACGGGAATGGAATCCTGGGGCAGGTCGGCGAATTCCGGAATGAGGCCGCCCAGAATCTCCGGCACGCGGCTCACCTTCACGAAGGGGTGCACCACGAGGCCCTTGTTCAGCAGCTCGTTGGCGTTCTGGCTGTTATTGGCGTTCTCGCCCTCGGCGGCGTCGATCTTCCCCAGGGAGATCTCGCAGTAGCCGAGCAGGCGGCGGATGAAGGTCTGGTTGATGCTGACCGACTGCACGCGATCGACGGCGAGCCCCTGGAAACTGTGCTTGAGCAAGCCGTATTCTACCTCGATGCGGTTATCGCGGCGTCGGGCCTTGAAGCCGCCGTAGCTCACGCAGGTGCCGAGGGCCGACAGCAGCCACATCACGAGCACTACCACGATGAACGCCACGGCCGCCAGACCGACGAAGGCGCCCATGGCCTGGGAGGTGGCGTAGCTGACGGCGCTGGCCACCACGGTGTTCGCCGCGTCGCCGAACAGCTCGAAGGCATTGCCCACCAGCTGCAAGAGGCCGACGATCAGGCCGAGCAGAATGAGGCCGGCCGAAGTGGAGCCCGAAAGGCCCGTGAGGAAGAGCTCCTTGTTGGTGAGGCCGTACTCGTAGGTGACGCGGCCCGTGTCCACGCCGGCGCCGGCGAACAGGCCGCCCACCTCGTCCCATGCCTGGGAGCCGATGTCGAGCACGTTGCCAAACGCGGGCTGGCCGGCCGGAGCCGGAGCGCCGGGAGCTGCCGGGGTGGCGGGGGCAACTCCGGGAGCGGAGGCAACCGCGGGGCTGGCCGCGGCGGGGGCGCCCGGGATGGCGGCCGCAGCGCCCGGGACACCGGCCGCGACACCAGTCGCGCCGGCAGCCACTGCGGCCAGGTAGTTCTTGCGGTTGTACAGTTCGGTCCGCAGCCATTCCGCCTGCTGCTTGGTCACATAGGGCACGGTGATGGCCTTGTTCGAGGCACCGCCGGCCGTGTCGATGAGCACTGTGCACACCCCGAAGATGCGCTGGAGCAGCGTGGCCCGCTGGTCGATGGACTGTACGCGCTGGTAGGGCACGTGCACGCGCTTCTTGCTGAACACGCCGGAGCACAGAGAGAACTCCTCGGGCCCTACGATGAAGTACAGATGCTTGTAGCTGATGACCCGTGTGGCCACCACAATGCCGAAGACTACGAGGATGACAAGCAGCGACCCGCCGGCCACCAGGGCCAGGGCCATGCCCGTGGGAAAGCCATCGAGGCCGCCGTCGGCGACGACGCCGACAATCGTGGAGAAGTTCGCCACCAGAATGGCCACCGCAACCACCACGAGCGTGCGGATGCTCTCGAGCCACATGTAGCTGTGGTGGACGTGGTGCTTCACCGGCTCGCCCTCTGCGGGCTGAGGCGCGACCTGGGGCGCGGGCTGCGGCGCGGGGGCATTCGCCGCCCCGGCCCAGGCGGCCTGGGGCGCACCGGAAACCGGCGGCTGCGAGCCCGGCGCGGCGGGCGTTTGAGGCATCGGCGCCTGCGGTTGCTGCGGCTGGATGGGGGCCTCCATTAGACGTCCTCTCGGGCCAGGCGGGCCAGCTCGGCGGCACGGTCGCGCAGCAGATCGGCCTCTTCGTTGCCAAGGCCGGGAATCTCATGCTCGCCGGCAGCCGTGGCCACGGTCACGCTGGACAGCCCGAAAGCGCGCAGCACCGGTCCTTGGCGGGTATCGGTGTTCTGCACGCGAATGAACGGGATGATGAAACGCTTGCGCCAGAAGATGCCTCGGGCGATGTCCAGGTAGTCGTCGGTCAGCTCGTAGCGCCAGCGAGCGTAGCGAACGGGCGGTAGCACCACGACGAAGAACACGAACAGCACCGCGAAGACCACGGCCACCATAAGGGCCACGAATCCCGCCCACGTCTCCGAGGGCTCCACCGCCGCAATGATGGCGAACGGCGCGAAGCAGCACAGAAACACGATGACGATCCAAATGGCATCGCTGATGCGCCAGACGTTCTTGATGCGCGGATTCAGCTGGTTAGTGGGCATCTCTCTCATATATATATCCTTCCGTTCCGGAAACCTACCGGCGCCAAGCGTCCGAGAATATCGTGACCATACTACCCCACTTTCAACGGTTCCCGTGAAAACTTAACACTTGTTAAGGCCTACCAACTGCTCGCCAACGAAGCGAGGCCAACTTCGCCCAGCGCAAACCCTCCCATGGGCGCAAGATCTTGAGTTATGAGCGTCGTCCGGCCCTTCTGCCGAGCGATATTTAATGAATTTCGATAAAACTAGCCGTTTTTCCTTTCCGAAGACGCTCATAACTCAAGATCTTGCGCAAAATTCAAGCACCGACTTGACCGAGACTGCCCGCGAACCCCTTACGCTCTTGTAAGAGTGCGCTGCCGCCGTTCCCGCCAGGGACACGGCGCGGTAGAATGGCGGC
This sequence comes from Adlercreutzia sp., assembly GCF_056795635.1. Classification (NCBI taxonomy): domain Bacteria; kingdom Bacillati; phylum Actinomycetota; class Coriobacteriia; order Eggerthellales; family Eggerthellaceae; genus Adlercreutzia; species Adlercreutzia sp. The sequence goes on along the minus strand of NZ_JBQIIT010000030.1, from coordinate 2,964 downwards.
GGCAAGAAATCGCCCGGCGATGGCGGGGCGGCGGGCACAAAGGAGGCCGTGACGGTGACCCAGCGCATCTATATCATCGAAGACGACGGAACCCTGCGCACGGAGCTGGCCCACGTGCTGGAGCTGTCCGGCTACGCCGTGGGCGTCTACGAGGGCACGTGGGCCGACACCGCCGCCCGGGCCCTGGCCGCCGAGCCCGACTGCATCGTGCTCGACCTGAAGCTGCCCGGAGCCGACGGCCATTCCATCTGCCGCGATATTCGGGCGAAAAGCTCGGTGCCCATCCTTATGCTCACCTCGTCGGAAAGCGAGTTCGACGAGGTGATGGCCATGAACCTGGGGGCCGACGACTACGTGACCAAACCCTACCGCCCCGCCGTGCTGCTCGCCCACATCCAGGCCCTGCTGCGGCGCAGCGCGGGGCCGGCGGCGCAGATGACCATCCAGCACAAGGGCGTCACCTTGAACATCGGCGCCGGCACCGTCTCCTTCGGCGACCGCACGGCCGAGCTCACCCGCAACGAGATGCGCATCCTGCAAACGCTCATGCGCAACCCCGGCATGGTGGTGGCCCGCAGCGAGATCATGTGCGCGCTGTGGGAGTCGGATGCCTTCATCGACGACAACACCCTCACGGTGAATGTGAATCGCCTGCGCAAGACGCTGGCCTCCCTTGGCGTGCCCGACGATTTCCTCGTAACGCGGCGCGGCGTGGGGTACGCCGTATGAGCCAACCGCCCCACCGTTCCCCCGCTGGCAGCGATTTCTCCATCGAAGACCTCGCCGCCTTCACACCCGCCGCCTATGTGCGCGACAACATGCTGGGGCTGGCGGCGCTTGTGCTGAGCCTCACAAGCCTCGTGCTCATCCTGCCCGCGCTCGGCGTGAGCACATCGGGCGTGCTGTTGGCGGCCGACATCCTCACCCTGCTGGCTGTGGGTGCCGGCTTTCTGGACTACCGCCGCAAAGCCGCCTTCTACCACGAGTTGCACAGGTTGCTCGTCTCGCTGCGGCAAGCCCGCGTACTGCCGGCACTCGTCGCCGAACCCGCCTTCCTGGAAGGACAGATTACCTACGGAACCGCGGCCCGCATCAGCTCGCTTGCCGCCGCGGAAACCGACAAGCTCCAGGAAGACGCCGCTGCCTACCGTCGCTACATCGAGCTGTGGATCCACGAGACGAAGACACCCATTGCCGCGATAAAGCTCATGCTCGCCAGTGAGCCGAGCGCCCAGTCGGCGAAGATCGCCCGTGAGCTCGAGCGTATCGAGGCCCAGGTGGATCAGGCGCTGTACTATGCTCGATCGACCTCGGTGGAGCGCGACTATGCCATCCGCGAGGTGAGCCTGGGCGAGGCAGCGCGCGAGGCGTGCAAGCGCAACACGCGCTTCCTCATCGAACGCGGAGTGCTCCCGGCCTTCGACATTCCCGAGACCATGACGGTGCTGGCCGATGAACCGTGGCTCGTGTTCATCCTGGGACAGCTGATCACCAACGCCGCCAAGTACGGCGCCACGAGCATCGAGTTCACCGCGCGCGAAGAAGAGCCCGGCACCTCCCGCGGCCGCACGGTGCTGGAAGTGCGCGACAACGGCTGCGGCATTCCCGCCGCCGACGTGCCCCGTGTCTTCGAGCGGGGCTTCACCGGCCAGGTCGGCCGCGCCCACGGCTCGGCCACGGGCATGGGCCTGTACCTGGTGGCGAGCCTGTGCGCCTCCATGGGCCTGCACGTGGGTCTGGCCAGCGAAGAGGGCACCGGCACCCGCGTCATCCTCACCTTCCCCCACGACCGCACCCGCAAAGAACTCTACAGCGCCTGAGGGTCGCGAGCAAAACCGCCCCCGCTGCCCCCGTAGGGCGAAGGCCGCGGCTTCGCCGCGGCAATGACCCGGGTAACCTTCACCCCGCAGGTAGTATCCGGCAGAAGCCGATAGAGCCGGCCCCTCCCCAACCTAACAACGTCGTAAGGTAAGTGTAAGGCTTATCGATGGAGGGCGATGGGGCCTTTCTTTAGGATGGAACTATGCTCGCGATCCGTGCAATGCCGAAGACGGATTCAGGGTGTTCCGACCGAGCGAGTTCCACAGCGAGGACTGTTTGAGCGAATCGGAATACCGCGAAGCCATCTCCGGCGGGATGGAGAGCGAGCCGCACGTTCGAGAGAAAGGACCATTGTGAAGACGTCAGGGAAGATTCTGCTTGCCCTTGTTATCATCGGCGCGGTGGGCGCGCTTGTCGCCCGCCAACTGCCCCAGACCGAGAGGAGCTACGCATGACGGAAGTGTACACCGAGCCCACCCCCTCGGCCTTCGGCCCCAAGCCCCTGGATCCGGGCACGCCCCTGCCGCTTGACGCCCACGACCGTGAGGCGCTGGAAGGCCTGGCCGCCACCTTCTCGCGCGACGCCTACGCGCCCGGCGCCTCCTCGGCTGCCGCGGGCCGCGCCGCCCACGCCGCCGGCTCTCACGATGCCGCCGCAGCCCCCGGCGCTCCCGCCCATGCGGCCGCCCCGCGGCCGGGCGGCGGCTCTCCCATCCTGTCGGTGCGCTCCGTCGAGAAGATCTTCGGCAGCCGCGATTCGGTCACCCACGCCCTGGCCGGCGTCAGCTTCGACGTGGCCGCCGGCGAGTTCGTCGGCATCATGGGCCCCTCGGGCTCGGGCAAGACGACGCTTCTGAATTGCGTCTCCACCATCGATACCGTCACGAGCGGCCACATCATCGTGGGCGGCCGCGACATCACCGGCATGTCCCGCCGTACCCTGGCGAAGTTCCGCCGCGATGACCTCGGCTTCATCTTCCAGGACTCCAATCTGCTGGACACCCTCACCGGCTTCGAGAACATCTCGCTCGCGCTCACCATTAAGGGCGAGCCGGCGCGCAGCATTCCCGGCAAGGTAAACGCCATGGCCGCGCGTCTCGGCGTGGACGGAGTGCTTTCCAAGTACCCCTACCAGATGTCCGG
>NZ_JBQIIT010000029.1:0-21770 GCF_056795635.1 Adlercreutzia sp. | reverse complement strand
CAGCCCATGCCCTTGATCTGGTTCACGATGGTGGTGCCGTACTCCTCGTACCACTTGTAGCACTCCTCGATGAAGGCCTCGCGCCCGATCTCCAGGCGGCTGATCCCCTGCTCGGCCAGGCGCTTGTCCACCTTGGTCTGGGTGGAGATGCCGGCATGGTCGGTGCCGATGATCCAGCGGGTCTGGAAACCGCGCATGCGGGCGCGGCGGATGCAGGCGTCCTGGATGGTGTCGTTCAGGGCATGGCCCATGTGCAGCACGCCGGTGATGTTCGGCGGCGGGATGACGATGGTGTAGCTCTCGCCGGCGTGCTCGCCGAAGCCCGGCGTGCGCTGGAAGTAGCCGGCGTCCTTCCACGCCTCGAAGATGGGCCGCTCCATGGCGGCGTAGTCGGTCTGGGTCATCTTCATCCCTTCTCTGCGAAATCGGTGGGTACGGAACGCGGCACCGGAACCCGAGGGGGCTCACGGCGCCGCGAAAGGCTGCTAGGAAGCGTGGAGGGCTCCCTCGATGTTGGCCCGGGGCTTGATGACGGGCTTCGTCTCGCCGGTGATGTCGCTGGCCCGCACGGTCACCTGGGAGGGACCGCCGAACTCGGGCAGGTCGTACATCACGTCCATGAGCACGCGCTCGCAGATGGAGCGCAGGCCGCGGGCGCCGGTGCCGTGTTCCACGGCCTCATGGGCGATGGCCGTGAGCGCCGCCTCGTCGAAGGCCAGGCGGCAGTCCTCGAACTCGAACATGCGGGTGTACTGCTTCACGAGCGCGTTCTTCGGCTCCACGAGGATGCGCACGAGGTCTTCCTCGGACAGCTCGTTCAAGGACGTGATGACCGGGATACGGCCCACGAACTCGGGGATCATGCCGTACTTGTTCAAATCCTCCGGCAGCACCTGGCGCAGAAGCTCGGCCTCGGACTCCTTCTTGGAGGCGGCCAGCTCGCTCGCGAACCCCAGCGAGGTGGTGCCCACGCGGCTCGCCACGATGTCGGCCAGGCCCACGAAGGCGCCGCCCAGGATGAACAGGATATTCGTGGTGTCGATGGGGATGAGCTCTTGCTGGGGGTGCTTGCGGCCGCCCTGGGGCGGTACCGAGGCCTCGCAGCCCTCGACGATCTTCAGCAGGGCCTGTTGCACGCCCTCGCCGGACACATCGCGGGTGATGGAGAGGTTCTCGGCCTTGCGGGCGATCTTGTCGATCTCGTCGATGTAGATGATGCCGATCTCGGCCCGGGGCACCTCGAAGTCGGCGGCGGTGATGAGCTTCAGCAGGATGTTCTCCACGTCCTCGCCCACATATCCCGCCTCGGTGAGCGTGGTGGCGTCGGCGATGGCGAAGGGCACCTGCAGGGTACGGGCCAGGGTTTGGGCCAGAAGCGTCTTGCCCGAGCCCGTGGGACCGATGAGCATGATGTTGCTCTTGGCCAGCTCCACGTCGCCCTCGGCGGCCGCCTCCCCCATGGAGATGCGCTTGTAGTGGTTGTACACAGCCACGGACAGGGCCCGCTTGGCCTCCTCCTGGCCCACCACGTGCTCGGACAGGCGCGCGTACAGCTCATGGGGCGTGGGAAGGTCGCCCAGCACCTCGGCCGGGCTGGGGCCAGCGTCGTCCACGGGGCTCGCCTCGCGCTGGGCCTCGGCCGACGGCGGGTTGCCCCAACGGCCCCAAGCGCCGTAGCGCTCCTCCTCGGCCGGTTCGAACTCCTGGGCCATGGTGTAGCCCATGTCCCGCATCATGGCGTCGGCGCACACCGATATGCACTCGTCGCAGATGTAGATGCCGTTGGGGCCGGAGATCATGGCGTTGACCAAGTCGCCGGTCTTGCCGCAGAAGGCGCAGGTGTAATCGCCCCGATGGGGATCGTAGGGATGGTGGTGGTTGTTCATGGTTTCCTTATTCGCTCAGGTTCGGTCGCGGACCTATTCGCCCCGCTTCTGGCCGGGCATGGCGCCGTGGTGATAGATGATCTCGTCCACGAGGCCGTACTCCTTGGCCTCCTCGGCGGTCATGTAGTTGTCGCGCTCGGTGTCCAGCTGGATGCGCTCGATGGACTGGCCGGTGTTCTCGGACAGGATCTTGTTCAGGCGCTTGCGGGTCTTCAGCATGAAATCGGCCACGATGGCGATCTCGGTCTGCTGGCCCTGGGCGCCGCCGAGCGGCTGGTGGATGAGCACCATGGAGTTCGGCAGCACGAAGCGCTTGCCCTTGGTGCCCGAGGACAAGAGCACGGCGGCCATGGAGGCGCACTCGCCGATGCAGATGGTGGACACGTCGCACTTGATGAAGTTCATGGTGTCCAAAATGCCGAGGCCGGCCGTGACCGAGCCGCCCGGGGAATTGATGTACAGGGAGATGTCCTTATCGGGATCGGTGGCCTCCAGGTGCAGCAGCTGCGCCACCACGGAGTTGGCCACATGGTCGTCGATCTGCTCGCCCAGAAAGATAATGCGGTCGTTCAGCAGGCGGCTGTAGATGTCGTAGCTGCGCTCGCCCCGCGGCGACTGCTCGATGACGTAGGGAATGAGGGCGTTGCTCGCGCGTTCGATGCCCATGGGTGCCTCTCTTTCGCAAATAGGGCCGCATAGCGCGGCCTGTCCATAGTTCAGAACCATATTGCTATACATCCGTTCGCAATGCAAGTCAAACGGGGAAATGAACACAGCAGCGGCCCTCCGAGATCGGGATCGCGGGGTATTCTGATTCGCTCAGACAGTCCTCGCTTTGTGCGACAGTCCACCGGACTGTCGCAGTCGCTGCGGAACTCGCTCGGTCAGAACACCCCGCACTCCCTCTGCGCTCAACCATGGCTGAGACAGGAGAAGGCGCGGGATGCCTTGACCGAGCGAGTTCCGCACGAGCCGGACATGACTTAATGTCATGTTCGCGCGAGCAGGACTGTCTGAGCGAATCAAGGTATCCCGCGCCTTCTCCTCCGGGAGAGTCGCTACAAAAAAGGGCGGGGTCTCCCCCGCCCTTGTCGGCTCGCGATGTGGAGCGCCGTTACTCGGCGGCTTCCTCGGCGTCGTTGGCCTTCTTGGCGGCCTTCTTCTTCGCCGGCTTCTTGGCGGCCTTCTTCTCGGCGGCGGCCTCGGCGGCGAAGTCCTTCTCAGTCACCTTGGCGTTCTCCATGAGATCCTCGATGGCCTTGGTGCGCAGAAGGCCGGTGCGGATGAGGTGCAGACGGCCCGCCTCGCGCCACTCCTTCTCCAGAGCCGCGGGATCCTCCACGCCGGCCTTGGCGAACTCGGCGGCCACCTCCTCGTCGGTGACCTCCATGCCCGCGTGACGGGCCCACGCCTCAAGGGCGAGCTGCTCGCGCACGTGGTCGGCGGCCTGGGCCTTCAGATCGGCCTTGAACTGATCGGAGGTGATGCCCTGGCTGCCCAGGTAGGCGTCGAAGGTCATGCCGGCCTGCTGCAGCTGGGTGAAGAAGTCCTGGAGCAGCGAGGTCTCGGCCTCGGCGGCCATGGCCGCGGGCACCTCGGCGTCGATGCGCTCCAGCAGCTTGGTCATGATGGCGTTCTCCTTGATGCGCGGCATCATGGCGCCCTTCTGCATGTTCAGCGACTCGGCGATGCGCTCGCGCATGTCGGCCACGGACTCGAAGCCCATGGCGTCCTTCGCCCACTCGTCGGTGATCTCGGGAGCGGCCTTCTTCTTCACCACGGTGCAGGTGACCTCGAAGTTCACCGGCTTGCCGGCCTGATCGGCCAGGAGCACGGCGGTCTCATCGGCGGGCACCTCCAGGGTGAACTCCTTGGTCTGGCCCTTCTTCATGCCCATGATCTCGGCGTCGAAGGCCTCGGAGAGCATGCCGGTTCCCGGGCCGTACAGGCGGGACTCGCTCGTGATGGCGGCGATGTCGTTGCCCTCGGCGTCGGTGGCCTTGATGGCCAGGTCGGCGTAGTTCTCCGGCTTCATCTTCGTGGCGGCGGAAGCGTCCTCGAAGGTGGTGTAGTGCTCGGCCATGGCGTCCATCTGGTCGTCAATCTCGGCCTCGGTGGCCTCGGCGAAGGGCAGCTCGATCTCGACGGCGTCGTAGCTGGAAAGCTCCACCTGGGGGCGCAGGTCGATGGTGAAGGAGAACACGTAGGGCTTGCCGGCCTCCACGAGCTCGGTCTCGTCCATGGTGGGGCCGGACACGGGGCTGAGGCCCTCGGCGTCGATGGCGGCAGCCCAGGCGCTGTTCAGCACCTCGTCGGTGACGGTGGCGCGCACGGCCTCGGCGCCGAGCGCGTTGTCGATAACCGGGCGCGGGGCCTTGCCGCGGCGGAAGCCCGGGAAATTGTACTTGCGAGCGAAGTCCTTGTAGGTCTTATTGATGCGCCCGTCGATATCGGCGGCATCAACGGTCACGGTGACTTTGGCCTTGTTGCCCTCAAGGGACTCAACGTTTGTTTCCACGAATAATTCCTCCATCGTTTCCTGACACGGCGCGGGATGCTTGCGCCCGCGCGAACACTTCCTCGGCGATCCGCCAGGCGGAATCCCGCGGAAGCGCACAGCTGCCCATTATGCCACAACCTCCACAACCTGGCTACAATTCCCGTCCCGGACACAAAAAAGAGACGCGGGCCCCACGCCCGCGCCTCTGAAAACGTTATGTTGGCAGAATCGACGCATCCCTCCGGCCCCGGCGAGGGCGAGGGGGCGCCGTGCTCAAACAGTCCTCGCTTTGTGGAACAGCCCACCGGGCTGTTCCAGTCGCTGCGGAACTCCGCGCGGACCCCCTCGCCCTCGCCGGGGCCTGCATATCAGAGAGTCCGTTAGCCCCTTAGGCCTCGCTGTTGCCGGAGCGCACCACGTAGCAGATGGTGAAGTAGCCGGCCACACCGCCCGCGCAGGCGCACACGACGCCCTTGAGCAGCATCATGGCCGTCACCGAAAGCGGCAGGGGCAGAAGCACGCAGGCGAAGGCGCCCACGCCCATGAGGGTGACGGTGGCCGCCACAGTGGTGACGAGCAGGGCCGGGGCGTAGCTGGCCGGCACCAGGGAGGCCGCCCCGCCGAGATCAGCCGCATTCGGGCCGGCGAAGACGTGCTTGCGCAGGTCCATGCGGGTGAGCGGCACCACGATGACGAACAGCAGGAGGCCCAGAAGCACGCCGGTGAGCGCGAAGTCGTGGAAGATGTCGGCATGGCCGAGCAGGGCCTCGGGCTCGCCCATGTGCAGCAGGTAGAAGATGACGGCGTTGATGATGCCGTTGATGACGCCGTAGCCGATGATGCACTTGTTCAGCAGATAGGAGTTGAAGGGCTTCGCAGGCCGCGCCGGTGCCGCCGCGCCCGAGCCTGCCGCTGTCTTTGCCATAGATGTTCCTTTCCTCGAGAACCGCTGACCGCCGAGGGGCGATCGTCGGGGCCGTCTGACGCTCTCATTATGGAAGGGCCCCGCCGCCTCTGCGGAAGAACCCTTACCGCTGTTACGGAAGGGTGGGCGGCGGGGCACTTTTGCCGCCGCTTCGCCACAGAGGGGGAACCGAGTTGTTTCCAAACCGTTTTACCTGGGGAAACGCGGAGACAATACAGCAAGGGGCCCTTGGATGGGACGCCCCGGCCGCGCAAGCCCCTTGCCGCTGCTGCGGTAAAGCTTCTGCCATGGCCGCCGAGGCGGCGGTACTACGATGGCGGCAACGGAGGGGCGGCCGCTCGGGTCTCTCGTCTCGCAGGGCCCGCGCCCGCGCGGCCCGAGCGGCCCCCTCCCGTGCGCCGAGGGAGGCGCACGGCATGTTGGTCCCGAACAGAAGGAGGAAATCTATGACCAAAGACAAGGCAAAGCAGGTCGAGGGAGGTGCGGAGAAGTTCCTCGTGCTGCCCATCCTGGTGCTCATCATGGCCCAGATGGGAACCTCGGGCGACAACGGCGCGCTCGGCCTGGCCAACCAGCAGCTGGTAGACGTGCTGGGCGCCACCACCCCCGACATCCAGCTGGCGAACATGGTGTACTCGCTCATGGCCGGCGCCTTCATGGTGGCCGGAGGTCTCGTGGGCACCATCATCGGCTGGCGCACGAACTTCCGCCTGGGCGCGGCTCTCTGCGCCGCCGGCGAGCTCGTCATGGCGCTGTCGCCGAACATGACCATCTTCATCTGGGGAGGCCGCATCCTCGTCGGCTTCGGCGCCAGCTTCATGATCCCCTCGGTGCTGGGACTTATCCCCCATATCTACCACGGCAAGAACCGCGTCGTGGCCTTCGGCTGCATCGGCGCCGCCTCGGGCCTGTCGGCCTTCCTGCCGCTCATCCTGGGCATCGTCATGCAGTTCGGCGGCTTCCGCGTGACCTTCGGCGTGCTGGCCGTGTACTTCGTGCTGGTGCTCGCCCTCTCGCTCAAGCTGCCGGCCATTCAAAAGCCCGCTGAGAAGCTGAAGTTCGACGGGCTGGGCACCGGCATCGCCGCCGTGGGCCTGTTCCTGTTCCTCGTGGGCCTGTCCCGCATCTCCGCCTGGGGCCTCATCGAGCCCTTCGCGGCATGTCCCTTCACCATCTTCGGCATCTCCCCGGCCCTGCCCATGGCGGCCCTCGGCCTGCTTCTCATCGTGGCCCTCGTGCCCATCGAGAAGCGCGTCGAGCAGAAGAACGGCATCGCGCTGCTGCCCCAGTCCTTCCTGAAGACCCCCCAGGTCCGCGCCGGTCTCGTGGCCAGCGCCATCACCTTCTTCTTCATGGGCGTCCAGGCCGTTCTGCTGTCCCCCTACCTGCAGCTGGTGGCCGGCTGGCCGCCGATGCAGCTGGGTCTCATGGCCCTGGCCATCGGCATTCCCACCTTCATCTTCTCGCTCGGCATCCCGAAGTTCATGCCGAACGCCAACCCGCGCCGCGTCATCCAGATCGGCTACATCGTGATGGCCGCCGCCTTCGTGCCCATGGGCCTCTCGCTGCACGGCTCCGAGGTATCGGCGCTCATGTGGCTGGGCCTGGCCGTCGCCGGAGCCGGCGCCGGTATCGTCAGCTCGCACACGAACAACATCGTGGCCCTGGCCGTGAACGAGCGCGACGCCTCCCAGTCCGGCGGCATCCAGACCACCATGCGCAACGTGGGCCAGGCCATCGGCGTGGCCGCCATCGGCGCGGTGCTCCTGTTCGGCATCACCGTGAACATCGACAACGCCATGGCCGACAACCCGACCATCACCCCCGAGGTGCGCGCGGCCGTGGCCGAGCGCAACATCACGCTCATGGGCGACGCCCAGTTCGAGGCCACCATCGCCGACATCCCCATGGATGATGCCGAGAAGGCGGAGCTGGTGAAGTTGAACTCCGACGCCCGCATCCAGTCCACCATCACCGCCTACGTGGTGTCGGCCGTCATCATTCTCCTCGGCCTGCTCACCACCCGCTGGATCACCATCTTCCGCAAGGACGAGGAGGGCGGCGCCCGTCTGAGCCGCTGCCCGCCGGCGAGCAGCCCTTCGAGCCCGTGGTGGATCGCGAGATGTAGCGCCCGCACCTGCCGCCCCGGCGGCCGGACCCCTGAACCTGGCAAGACGAAGCGGGTGGGACGAACGCCCACCCGCTTCTTGCATCCGAGACCGGAACCGACCATGAAAGGAAGACCTATGGGCAAGCTGTTCCACAACGCAACGTTCATTCCCCTCACCGATGAGGACGCCCGCGCCGAGGCGGTGCTCGTCGACGAGGACGGCCGCATCGCCTACGTGGGCGCCCTGGAGGAGGCCCGGGCCCTCGACGAGGGCGCTGAGGAGGTGGATCTGGGCGGCGCGGCGGTCGTGCCCGGCCTCATCGACCCCCACAGCCACTTCACCGGCGCCCTCCAGTACCTGCTCTATGCCGATTTGGGCGGCTGCTCCTCCTTCGAGGAGATCGCCGACACGCTGCGCGCCTTCGCCGAGGAGCGCAACATCGGCTCCGACGGCATTATCCTGGGCAACAACTACGATCAGAACCTGCTGGCCGAGGGGCGCCATCCCGACAAGGCCCTGCTCGACACCGTTTCAACCGACACCCCCGTTCTCATCACCCACGTGTCGAACCATATGGGCGTGGCCAATTCGCTTCTCCTAGAGCTGGCGGGCATCGATGAGACCACGCCGGACCCCAACGGGGGCCGCTACGGACGGGTGGCCGGAACCGATGAGCCCAACGGCTACGCCGAGGAGCCTGCGGCCATCGGTGCCCTCTACGCGGTGACCATGCCCCGTATGAACCTGGACTTCGCCGCCATGGCCGACGATATGCAGCGCGTCTACCTGGAGCACGGCGTGACCACCTGCCAGGACGGAGCTACCGGCAAGGACATGGCCGCCATGCTGTGCGCCCTGGCCGATGCCGGCGCGTGGAAGATGGATATCGTGGCCTACCCCATGGAGGGCGAGGACACCGACGCCATTCTGGCCGAGCACAGCCGCTTCGACGATCACGCCTATCACGGCCACTTCCGATTCGGTGGCCTGAAGATGTTTTTGGACGGCTCGCCCCAGGGCCTGACCGCCTGGATGACCGAGCCCTACGCGGAAGGCCCCGACGGCGAGGGGGACTGGGTGGCCTACGGCACCATGACCGACGAGGACGCCACCGCCTTCGCCCGCAAGGCCATCGACGGCAATCGCCAGCTGCTCTGCCACACCAACGGCGACGCGGCGGCCGACCAGCTGCTGCGCGTCTACGAGGCGGCCCGCGAGGCCTCGGACAACCCGGGCAAGGCGGCCCTGCGCCCGGTGATGATCCATTGCCAGACCGCCCGGGCCGACCAGTACGAGAGGATGGCAGAGCTCGGCATGATCCCCTCCATCTTCTCCTCCCACGTCTGGTACTGGGGCGACGCCCACCTGCGCAACTTCGGCCCCGTGCGCGGCGGGCGCGTGAGCGCCTGCGGCGACGCGGAGCGGGCCGGGCTCCCCTTCACCCTGCACACCGACACCCCGGTGCTGCGCCCGAACCTGCTGGAGGCCGCCTGGTGCGCCGTGAACCGCGTCACCAAGGAGGGCGCGCAGCTGGACGAGGACCAGAAGGTGACGCCCTATGAGGCCCTGCGCGCCATCACCTACAACGGCGCCTACCAGTACGGCGAGGAGGCCGACAAGGGCACGCTGGAAGTGGGCAAGCTGGCCGACATGGCCGTGCTCGACCGCGATCCGCTGGCCGCCGATCCGGCCGAACTGCGCGACGTGACGGTGCTGGCCACGGTGAAGGAGGGCACGGTGGTCTACCGGCGCGACGAGGCATAAGAGCCCCCTTCCCCGCCATTCCTGCGGCCGGCCGAGCCCCTGAGGGGGCGGCCGGCCGTTTCCTTCTCTAGAACGCGCCCCGCAGCTCGGGAAAGCCGGGGAAGAAATCGTCATCGGCCGCCTCCGCCCCTTCGGCACCCTGGGACTCCAAGAGGCGCTTGAAGCGCTCGGTCAGCGGCGTCAGATCGCCCCGATCGTCGGCGCGCACGAGCAGCAGCGCCACCTGGGCGCAGCGCTTACCCGCCAGCTGCGGTCCCCCGTCCAAATCGTAGAGGTGCACCGCCGTGCGCTCGACCCCCTCGCCGCACCAGGCGAGCACGAGGCTGCGCTCGTGGATGAATCCCAACGTGCGCACGAGCCACCGGAAGCGCTCGAGGTCGAGGGACACCGCGCCGCTCGCGACCAGATCGCGATGGACCGCCGGCAGCAGGGCGCTCGGGGCCGCGGGCACCGCAAGGCGCACCCGCTCGCAGGGCACCTGCGCCTCGCGGCCGCGGCGCCACAGGGGAATGGCCTCCACGATGCGCTCCAGATCGCGCTCGTCCACGAGGCTCGATATGGTCACGCTGGGGAAATCCACGGGCAAAGGCTCGAAGGACACGAGGAAGTCGAAGCGATCGAGCAAGGGCGAGGAGGGTCTCGCGCAGGCCGAGAGCACCTCGTTCTCGGCGATGACGTCCACCACCTGCACGCGGCTCGACAGCTTCTCGATGCGGTAGCGGCCCCACAGGGCCAGATCGATGCCGCTGTTCACCACCAGCCCCACGCGGTAGTGCCGCAGGCTCCCCACCCGCTCCAAGTACTCGACCAGCACCAGCACCAGACGCGTGTAGTCCGACGTGTGCAGCCGCGCCTCCACGAGCGCGGGCACCTCGCACAGCACCGAGGACAGCAGGCACATGCCGTCCATGGAATCGTACTTCACGGCTAGCTCGTTGGGATTCTGCACCACCAGCCCGCAAGCGCGCCGGGTCAGCCCGCTCTCCACGAGAATGCCCAGCGGGCGGATGAGGGAGGCGGGCACCGGCTCCCCGAAGGCGGCCTCGCAGGCCGCGGCGATGTCGCCGGCCATGGCCCGGGCCCGGTCGTTGGGCTCGTAGCGCTCCATAAGCTCGGCGCTCCACTGCCATGTGCAGCAGCTCGCCATATCTTGGAGCAGCCGCATCTCGGCCTCGTTCACCGTGATGCCGAAGTGGCGCGAGAGGCGATTCCCCAGGCTCGCGAAGAACCCGGACAGCTCGCCGGTAAGCGGCCGGTCGGCGATGACATGGCCCATTTGGATGCGCGCCACCATGATGCGCAGGTAGACGCCGAGCTGCCAGCGGGCGTTGCTGGAGAGGGTGAAGCCCAGGTTGTCCTGGACCTCTTCGATGCAGCGGTCGAAGAACCGTTGGTCGCAGCCGGAGGCCGCGTCCAAGAGCAGCGGCTCGATGCGGCGGCGCACGGCTTGGGGCGGAAAGGAGAACAGCACCGACATGAGAAAGCCCCGCTGAGTCCACTCGGCCCCGGCTAATTCGATGCGCCGGCCGGTATGCACCGCGAGCCCCCGGCCCACGAGCACCCGCTGCCACCAGTGCAGATCGCTCTGCATCTGCTGCTTGTTCGTGAATGCCGCCCGCGTGAGGGATTCCACGGTATGGGGCCCCGGCGTGCAGGTGAGCACCACCAGCTCCCGGCAGAGGCGCTCGAAGCGCGGGTGCATGGCGGCCTCGCTCTCATCGAGCAGGCGCGAGAGGCGGTTCGCCTCATGGGCGGCCAGCACGAGACGCAGCCCCGCCCCGCGCCGCCGCGAGACGCGGGACGCGAAGCCCTCGTGGCTGAGGAACCCGTCGATGGCCTTCACGTCCGTGCGCACCGTCTTCTCGGAGCAGCCGAGCAGACGGGCGTACCAGGCGCAGGTCTTGTACTCGGCCTCGTTGAGCAGCGCGCGGAGCAGCGATCCCTGTCTGGCGTTCATGGGCTCCCCCTCGTGGTTCTCGGGAATAAGCTGAGCGATTAACTCGGCAATAGTGTACTGAATTCCCCTTGGCCGCGCGTGCCGCAGAGGCCAGACAAATTACCGCAGATGCGGTAAACCCCCTGCGTACCACTGTTTTTACCGCATCTGCGGCAAGAGATGTGCCCCGCCGCCGCCCGGGGCAGACCTACAATCCCCTCAGTTTCCCGTGTTCGCGCCATCAGTTTGGAGGGCCCTATGACGTCCACGAACCCCGTCGCAGAAACACCCCGCGCAGCTGTGCGCCGCCGCAGCGAAAGGGCCGGCGAGCGCGAGCCGGTTGCGGGGAGCTGGGCGCCCCTGGCCGTGCTCGTCCTGGCCCAGATCGGCACCTCCAGCGACAACGCCGCCATGAACATCGCCGTGGGCAGCCTCACCGCCGAGCTCGGCGCCACCCTGGGCGACATCCAGATGGCCACCACGGTGTTCTCCCTCATCGCCGGCGCCTTCATGATCGCCGGCGGCCTCATCGGCGTCACCATCGGGCTGCGGCGCACCATGCGCATCGGGCTGGCCCTGGCCGTCCTCGGCGAGATCGCGGCGGCCTGCGCGCCCCATATCGCACTGTTCACTTGGGGCGGACGCGTGCTCATGGGAGCCGGAGCGTGCCTGGTGACCCCCTCGGTGCTCGGACTGGTGGCCGCCCTCTACGAGGGGCGGCGGCGGGCCGTGGCCTTCGGGGCCATTGCCGGAGCGGCGGCGCTGTCCACCCTCTCCCCCATCGTACTCGGCGCCATCATGGACGCCGCGGGCTTCCGCATCACCTTCGCCGTGCTGGCCGCCTACTTCGCCCTCGTCCTGGGAACAACCGCGCTGCTGCCTCCCGCCGCCCCGCAAGCGGGGCGCACGCGCTTCGATATCGCCGGCATGGCCGTCGCCGCCGCGGGCCTCGCCCTCTTTCTGCTCGGCACCTCGCGGCTGTCCACCTGGGGCGTAGTGGCCCCCATGGCCGCCTGTCCCTTCACCGTGGCGGGCCTCTCCCCGGCCCTGCCCCTCATGGCAGCGGGACTCGTGCTGCTTGCCCTCCTCGCGCCCATCGAACGGGCGGCCGAGACGGCGGGCGGGGCCCTTATTCCCCGATCCTACCTCACCTCGCCGGCCGTGCGCTCGGGGCTTCTCGCCGTGGCGATGCCGTTCTTCTTCATGGGCGCTCAGGGAATTCTCATCACCCCCTATCTCATGCTCGTGGCGGGCTTTACGGCCATGCAGAGCGGCATGCTGTCCCTGCTGTCGGGCATCCCCATGCTCTGCTTGGCCACGTTTCTGCCGAAGGCGGCGCCGCGCCTCTCGTCGCGCCTCATCATCCGCGCCGGCCTTGCCGCCATTGTCGCCGCCTGCCTCCTCATGGCCCTTGGCGTGGAGCGGGACGCGGTCGGCGCCGCCCTGTTCGCCGGCACAGTGCTGGGCGGCATCGGCGTGGGGGCCGTCAACTCCCAGGCCAACAACGCCGTGGCCTCGGCCGTGCGCGGCCGCGACGCCGAGCAGTCCGGGGGCATCCAGGGAGCCGCCCGCAACATCGGCCTGGCCCTCGGCACCGCCGTGGGCGGCACCTGCCTGCTGCTCGCCATGGCAACGCTGTTCGCGGGCGGGGCCGCCGAGGCGTCAATAGCCGGCGACCTGGTGCGCACCGCCGCCGAGCAGGGCAGCACCCTCATGGGCCCCGAGGCCTTCGCCGATCTGGCGGCGACGTGGGGAGCCGCCCCCGCCGACGGCGCCGCCCTCGCCGCCATCCACAGCCAGGCCCAGGCCGACGCCCTGCGCCTCACCTTCGGCCTGCTCGGCGCCGTCATGGCCCTCAGCCTCATCGGCACCCGCCACCTCGTGGAAACGGCCGCCGGGAAATAGCCCCCGCCCAAGCTGCGAAGGAGCCCACAAGGAGAGAACCCGCAGGGACTGCCCGCGGGTTCTCTCTTTCCGAAGACTCTTTTGCGCGATTGCCGGGCGCGAAGCCGCCAGGGCGCCGCCGGGCACCTGCCGCGCTAGGCGCCGATGCCGGCGGTCTTGGCGGCCATGGCCTCGGCCACCTCGTCGGCCTTCTGCTGGCCGCGCACCACGAAGCTGATGGTGAAGTAGCCGGCCACGGCGCCGCCGCAGGCGCACACGAGGCCCTTCAGGATCATCATGCCGGTGACCGTAGCGCCTCCGACCGGCAGCGCCAGGGAGAGCAGGGCGCCGATACCGGTCATGAACACCGTCGCCAGAGCGCCCACCGCGAGGATGGATACGGCATAGGAGCCGGACACGAGCGGGAAGGCGCCCGCACCGGCCGGCAGCTTGAACACGTTCTTGCGCAGGTCCATGCGGGTGAGCGGCACCACGCAGGCGAACAGCAGCATGCCCAGCAGAAGCCCGGTGAAGGACAGGTCGGACACGACGGCGGCCATGTCGAAGGTGGCGCCCTCGGCCGAGGCGTGCAGGCCGGCGAAGATGGCGGCGTTGATGATGCCGTTCACCAGACCGTAGCCGATGAGGCACTTGTTCAGCGCGTAGGACTTGAAGGACAGGGGGGCCTTGGGAGACTTTGCCATAGGTGAGCGTTCCTTTCTTCTTGCAATGCTCTGAGTGCGGAGGGGGGCCTCGCGGGGCGGCCGCGACTTCCTCCGTGGGGCCGGCCCCGAAGGGGCACGGCGGTTCAACGGGGAGCATTATAGGAACCGGTGTTCTCTTTTCGCGCATGAACCATTTCCGTTGCTGCGGAAAACGTTTCCCATTCGGAAAGGGAGCAATCTCCCTACAATGATCGCCGCCGAGTTTCAGAGGGTTTTCGTAAGACTACCCTCTTCGGTGTAGGCATCCCATCCAAGTTTTAAGGAGGAACAATGGCGAAGACAAAAGCGGCACATCCCGAGGGAGGTGTCGAGAAGTTCCTGGTACTGCCCATTATCGTGCTGATTCTGGCGCAGATGGGAACCTCGGGCGACAACGGCGCGCTCGGCCTCGCCAATCAGCAGCTGGTCGATGTTCTGGGCGCCACCACCCCCGACATCCAGCTGGCGAACATGGTGTACTCGCTCATGGCCGGCGCCTTCATGGTGGCAGGCGGCCTGGTGGGCACCATCATCGGCTGGCGCACGAACTTCCGCCTGGGCGCGGCTCTCTGCGCGGCGGGCGAGCTGGTCATGGCGCTGTCGCCGAACATGACCATCTTCATCTGGGGAGGCCGCATTCTCGTCGGCTTCGGCGCCAGCTTCATGATTCCCTCGGTGCTGGGCCTCATCCCCTTCATCTACCACGGCAAGAACCGCGTGCTGGCCTTCGGCTGCATCGGCGCCGCCTCGGGCCTGTCGGCCTTCCTGCCGCTGATCCTGGGCATCGTCATGCAGTTCGGCGGCTTCCGCGTGACCTTCGGCGTGCTGGCCGTGTACTTCGCCCTGGTGCTGCTGCTGTCCTTCAAGCTGCCGGCCATCGAGAAGCCCGCTGAGAAGCTGAAGTTCGACGGGCTGGGCACCGGCATCGCCGCCGTGGGCCTGTTCCTCTTCCTCGTGGGCCTCTCCCGCATCTCCGCCTGGGGTCTCATCGAGCCCTTCGCCGAGTGCCCCTTCACCATCTTCGGCATCTCCCCGGCCCTGCCCATGGCAGTGCTCGGCCTGATCCTCTTGGTGATCCTCGTGCCCGTGGAGAAGCGCGTCGAGCAGAAGAACGGCATCGCGCTGCTCCCGCAGTCCTTCCTGAAGACCCCCCAGGTCCGTGCCGGCCTCGTGGCCAGCGCCATCACCTTCTTCTTCATGGGCGTCCAGGCCATCCTCCTGTCCCCCTACCTGCAGCTCGTGGCCGGCTGGTCGCCGGTGCTCATGGGCGTCATGGCCCTCGCCGTGGGCATCCCCACCTTCATCTTCGCCTTCGGCATCCCCAAGATCGCCCCGAACGCCAACCCGCGCCGCGTCATCCAGATCGGCTACATCGTGATGGCCGCGGCCTTCATCCCCATGGCCTTCTCGCTGCACGGCTCTGAGGTCAACGGCCTCATGTGGGTCGGCCTTGCCATCGCCGGCGCCGGCGCCGGTATCGTGTCCGCCCAGGCCTCCAACATCGTGGCCCTGGCCGTGAACGAGCGCGACGCCTCCCAGTCCGGCGGCATCCAGACCACCATGCGCAACGTGGGCCAGGCCATCGGCGTGGCCGCCATCGGCGCGGTGCTCCTGTTCGGCATCACCGCCAACATCAACAACGCCATGGCCGAGAGCCCCGTCATCACCCCCGAGGTGCAGCAGGCCGTGGCCGAGCGCAACATCACGCTCATGGGCGATGCCCAGTTCGAGCAGACTATCGCCGACATCCCCATGGACGATGCCCAGCGCGCCGAGCTCGTGCAGTTGAACTCCGACGCCCGCATCCAGTCCACCATCACCTCCTACGTGGTGGCCGCCGTGCTGATCCTGCTCGGCCTTCTCTCCACCCGCTGGATCACCATCTTCAAGAAGGATGAGGATGGCACCGAGGAGGCCGTGGTTCCCGAGACGGCCGGCGAGCAGCCCTTCGAGCCCGTGGTCGACCGCGAGATGTAGGCCGGCCGCCCTCTGACTGACCGGACGATACCCCGTCCTTGACCGAAGGGGGTGGGACGCGCACCCACCCCCTTCTTCTATCGGGGATGCCCCCTTCGGCACTCCCCTGCGCACCCCGTCATCCGACAACGAGAAAGGAAGACCATGAAACAGCTTTTCACTAACGCCACCTTCGTCACCATGGTCGACGAGTTCGATACCGCCGACGCGCTCCTGACCGACGAGGCCGGCCGCATCGCCTTCGTCGGCCCCCTGGAGGAGGCCCGCAAGCGCGCCGAGGGCGCCGAGGAGGTGGACCTGGGCGGCGCTGCCGTGCTGCCCGGCCTCATCGACCCCCACAGCCACTTCACCGGCTCGCTGCAGTACCTGCTGTTCGCCGACTTGTCTGAGTGCACCTCCTTCGCCGAGATCACCGAGACCCTGAAGGAGTTCGCCGCCAAGCGCAACATCGGGCCCGACGGCGTCATCATGGGCAACGGCTACGACCAGAACAACCTGATCGAGCAGCGCCACCCCGACAAGTCCGTCCTGAACGCCGTGTCCGAGGACATCCCGGTGCTCATCACCCACGTGTCCAACCACATGGGCGTGGCCAACGACTGCCTGCTGAAGCTGGCCGGCATCACGCCCACGACCCCCGACCCGGAAGGCGGCCGCTACGGGCGCATGGACGGCACCGGCGATTTGGACGGCTACGCCGAGGAGCCGGCGGCCATGAACCCCTTCTACGCCATCACCACGCCGCGGCTGGGCCTGGACTTCAACGCCATGATCGGCGATATGCAGCGCGTCTATCTGGAGCACGGCGTGACCACCTGCCAGGACGGCGCCACCGCCCCGGACATGGCCGCCGTCATGGTGGGCCTGGCCAAGGCCGGCCTGCTGAAGATGGACATCGTGGCCTATCCCATGTGGGGCACCGACGTCATGGCCACCCTGGCCGCCAACGCCGAGTTCGACAGCCAGAATTACACCGGCCACTTCCGCTTCGGCGGCCTGAAGATGTTCCTGGACGGCTCGCCCCAGGGCCTGACCGCCTGGATGACCGAGCCCTACGTGGCCGGCCCCGACGGCGAGAAGGACTGGGTGGCCTACAGCACCATGACCGACGAGGACGCCACCGCCTTCGCGAAGATCGCCATCGACTCCAACCACCAGCTTTTGTGCCACTGCAACGGCGACGCGGCGGCCGACCAGCTGCTGCGCGTCTACGAGGCGGCCCGGGACGCCTCCGATAACCCGGACAAGATGGCCCTGCGCCCGGTGATGATCCACGCCCAGACGGCGCGCACCGACCAGTACGAGAAGATGGCCGCCATCGGCATGATCCCCTCTATCTTCTCCTCCCACATCTGGTACTGGGGCGACGCCCACCTGCGCAACCTGGGTCCGGTGCGCGGCGGCCGCGTGAGCGCCTGCGGCGATGCCCAGCGCGCCGGCATCCCCTTCACCCTGCACACCGACACCCCGGTGCTGCGCCCGAACCTCATCGAGGCCGCCTGGTGCGCCGTGAACCGCGTCACCAAGGACGGCGCGCAGCTCGACGAGGACCAGAAGGTGACGCCGTATCAGGCCCTGCGCGCCATCACCTACAACGGCGCCTACCAGTACGGCGAGGAGGCCGACAAGGGCACCCTGGAGGCGGGCAAGCTGGCCGATCTCGTGGTGCTCGACCGCAACCCGCTGGCCGTGGACCCGCGCGAGATCCGCGACATCAAGGTGCTCGCCACCATCAAGGAGGGCGAGACCCTCTACGAGCGCGACGGCCAGTAGGCCCGCGCGCTTGCGCCCGCTGGCCGGGCGCGACTCAGGGGAGGCCGCCGCGGCCTCCCCTTTTTGATGGGCTGAACGAAGCACAGGAACAGGCAACGACCCAGCCGGGCAATCGCGACGAATGCGCGGCGGTTCGACCGGGCGAACGTTGGGAATGCGGAGCGGTTCGGCCGCGCAGACGGCGAGAATGGGCGCATGCTCGGTCGCTCAACCACCGAGCACGCGCGGTGGTTCCCCTACTCGGGGAAGCCGACGAAGAAGCCGTCGTCGCTCACGAGATCGGAGGTATCGGCGTAGTCTTCCACAAGGCGCTTGAACCGCTGCGTGAGGGGCATGAGATCGCCCCGATCGGCCTCGGCCACGATGAGCACCGCCGCCATGGTGCAGCCGACGGCCTCGTTGCAGGCCTTCTCTTCCAGCTGGTAGATGCGAATGGCCGTGGAGGCGGCCCCCGGGCCGCACCAGGCGAACACGAGGGTGCGGTCCCGCACGAGGGAGAGCGTCCAGGAAAGCCACGAGAAGCGCTCGAAGTCCATGGCGATGAGGCCGTCGTCCGAAAGGGCGCGGTGCAGACCGTGGAAGAGGCTGTCGGGCGTGGACTGGCAGCGCAGGGTCTGGCGCTCCCACGGGGCGCGCACCTCCCGGCCCCGGTGCCACAGGGGCACCGAGGCGATGATGTGGTCGATGTCGCTGCGGCTCACGGCCGGCGAGATGGTCACGCTGGGGAAGTCCACGTCCAGAGGCTCGAAGGCCACGAGGAAGTCGAAGCGGTCGTGGAGGCGGCAGGCGGGGGCCGCGGTGGCGGCGAGCACCTCGTTTTCCGTCAGCACGTCCACCACCGACAGGCGCGAGGAGAGCTTCTCCATGCGGTGCGCGCCCCAGAGAGCCAGATCGATGCCACAGTTCACCACGAGCCCCACCCGGTAGCAGCGCATGGCCCCGGTGGCCTCCAGGTAGTCCAGCAGCACGAGGATGAGCCGGGCGTAATCGGGGCTGAACAGGGCCGCTTCCACGAGCGAGGGCACTTCGCACAGCACCGAGGACAGCAGCAGCGCGCCATCCATGGCCTCGTACTTCACGGCGCTCTCGTTGGGGTTGGGGGCCAGAAGCTCGCAGGAGCGCCGGGCCAGGCCGCTCTCCAGCAGGATGGCCAGGGGCTTGCCCATATCCTCGGGCAGCGGAACGCCGAAGGCGCCCTCCAAAGCGGCCGCGATGTCGTCCACGATGGTCCGGGCGCGCTCGCTCGGCTCGTAGGCCTCCATGGCCGCCAGGCTCCACTGCCAGGTGCAGCAGCTCGCCATGTCGCGCAGAAGCCCCATCTCCGCCTCGCTCACGGCGATGGAGAAGTGACGCTCCAGGCGGCGGCGCAGGTAGGAGAAGAACTGGGTCGGCTCCCCGTCGTCGCGCCAATGGCCCAGGCCGTGGCCGAGCTTGATGCGCGTGACCATGATGCAGAGGTAGACGTTGAACTGCCACTGAGCGTTACTGGAGAACTCGAAGCCCAGATCGCGCTCCATTTCGTCGATGCAGCGCTCGAGGAACTGCCGGTCGTAGGGGTCCATGGTGCCGAGCAGCGAGGGGATGATGCGGCGGCGCACGGCCTGGGACGGGAAGGAGAACAGCATGGACATGACGAAGCCGCGGATGGTCCATTCCGGCCCCTCCACGGCCACCGTGCGGCCGACGGACAGGGTGAGGCCGCTCACGGCGAGCACTCCCTGCCACCAGTGCAGGTCGGCCTGGATCTGCTGCTTGTTGCGGAACAGGTGCCGCGCGAGGCTGTCGGCGGTATGGGGGCCCGGCTGGCAGGTGAGCGCGATCATCTCCTGGCACAGGCGCTCGTAGCGCGGGTGCATCTCGGTCTCGCTCTCGCCGAGGATGCGCTCGAGGCGGTTCTCCTCGCCGGGCACGAGCACGATCCGCAGGCCGGCGCCCCGCTGGCGGCCGACCCGGGTGGCGAAGCCCTCGTGCTCGAGAAAGGCGTTGAGAGCCTTCACGTCCGTGCGCACCGTGCGGTCCGAGCAGCCGAGCTCGTTGGCGTAGTCGGTGGACGTCTTGTAGTCGCCGGCATCGAGTAGCGCTCGCAAAAGCGCCCCCTGCCTGCTGTTCATGGCTCCTCCTCTGCTCGGTGGTACCTGAGCGGATCGCTCATGGAACCAGTGTAGCCGCGCCGGCGCGGCCGAGGGCGACGATACCGTGGCAAGATGGCAACAGTTGGAAGAGATTCCCCGAGACACGACCGCCGCCGTCAGTGGTTGGGGGAAAATCTCTGAGTGAAATGGACAAGATATGGGGCTGTGCGGCCCTCGCGTCCGCAACCGGTTGAGAGGTTCACTATGGCGACTATGGCTCTCGCCGCTGATCGCAGCGACCAGCGGCCCGCAACGATCCCGAAGGCGAGCTACGTGCCCCTGGTCGTGCTCGCCCTGGCCCAGATCGGCACCTCCAGCGACAGCGCGGCCATGAACCTGGCCACGGCGAGCCTCGTGGGCACCCTGGGGGCCACCCTCGACGACATTCAGATGGCCACCACCCTGTTCTCCCTCATCGCCGGCGCCTTCATGATCGCCGGCGGCCTGCTGGGCGTCACCATCGGGCTGCGCCGGGCCCTGGCCGCCGGCCTCGGCCTGGCCGTCATCGGCGAGATCGTCGCCGCCGCCTCCCCCTCCATCCTCGTCTTCACCTGGGGCGGCCGCGTCATCATGGGCGTGGCGGCCTGCCTGATCACGCCGTCGGTCTTGGGGCTGGTAGCGGCCCTCTACCAGGGGCGCCAGCGGGCCATCGCCTTCGGGGCCATCGCCGGCGCCGCGGCCCTGTCCACCCTGTCGCCTCTGGCCTTGGGCGCGGTCATGGACTCGGCGGGCTTCCGCCTCACCTTCGCCATCATGGCCGCCTACTTCGCCCTCGTCTTCTGCTGCACCCGGCTCATCCCCCGCCTGCCGGACCCCCACGGCCACGCCCGCTTCGACGTCGCGGGCACCGTGGTGGCCGCCTGCGGCTTGGGCCTCGTGCTCATCGGCGTGGGGCACCTGTCCGACTGGGGCATCACCACCCCGCAGAAGCTGTGCCCCCTCACCCTGTTCGGCCTGCCCCCCACCCTGCCGACCATCGTCGCGGGCCTCGTGCTCCTGGGACTGCTCGTGCCCACCGAGCGCCGGGCCCAGCGCCGGGGCAACCCCCTTATCCCGACGGCCTTCGTCACGTCCCCCGGCGTGCGGGCCGGCCTGGCCGCCGTAGCCCTGCCCTTCTTCTACATGGGGGCCGTGGGCATTCTGGCCACCCCCTACCTCCAGCTGGTCACCGGCTTCACGGCCCTGCAAACGGGCATGCTCTCGCTCTTATCGGGCATTCCCATGTTCCTTTTGGCCATGTTCCTGCCGAAAGTGGCGCCGCACCTCTCCTCGCGGCTCATCATCCGCGCCGGCTTCGTCGCCATCGCCGCGGCCTGCGGGCTCATGGCCCTCGGCATCCAGCAGCAGGGCGTGGGCATCGCCCTGTTCGTCGGCATGGCCCTGGGCGGCATCGGGGTAGGCGCCGTGAACTCCCAGGCCAACAACGCCGTGGCCTGCGCCGTCACCCGCAAGGAAGCGGAGCAGTCCGGCGGCATCCAGGGCGCGGCCCGCTCCATCGGCCTAGCCCTCGGCACGGCGCTGGCTGGCACCTGCCTGCTTCTGGCCATGGCCAGCGGCTTCGCGGCCCAGGCCACCGATGCCGGCATCGACCACGAACTCGTGGCGACGGCCACCGAGAAGGCCTCCGCGCTGATGAGCGCCGATGCCTTCGACGACCTCACGGGCCAGTGGGGCGCCGACGAGGTGCAGGCGGCCCAGCTCGTGGCGGCGAAGTCCACGGCCCAAGCCGATGCCATGCGCCTGACCTTCGGGGCCCTGGGCGCTCTCATGGCTGCGGGCCTGCTCACTACCCGCCACCTGGTGGAGACCTCTGCGCCCCGCGAGAAGAAGCCCGAGCGGGCGAAGGCCTAGAGAGCGGTTGGGCGGCTGCGCAACGTGGTGCACGCAAAAAAAGGAACCCGCCGAGGCGGGTTCCTGTGCGCTTGGACGATGGTCTCGGCGAAGTTAGGCCAGCTCGTCGGCCGAGAAGGCATCCTGGCCGAGGTGCACTTCCTTGCCCTCCTTGATGAGCTGGCGGTACTCGGCCGTGGCCGTGAACACTACGTCGGAGGAGGAGTTCAGGCCGGTCTCGCAGGAGTCCTGGATGACGCCGATGATGAAGCCGATGCCCACCACCTGCATGGCGATGTCGTTGGTGATGCCGAACAGGGCGCAGCACATGGGGATGAGCAGCAGCGA
>NZ_JBQIIT010000060.1:1975-3342 GCF_056795635.1 Adlercreutzia sp. | reverse complement strand
TGGCGAACGCCGGCGTATATCAAGCTCAATGCGCAAGCGGCCAGCAGACAGATAAGCCCACGCTCGGCACCGAGAAACAGGCCGAGGGCCGCCATCAACTTGATATCGCCCCCGCCGAACGACTCTTTGTGGGTTATCGCCTCGTAAAGGACCGTCAGAATGAGGAGGCCGCCGCCGAGAATGACGGCGCCGATGATGCCGCCGGCAAACGAGGCACCGACGATTTCCAAACCCGGGGGCACGAGCACCGTGGGAGCCGGGGCGATGAATTCGGCACCGAACCCCAGCCCCATATGCTCCCCGGCAAAGGCAAGCACTACGCGCCACACAACCCAAAGCGCTGCCAAACCGCCTGATAGCACGTTGGGGATGCGGCGCTGGCGCACATCAACCACAGTGATGGCAGCCAGGATGACCAGCACCAAGCCATAGGCGACAAGAGTGACGACCGAAACGTAGGTCATGGCCGCGGGTTACCTTTCCGCCGCCTCGGCCGCGGCCCCGTCGGCCAACGCATCGGCTGCGGCCACGGCGCGTTCGTCCGCGGCCTCCTTCTTGCATCCGTCGCCAAAGATGAGCTCACGCTCCTCTCCGGTCAGCGCCGCCCGGGCCTGATCGCGCAGGTTGTTCACACCGATGAAGAACTGGCGCATCATGACCACCACCAGATAGCGGCCCTTCGGCGTAAGCGTCAGCTCGTCGTCGTTGTCGATGGCAAAAGCCCCGCAGGTGCGCATGAAGGCCATCTCCACCGGCAAACCACGTTCGATCGACATACCGAAATCGCGCTTGAACTGACGCTTATCCAGACGCAGGCCGAACAACTGCATCATAAAGCGGTAACGCATGCGATCGCGTAAGCTGAAGGTGGTCTTGCCCATCATGGACATACGGCCGCTCTCGATAGCCTCGTTGTACTCGCGCACCGAGAAAGTGTTCACGTACAAGTTCTCGCCCAAATAGGTGATGCCACCCGATCCGATGGCCGGATACTCCTCGTAGTCGACCACATACTCGTCGATCATGGCATCCTCGCCGGCAGCGCCGGTGCCGCGGCGGTTGAACGTCCAGGCGCTTCCCAGTTCGAACAAGCCAGGGGCGCCATGGGGCAAATCGCCGAGGAGAAGGTCGCAGATGATCTCATAGAAGCGCTGTTCGCGATTGTAGTCCACGGCCCCGACGGTGGCTGCCATGGAACGCTGCACCGAGGGCGACGCCATCAGCGGGTAGAACGTGGTTTGGCTCGCCCCAGAGGCCACCACCATCTCGATATCGCGAATGAGCGAGTCCTCTGTCTGAGCCGGGAAATTGAATATCATATCGGCGTTCATAGACACGAAATACGGCGACGCCTCACCGATACGTTC
>NZ_JBQIIT010000060.1:0-1875 GCF_056795635.1 Adlercreutzia sp. | reverse complement strand
AACGACCCTGAAGGGCCTTCTTGCCGATGTCGTATCGAAGCTGCTTGCCCTCGAAGTTGATGAGGTCGCAGGCCTCATAGGCGCGCTCGCGGGCCTCCTCGAAGGTGTCGCCCGTGGCCACCACGTTCAGCACGCGGCCGCCGTTGGTGAGAAGCTCTCCGTCGAAATTGCGCTTCGTGCCAGCGTGGAACACCGTTATGCCGGGCAGCTCCTCGGCCTCCTCGATGCCGAGGATGACTTTGCCCTTCTCGTAGGAGCCGGGATACCCCTCGCTCGCGAGCACCACCGAGACGGCCCAGTCGTCCGACCATTCCAGCTGAATGTCGTCGGCGCGGCCCTCGGCCACAGCTAGCATCACGTCCACCAGGTCGCTCTCGAGGCGCGGCAGTACCACCTGAGTCTCCGGGTCACCGAAGCGCACATTGAACTCGACAATCTTCGGACCCTCCGGTGTCAGCATAAAGCCGCCGTACAGCGTACCGCGATAGTCGGTTGCAAAAGGTGCCCGGGCCGTGGCCGCGGCGGCATCTTCCATAATGGCCACCATGGCGGCCATCTCGTCGTCGGTGACGATGGGCACTGGCGAGTACACGCCCATGCCGCCCGTATTCGGACCAAGATCGCCATCATAGGCGCGTTTATGGTCTTGAGCCGGCGCCATAGGAAACGACTGGCCGGCGGTAACGAAGCACAGCAGAGAGCACTCCGGCCCGGTCATGCACTCTTCGATGACCACCGTAGAGCCCGCCTCGCCGAAGGCGCCGTCGAAGCAGGCGCGCACGGCGGCCTCGGCGTCTTCCAACGTCTCGGCCACCACCACGCCCTTGCCCGCAGCCAAGCCGTCGGCCTTGATGACGATGGGTGCGCCTTGCTCGCGCACGTAGGCGAGCGCGGGGGCTTCATCGCTGAAACGGCCGTAGGCGGCGGTGGGGATGGAGTTAGCCTCCATAAACTCCTTGGAGTAGGCCTTCGAGCCCTCGAGTTGGGCACCGTCGGCGTTGGGCCCGAACACCGGCACACCGTCGGCGCGCAGGACATCGGCCACGCCCTCTACAAGCGGCGCCTCGGGGCCAATGACCACGAGACCGATCTTCCGCTCGTGCACAAAGCTGAGCAGCGCCTCGGTGTCGGCGATGTCGAGGTCTACGTTCTCGGCGATTTCAGCCGTGCCGCCGTTGCCCGGGGCCACGTAGAGCACGTCGGTTTGCGGCGACTTGCGCAGAGCCCACGCGATGGCGTGTTCGCGGCCCCCCGAACCTAAAACCAGAATGTTCACGCTCGTTCCTTTCGCTCTTTCCAGGAAACCCGGGGCTAATCTTCCCTCATCCACACGTCGCGCAGGATGGTCTGATCACGGTCGGGGCCCACCGAGATGATGCTCATGGGCACACCGCAGACCTCTTCCAGGTACTCGATGTAGGCGCGCGTGTTCTCAGGAAGCTCCGCGTAGGAGCGGCAACCGGTAATGTCCTCGTCTTTCCAGCCCGGAAGCTCCACATAGACGGGTTTCGCGTGGTGCAGCACCGACTGCTGCATGGGGAAGTAGTCGTATCGCTCGCCGTTGCACTCGTAGGCCACGCACACCTTGATGGTGTCGAAGGCCGACAGCACATCCAGCTTGGTGAGGGCCACGTCCGTAAGCCCGTTCACCTCGGCGGCATAGCGCCCGATGACGGCATCGAACCAGCCGCAGCGGCGCTTGCGGCCCGTGGTGACGCCGAATTCGTGGCCCTCCGCGCAGAGCAGCTCGCCGTCCTCGGCGTCCTGCCCCTCGCCGCCGTTTTCGGGGAACTTCAGCTCCGTGGGGAAAGGCCCTTCGCCCACACGGGTAACGTAGGCCTTCTGGATGCCGAGCACACGATCGATGGCTTTCGG
>NZ_JBQIIT010000059.1:0-3343 GCF_056795635.1 Adlercreutzia sp. | reverse complement strand
GATGGGCTCCACGTTGTCCACGGCCTGGCCGATGTCGGACTTGTCGTAGCCGTCGTCGGTGGCGTTGCCGATGTTCTCGGTGCCCTGCTTGAACTGCACGTGGTCGGCCACGAAGTCGTGGTCGTACTTGTCGTGCACGATGAGGTAGTTGGCGATGGCGTTCGCGATAGCGATGTCGCTGCCGGGACGGAAGGTGATCACCTTGTCGGCCGAGGCCGAGGTGCGGGTGGTCATGGTGGTCACGTCGTAGTGGCGCACGGCGCTATCGGCCAGCTTGCGGGCGGTCAGGCGCGAGTACAGCATGGGATGGGCCTCGGCCATGTTCGCGCCCCAGGTGACGAACACGTCGGTCTCGTCGATGTCGGCATAGCAGCCGGCCGGCTCGTCGGTCTGGAACACGTTCATGAAGCCCACCACGGCGCTGGCCATGCACAAACGCGCGTTGGGGTCGATGTTGTTGGAAAGCAGGCCCGCCTTCCAGAACTTCGCCGTGCAGTAGCCCTCCACGATGGGCTGCTGGCCGCTTCCCCAGAAGGCCAGGCGGCTCTTGTCGGCCTTCCAGGTGTCGCGGAGCTTACCCGCCACCAGGTCGAGGGCCTCGTCCCAGGTGGCCTCGCGCAGGCCATCCGGCGTGCCCTTGGTGGCCTTGTCGTCGCGAATGAGCGGCACCGTGAGGCGATCCTCGCCGTAGAGGGCACCGGCCAGGTAGTAGCCCTTCACGCAGTTCAGGCCTCGGCTCGATCCGTTCTCCGGGTCGCCGGTGACCGAGACCACCTTGCCGTCCTTGGCCTCCACGATGACCCCGCAGCCGCAGCCGCAGAAGCGGCAGACGCCGACGGTCTTCACGCCCTCGCCGGATGCGGCCGCATCGGCGCCGGTGCCGGCCAGCGACGAGCAGCCGGCCAGGGTGCCCGCAGCCGCGGCCGAGGCGAGGGCCACGGCCGTGGACTTCACAAACGAGCGTCGAGTGAGTTCCATAGCATTCCTCCCTAAGGTCAGGGGCTCGCGGCCCCGGGTTCCCGAAACAGCGGCGCCCGACGGCGCCGGTACCACGGCCTAGGCCGCTCCGTTGCGCAGGGCCTGGTAGGTCACCTCGTCAGCGCCCGTAGGCACCACGATGATGGCCGGGGCCGGCTCTCCCACGGGACAGCGCTGCTCGCACAAACCGCAGCCGGCGCAGTCCTCAGCGATCACCTGGGGCGCGAACACCGCGTGGATGGCATCGCCCTCGCGGGGACGGTAGTCGATGGTTATGGCCTCGTCGATGAGGGGGCAGGCGCGGTAGCACACCTCGCAGCGCATCCCCTGAAACGACAGGCAGGTATCCTCGTTGATAACCGCGACGCCCATGGCGGCGCCGCCGCGCTCCTCGGGCACCGTAAGGGCGCCGGTGGGGCAGGCCGCGGCGCAGGGGAATTCCGCGCATAGGCGGCACGCCTGGGACCGGGCGTTCACGAAGGGGGTAGATGCCTCCCGGCCCGCGTTCAGGGGCGCGGCGTGGATCGCCTGATAGGGACAGGCCTCCAGGCAGCGGCCGCAACGCACGCAGCGCGCGGCAAAGAAGGCGGCCTCACCGGCTCCCGGCGGCCGCAGCAGGGGCAGCGGCGAGGGCACCGCGGCCAGCACGGCGCCGGCGGCTCCGACAAGGGCGGCGGCAGCCGTGGCGATGATCCTCATAGGGCCACCTCTTCCTGCACAGGGTAACGGTCTCTTCGGGAGCGGATGCGATGCGTCTTCGGGAGCGGATGCGATGCGCTCCGTCCCCTCCGGCGCCAGCATACAATGGGGACAATCTTCCGAAAAAGGGACGGTGTTCAGCAAATATCAGGGGACAATCCCCTTCAATGGGGACAATTTTTCGGAAATTATCGGGGACGGTTTCCCTTCCCATGGGGATGCTTCCACGCAACATCCTCATTCTGGTACCATAGGGCCACGATGACGCCCGCAGAAAGGGAGACCCATGCTCTTGGACGACCGCCTTCCTACGCCTTTGTACCAGCAGCTCTTCGATCAGCTGCGCCGTGGCATCGAAGAGGGCGACCACCCCGAAGGGTCGCGCCTGCCCCCTATCCGTTCCCTGGCCGCCGATCTCGGCTGCGCCCGCAACACCGTGGAGAGCGCCTATGGGCTGCTCGTCCAGGAGGGCTACGTGAAGAGCCGCCCCGGCTCGGGCTACATCGTGCAGAACGTCGCCTTCCTCCAGGCCGATGCCGACCACTCCCAGGCTCCGGGCGAGGGGCTGCTGGGGGCCGACGAGGACCGCGTCCGCTACGACTTCACCTATGGGAACCTGGAGCCGGGCACCTTCCCCGCCGCTGCGTGGCGGGCCATCACCGACGACATCCTGCTGTCGGTGGAAAGCACCGGCTGCGACGCCTACAACGATCCGTTCGGCGAGGAGAGCCTGCGCTCGGCCATCGCCTGGCGCCTTGCGACCCAGCGGGGCATCGACTGCACCCCGAGCCAGATCATCATCCAGGGCGGCACCCAGACGAGCGTGCAGAACCTGCTCGCGCTCTTCGACGGTTCCCGCGACGCGGTGGCCATGGAAGACCCCGGCTACGACGGCGTGCGCACCGTCATCGAGCGGGCCCGCTTCACCTTGGCACCGTGCCGGGTCGGTGCGGGAGCCGAAGTATTCCGCGCCGATTTGGAGGCCTCGGGAGCGCGCCTGGCCTACCTCACGCCCTCCAGCCAGTTCCCCACCTGCCGCGTCATGCCCATTGATAGCCGCGAGGCGGTGCTGCGCTGGGCCGAGCGGACCGGCGCCTACCTCCTGGAAGACGACTACTGCCGCGATTTCCGCTACCGCGAGCGCTCCTTGGCGCCTCTGGCCTCCATGGATCGGCGCGGGCGGGTCATCTACATGGGCACCTTCTCCAAATCGCTCTCGCCGGCTTTGCGCATCAACTATCTCGTGCTGCCCGAGCCCCTGCGCGACCGGTGGCGCGAGGCCTTCGCGAACTCCTACTCGCCGGTGCCGTGGCTCAACCAACGGGTGCTCGCCCGCTTCATGACCGACGGCTCGTGGGACCGGCACTTGCGCCGCGTGCAGGCGAAGAACCGCCGCAAGTACGAGACGCTCACCCGCGTGATACGGGAGACCATGGGCAACGACGTGGAAATGCTGGAGAACGGCACGGGACTGCACCTGCTCGTACGCGTGCGCGACGGGCGCGGCCAGGACACACTCGTGCGCCAGGCCCGGGCGGCCGACGTGGCCGTCTACCCCACAAGGAAGTACTGGCTCGATCCGGCGGGGCACGTGAGCTCAACGGTGCTCGTGGGGTTCTCCTCCATCGCCGAGGACGACATCGAGCCCGGCATCCGCGCCCTGGCC
>NZ_JBQIIT010000028.1:0-21870 GCF_056795635.1 Adlercreutzia sp. | reverse complement strand
GCCCCTTCCATCACCAACACCGTCACCCAGAGCTTCGTGGCCAACGCGCAGCTGGCCGTCGGCGGGTCGGCCGCCATGGTGTACCTGCCCGACGAGGGCGAGCAGGTGGCATCCATGGGCGGGGCGGTATACCTGAACCTGGGCACGCTGCTGCCCGTCTACGAGCAGACCATTCCCCGCACGGCCCGGGCCTGCGACGTCGCAGGCACGCCCTGGGTGCTCGACCCCGTGGGGCTCGGCATCGGCCAGCTGCGCACCGAGCTGTTGCAGGCCGTGCGCGCCACGCCGCCGGCCATCGTGCGCGGCAACGCCTCGGAGATCATCGGGCTGGCGAAGCTGTGGGGGCTCGGCGGCGGGGCGGCGCCCGAGGGAGAGACGCCGGGCGAGGGCCCGCGCGGAGTGGACACCACCGACGAGGTAGATGCCGCCCGCGCTGCTGGCGTGGCCTTGGCCCGCTTCATCGGCGGGGCCGTGGCCGTGTCGGGCCCCGCGGATCTGGTAACCGACGGGGCCATGGTGGTGCGCGCCGCGGGCGGCTCACCGCTTCTGTGCGCCGTCACGGGCTCGGGCTGCTCCCTTGGCGGTGTGGCGGCGGTGTACGCCTGCGTGACCGACCCCTTCACGGCGGCCCTTACGGCCACGGCCCTCTACAACCTCGCTGGGGCCCGTGCTGCCGAGCATTGCGCAGGCCCGGGCAGCTTCCAGGTCGCCTTTCTCGATGAGCTGCACCGCGCCACCCCCGAAGATGTCGCGGCCGCGCCCCTTGTCTTCGAGACCGCCTAGCGCCCCCACTTCCCATCGGCGCCCCACCGGGGTCGCGAGAAAGGACTGCCTATGAACACCCTGGTTGCCGTGGCCATCGCCCCCTTCGGCGTGGGCGACGAGCTGGCCCCCTATGTGGCCGAGGCCATCCGCATCATCCGCGATTCGGGCCTGCCGCACCGCACGACCTCCATGTTCACCGAAATAGAAGGGCCCTGGGACGAGGTAATGGCCGTGGTGCGCGATGCCACCTTCGCCCTAACCGAACAGGGCATCCGCACCGAGGTCATCCTGAAGGCGGACGTGCGCCCCGGTCACTGCGGCACTCTGCACCGCAAGGTGGAGGCCGTCGAAGCGCTGCTTGCCGAGTAGGTGCCCCACAGCCCCTTCACAACTTTGCACCTTCTCCGTGGAGGGTCTTGCGCATTCCCTTTCAGTGGGTATGATGCCTTCCCGAACATCACCCGAAGCGAAAGGTTCTTCATGCTGCGCAAGATTATCCAGATCGACGAAGAGAAGTGCATCGGCTGCCGCCTGTGCGTGGATGCCTGCCACGAGGGCGCCATCGCCATGGTGGACGGCAAGGCCCGCCTGCTGCGCGACGACTACTGCGACGGCCTCGGCGATTGTCTGCCAGCCTGCCCCACCGATGCCATCACCTTCGTAGAACGGGAAGCGGCCCCCTATGACGAGGCCGCCGTGGCGGCTCACCTGGCCGCCCGCGCCGCCGCGGGCCACGCTCCCGCACCCACGGGCGGGTGTCCCGGCGCAGCAGCCCGCACCCTTGCCGCCGACGCGGCGCCGGCCGGCGGGTGCCCCGGTTCCCGCAGCCGTTCCCTGACCGACACGGCGCCGGTCTCCGACCGTGCCGCAACCGTCGCCGAGACCCCCGCTGCCGGCAGCACCGACGCCCTCTCCGCCGTGGCCGCCGCCCTGCCGAGCCGCCTGGCCCAGTGGCCGGCCCAGATCAAACTCGTGCCCGTGCAGGCCCCCTATTACCAGGGCCGAGGCCTGCTCATTGCCGCCGACTGCACCGCCTTCGCCTGCGCCAGCTTCCACGAGCGCTTCATGGCCGGCAACGTCACCATCATTGGCTGCCCGAAGCTGGACGAGGGCTCCTACACCGACAAGCTGGCCGCCATCATCGCCGCCAACGACATTACCTCGGTCACCATCGCCCGCATGGAGGTGCCCTGCTGCGGCGGTCTCGAGCGCGCCGCCGCCGAGGCCCACGCCCGCGCCGGCAAGGACATCCCCTTCCAGGTGGTCACGTTCTCCGTCACCGGCGACGTCATCGCCTAGGAGCGCCGCCGGCCCAAGCCGGGAAGCGACCCGCCGGACGACCCGAGAACTCAGCTCGGCCGTCATCATCGCCCAAGGGGCGCCCTGACGCAAACGGGGGCAGTCTTACCCGGTAAGACTGCCCCCGTTCAGATCGTCCCCGTTAAGCGTCCTCTTCCTCAGGAAACGCCTCCTCATAGGGCGGGTCGTTCTCGCGGCGCACGAATTCGTAGAGGAGTTGCCAGGTGGCCGGCAGCTCCTTTTTCTTCAGCTGATGCTCCCACAGCACGAGCACGTCCCAGCCCTGCTCGGCCAGGGCGGCCAGGTTGCGCTCGTCGCGCTCCCGGTTGCGGGCGAACTTCTCTTCCCAGTACTCGACGTTCTTCTTGGGCACCGACAGGTTGCA
The DNA here is from genome assembly GCF_056795635.1 of Adlercreutzia sp. NCBI lineage: Bacteria > Bacillati > Actinomycetota > Coriobacteriia > Eggerthellales > Eggerthellaceae > Adlercreutzia > Adlercreutzia sp. The sequence goes on along the minus strand of NZ_JBQIIT010000028.1, from coordinate 19,421 downwards.
CACGGCGCACCGATGCCAGAAACAGCCCATAATGAAAATGGCTTTTTTGCGGCCCACGAAGGCCACGTCGGGACGACCCGGAGCCTTCTTCCAATCGCAACGGTAGCCGGTGAAGCCCATGGCGCGCAGCATCTGGCGCACCTTGATCTCGGGCTTTGTATCCCGTCGCTTGTTTCCCTGCATCGATTTGCGCGTGGCCAGGCTCACCACGCCGAAATCGTAGCGGCTCTTCTCCGGTGAAATTGTCATCGTCGGTTCCATTGGCGCCATTATACCCTTCTCCCACCGCTGGGCTTGCGGTATAGTACCGAGCGACATAGCCTGCCGCCGGGTAGGCACGAGCACTCGCCGCGTGCGCATCGTTAGGCCTTTGAAGATGCGCACTCCGGGAGTGCTTTTTTATTGGCTGGCGGAAGGAGGGTCAACCCCCGCCCCTTCCACAACGAGAGGAGCATCATGAAATCGTTCGTGGCCGAGGAATCCTTCTGGGACCTGTTCCCCGAGGCCCGTATCGGCATCGTCGTGGCCCACGGCATGCAGCCGACCGACGCGGTGTCGCCCGAGCACGTCCAGGCCATCGCCCGGGCCCTGGCCGCGGCCAACGAGGCGGCCGATCAGCACCTGGAGAGCAACACCATCTCCCAGAACGAGGTGGTGGCCGTGTGGCGCGAGGCCTACCAGCAGTTCAAGACGAAGAAGGGCGCCCGCTGCTCCATCGAGAACCTGCTCAAGCGCGTGCTGAAGGACAACCCCGTGGGCTCTATCACGCCGTCGGTGGACATCTACAACACCGTGTCGCTGAAGTACGCTCTGCCCGTGGGCGGCGAGGACATCGACTGCTTCGACGGCGATATCCGTCTGGGCATCACCGAGGGCGGCGACGCCTTCCTGCCCCTGGGCGACGAGGAGGACGCCCCCACCCTGGAAGGGGAGCTGTGCTACCGCGACAACGCCGGCGCCATCTGCCGCTGCTGGAACTGGCGCGACGGCCAGCGCACGGCGCTGACCGACGATTCGGCGAAGGCCTTCCTCATCATCGAGTCGGTGGACCCGGCCCGTGCCGACGACCTGCGCGCCGCCACCGACGAGCTGGCGGCCCTCGTGGAAGAGCACCTCGGCGCCACCATCTTTGCCAAGGAGATCATCACCCGCGACAGGCCCACCATGGTCATCGACGAGTAGCACGGGAGCGCAGACACGGCGCCCATGCTATGATGCCGCCAACGAGCCGAAAGAGAGGAGCTTCCCATGTTTCCCGAAATGCGCCGCAAAAAACAGCAGCTGCCCGCCGAGGAGTGCGCCGCCATCCTGCACGAGGGCATCTGGGGCGCCCTCGCCACCGCCGGCACCCATGGCTTTCCCTACGCCGTGCCCCTGAGCTACGCCTACGATGGCACCCCGGCCCCCGACGGAAGCGCTCCGGCCGGCCGCCTCTTCCTCCATTGCGCCACCGCGGGCCACAAGCTGGACGCCCTGGCCAAGAACCCCCGCGTGGGCTTCACGGTTGTAGGGACAAGTACGGTGGTTCCCGAGAAGCTCACCAACGCCTACGGAAGCGTCATCCTGCGCGGCCGAGCCCGACCGCCCCGGGACGAGGAGGAGAAGCTCGAGGCCCTATGGGCCCTCGGGCGCAAGTACAGCCCCGGGCTCGACGACTTCGTCGCCGAGGAGATCGAGAAGACGGCCCATCGCACGGCAGTCATCGTCGTCGACATCGAGGCCGTCACCGGCAAAGAGGGCCTCGAGCTGACCCGCCAGCGCCCTCGGTAGGAGCCTCCGCGGGGAGCCAGGGCGCCTCCATCCCCTTGGGGGGCGCCCCCTCCGCTTACATTCCCGTAAGGCTTGCGCCTTTCCGCTGCCGCCGCCCCGCGCACCCTTGCCCACAGGCTATGATGGGCCCATCGCAATCATCGGCACATCGGAACAGGGAAGGAGTCCGCCGTGGGAATGCTGCCCGATCGGCTGAGCCGCCGCGAGTTCGCCATCCTGGCCGGCGGCGCCGCTGCCGTCCTCGTGGTCGGCGGCGGCCTCGCCCACGGCAGCCATTCCCCTTCAGAGCCGCACCCCTTCCCCGGTCTGCTCGCCCACGGCACTGAGCCGGTCAACGCACCGGCGGGGAGCGGCGACGGCGACGTCCCCCTCACCCTGGAAGAGCTGCCCTGGAACCTGCGCCTCGTCAACGGCGCGCACCCCCTGCCCGAGGGCTTCGAGCCGCCCGAGCGCTGTGACATCCCCGGCACCGACGGGCTCACCATAGACCGGCGCGTCCTCGACGACCTCATGGCCCTCCTCGACGGCGCGACCGCCGCCGGCGTGCGCCCCGAGGTATGCTCGGCCTACCGCAGCCACAGCTACCAGGAGCGGCTGTTCGCTGCCCGCGTGCAGCGGGCCGAGCAAGAGGAGGGCCTGACCGGGACCGATGCCGAAGAGGCCGCCTCCTTCTGGGTCGCCCGCCCCGGGGCGAGCGAGCACGAGGCCGCCTTCGCCGTCGACCTCGTAGATGCCTCCTACCAGGAGTTAGACGAAGCCCAGGAAACCACCGACACCCAGCGCTGGCTCATCGACCACTGCGCCGAGTACGGCTTCATCCTGCGCTACCCCACCGACAAGAGCGCCGTCACCGGCATCGGTTACGAGCCGTGGCACTACCGCTACGTCGGCAAAGAGGCCGCCAGCGCCATTACCGCCAGCGGCCTCTGTTTGGAAGAGTGGCTCGATCAATACCTCAGCCAAGGCAACGGGTAGAGGAGAGCCCCTACAACATCCAGGGTTGCACGATGGTGATGGGCAGGGCCGCGCTCACGATCATGAGGCGCAGGACGAAGCCGCCGATGAGCACGCCGGCGTCGGACAGGGCGCTCACCATCTGGCCCGTGCGGGACGTCTCCAGCTCGTGGGAGGCGATCCACAGCATCCAGCATTCCAACACCGTGGGCAGCACGAGACCCATCACCACGAACAGCAGCCAGAAGCACACGGCCCAGCGGCCCGCGATTAGCGCCATGACGCTCTCCCAACCCGCCGAGCTCGGGTTCGCCGCTGTCACGAACAGGAGCGCCGCCACGAGCACGAGTTCCACCACGGGCAGCCAGAAGTGGAACTTCTTCAGCACCACCACGGCGTTGAACTCATCGGGCGCGGCGAACACGCCGGCCAACAGCACGGCCGCCATGCCCGTGGACACTGCGGACACGAGGAACAGAATGGGCAGCAGCGCCGTGTTCCACAGGGGGAAGCCCTGGCACACGCCGAGCAGGCAGCCGGTGTAGACGGCCACGCACAGGCCGAGCACCATACCAGCAATGTCAAGCCACTCGGGTACGGCCCGCTTCAGCAAATCCAGTACGAGCACGATGAGGGCCACGATGACGAAGGCGGCCAGGAACACCACGCCCCAGGTCATCACTGAGCCGAAGTTGGTGAGCAGCAGCGCGAATCGGAGTGGATGGGCGAAACCGGCGGCCGCATCGAACATGAGCAGGCACAGGCCGATAATCACCACGGTCGGGGCGATGATGCGGCCGATACGCATGAGCCGGGCACAGGCAGGATGGCGGAAGCGGATGAACACCGCCGTCACGAAGGCTCCGCCGCCCAAGCCGGCGAGGAAGAGATACCACGCGATGATGGATCCCCAAATAGGTTCGTAGGTCATCTCAATCACCTCACGTAATAGACTTTGGCGCGGGTCAGGTCGCCGGCGATGGGCTTGGCGCCCTTCTCGACAATGGCACGGGACACCTCAGAATCGGGATCGTCCAAATCACCGAAGACGCGCGCGTGGGTGGGACAGGCGTCCACGCAGGTGCAGGAGGCGGCCCCCTTTTCAGCGTGGGCCGCGCAGAAGCGGCACTTGTCCACAGCACCAGTGCGGCTGTTGCGCACGCGCACCTGATAGGGGCAGGCGCTCATGCAGTACAGGCAGCCGATGCAGCGGCCCTGGTCCACGGCCACGATGCCGTCGGCGCCCACATGGGCCGCGCCCGTGGGGCATACGCTGGCACAGGGAGCGTCGTCGCAGTGCATGCACTGGAGCGGCACTGTTTCCACCCGTGCCCGGGGATAGGTGCCAGTCTCGGCCCGCTCGTAACGGATGAAGTCCTCGTCGGGATCCAGGTTGTTCTGCCTCTGACAGGCCGTGCGGCAGGCGTAGCAGCCGACGCACTTAGTCGTATCGATGAGCATTCCGTAGCGTGTCATCATGCACCTGCCTTCCGCACGGTGACCATGGTCTCCTGCAGAAGCGGTGCACCGTAGCCCCTCTCAAGGGCGAACGGCACGAAGCGCGCCTGGCGGATGCCCAAGCCATCGGCTTGCCGTTGCTCGTCGTCCTCCACGCCGTAGTGGCTCGCCAGGTACAGGGCCGTCGGCTCGATGAGCTCGGTCACATGCACCCGCGCCGGCGCGGAAGCGTACTCGTTTTCGATAACCACCTTGTCGCCCTCGGCGATGCCGGCCGCCTCGGCCGCGGCGGCATTCACCCACAGCCCGTCGAGCCCGTACTGCTCGGCGATGGCGGCCAGGGGCGCGCCGTTGGCGGTCTTGGTTGTCGCCTGGGACGCCTGGTTGCCCGTGGTGAGACGGTAGTAGCCGAATCCCAGGGCATCGGGGGTCACGGTCGGCTCCACCCAGGTGGGGGTGGCGCTGTAGCCGGCCGCCTCGCAGGCGGCGCTCGCGCACTCCACCTTCCCCGAGGCCGTGGGCCACACCAGGTTCTCGGCCGTCAAGGGAGTCAGCGAACTCGTGCCCACGGTGGCGGCGCCGGCGTAGGTGCACCCGCAGGCCTCGCACATCTCGGCGGCCGCATCGGCCACGGAGAAGTTGAAGGCATCGGCCACATCGGCCCCCTGGGCCAGGCCGCTCACGATCTCGGCCACGGAACGGGCCTCAGGTACCACGGGCTCGATTACCGCCGATGACAGATTCAGCACCGGGTGCACGGCACCGGTCACGGTGGGCAGCTGGGCGCTCTCGGACCACAGCTTCTCGGGCAGCACGAACTGACAGCACCGAGCCGTTTCCGTCATCTCGGGCGTCACGGCCACCGACAGCGTGCAGCGCTCCAGAGCCTCGCGCACGTAATCGGGGTCAGGGTACTCGGCCGCCACGTTGGCGTCCACGAGCAGCAACCCTCGGATGGCCCCCTCGTGGGCGAGGCGCAGCGCCTGGGGCGCCGAGCCGTCCCAAGCCAGGGGGTAGGCCTCGGCCGTGACGTCCACGGCCTCCACGGGCAGTGGCGAGACGGACAGGTCGGCCCAGGCCGCCACGGGAGCGGCCAGGTAGGCGCCCCCGGGCACATTCCAGCAGCCGAGCAGCGTGTTCACGAGGGCCGCGGCCCGGGCCAACTCGCCGGTGTTGCCGTAGGATCCGCCGAACAGCGCCATCCACGACAGGTCGATGCAGGCCGCCGGGGCCGCCTGGGCCAGATCGATGGTCAGCGTCTCGATGGCATCGGCTCCCAGGCCGCATACCTCGGCCGCCCAAGCCGGGGTATAGTCGGACAGTGCCGCTCGCCACTGGTCCAGATCGGCCAGGGGCGCCTCGGCGCCCAGGCCGCGCTCCAGCAGCCCCCGGGCCACAGCCAGCACCAGGGCCAGCTCCGTGCCGGGACGCACCGGCAGCCACTCAGTGGCCAGGCTGCCTGAAGCGGCTAGGCGGGAGTCCACCATGACGATCTGGGCCCCTGCGGCCCGCGCCTCCTCCAAAGCCGCCACGACTCCGGGACTCGGCACTTCGACGGTGCTCGCTCCCAGGATGACCACCATGTTAGCTCGGGCGTAATCGACCTCATAGGCAGTGAAGCCCGTGGCCTGGGCCAGGCCCGAGGCCACCGAGACCGACGCGGCGGTGGCGCTCTCATAGACATTCGGGCTGCCAAGGGCGCTCATGAGCCGGCGGACGTACCACTGGGCCGTGGAGGCGCCGTCGGTAATGGCGGCCAGGGCCGACCCGCCGGCGTCCTGCCGTATATCGGCGAGGGTGCGGCCGATCTGGCCGAGGGCCTCGTCCCACGAGACCGCCTCGAAGCGACCGTCCTCGGTGCGCCGCAGGGGGCTTTCCACCCGATCGGCCGAGGCAGCTGCCGTCGCCATGCCGAAACCGCGGGCGCACAGGGTGCCGGCAGCGTGGGGATCGGCGGCGTTCCCCACCACTTTGTCGATGCTCCCATCGACCACGTAGGCGGCATAGCCGCACTGGTTGGGACAGACGGTGCACTGGGTGTTCACCACGTCGGCCGCGTAGGCCTTCTCGGTGGTCGATCCCGCGGCGCAGCCCGCGAGCGTCGCGCCCGACGCCGCCAGAGCGGCCCCCGCGACACCGGCGGCTACAAAGCCCCGCCTGGTTATGACCTTTGCTGACATTGCTCTATCCTCTCTTATGATAAGCGAAGGGACCCACAGGTTCCGCGAACCGGGGTCACCCTAGGCTTCCACGAGGGTCGTCGTAGAGACAACGCCCCCATCGATGGCCTTCTGCGCGATATCTTCCCAATCGATGAACTTGATGGCGCCGTTGGGACACTGCTCGGCGCAGCGGCCGCAGGAGACGCACTTGGTAGAGGTGCCGGTCTGGGCATTCACCTGGGGCATGCCCCACGGGCAGGCGGCCGAGCACATGCCGCAACCGATGCAGGCCGCCTCGTCCACCACGCGCGCCCCCGTTTCCGCATCGGCGGAAATGGCATGCACGGGGCAGTACTTGGCGCACTGGGGATCGGCGCACTGTTTGCAGGACTGCACGGTGAACTGGCAGGAGCCGAAGATACCGTCGTTGGTATCTACGCCGGCACCGAAGTTGTAGTTGTCCCACACGCGCACCCGGGCGATGGACTGCTGGGCGGCCCCGTCGTTTTTCAGGGTGCACATCATCTCGCAACGCTGGCATCCAGAGCAGCGGGCGCGATCGGTCACGATCATCTTCGCAGGCGTGGTGCGCAGTTCGATGCGGCCCGAGGCGATGGACTGGGTGGTCACGCCCCAGGAGGCCAGCACGCCGCCGACCACGAGGCCGGCCACGCCGCAGCCGGTCATGGCCAACACGGTGCGCCGCGTGAAGAAGGGCTGCTTCTTGTCGGCCGGAACAGCCTCGGCACCGACAGCGGCAGGAGTGGCCGCAGCGGGAGGCTGCTCGGTGGCCACAGTTTCAGTTTTCTGGGTGTCTGACATTTGAACTCCCCCTTGGAACGAAAGCAAGTCTTAGAGAGAACCCAAGATCGCGACGCCACGCAACAAGGGGCATCATAGTCATGGATGAAGAGTTTGTGTGCCCTCTTTGGGGGGAATTGCCCAATGCTTGCCTTTCCCTTGAGTTCCCGTCGCCGCCCCGTTGCCCGCCCGTTGAAAACTATCCCCTCATTGAGGGTACGGTTTTCCCCTCGCTCATATATATACTGATCAGCGACGATTACTCCAGATCGCGCCGATGGACCCACGCAACATGAGTACACGAAGAGATTTGGAGCTTCATCATGGCTGATTCAAAATTGGATCCCACCAAGTCCTATGGCTGGACCGGCAAGATCCTCCGCGTCAACCTGACCGACGGAACCATCTCGGTAACCCCGACCGACCCCTACAAGGCGTACCTGGGCGGCATGGGCATTGCCAATAAGATTATGTACGACGAGGTGCCCGCCGGCACCGATCCCCTTTCTCCTGAGAACAAGGTGGTCTTCGCCGTGGGCCCCCTCACGGCCACCGGCGTGCCCCTGGCCGGGCGCACCACCATCGCGTCCCTTTCCACCTACACCAAAGACCACCAGGTGGTAGACGCCCACACCGGCGGCATGATCGGCGCTGCCATCAAGAAGGCCGGCTGGGATGCCATCATCATCGAGGGAGCCTCTGACGTGCCCGTCTATCTGAAGATCGATGACGACGACGTGGAAATCAAGCCCGCCGACAAGTACTGGGGCCTGGGCACCCGCGCCACCACCGAGGCGCTCTCGCGCCGCGAGGGCACCGACTTCTGCGTGGCCACCATCGGACCGGCCGGCGAGAACCTCCTGCCCTACGCCTGCATCATCAACTCCCGCAACCATTCCGCCGGCGCCGGCACCGCTTCGGTGCTCGGCTCCAAGAAGCTGAAGGCCCTCGTGGTGCGCGGAACCCAGCCGATATATGTGGCCGATCCGCAGGCCGTGGCCGATCTGTCCGACTACATGCTGCGCGAGATCGTCGGCTCCAACAACAACCACGTGGTACCCTCCACCCAGCAGGAATGGGCCGAATACTTCGACAAGGGCAGCCGCTGGACGGCCCAGAAGGGCCTCACCTGGGCGCTAGCCGAGGGCGGTCCCATCGAGACCGGCGAGCCGAAGCCCGGCGAGATCAACACCGTGGGCTACCGCTGCATGAAGTCCTTCAAGGACGAGGGTCCCGAGGCCGAGAAGTACACCATCAAGATGGACGGCTGCCACAGCTGCCCCATCCATTGCTACTCCGACATGCGCGTGCCGGCCAGCGCCGCGAACGGCGGCTACGAGATCACCGGCAACACCTGCGTGCCGAACTTCCCCTTCACCAACTACATGATCGGCATCCTGGGCGACAAGACGCCGGTGAAGGCCGCCAGCGAAGACGCTCTCATCTGGGACCAGGTGACCGGCTCGGTCATGGATGATCTGGGGCTGTGGTGCAATTACGGCCAAATTTACCGCGACATCGCCCACTGCTATGCCAGCGGCGTCTTCGAGCGCGTGCTGCCGGCCGAGGAGTACGCCGCCTTCGACTGGACCAAGTTCCAAAACAACGACCCCTCCATCATGGCCGAGCTGCTGACGAAGATCGCCAAGAACGATTCGGAGCTGGCCTATGTGGGCTACGGGCCTCTCGTGTGGACCGACCGCTGGGATGACGCCGTATGGAACGACACCGTGGCCTCCTGCATCATCAACCCCCGCGGCTGGCCGGTGCACCACGCCCACGAGTGCTTCGGCCAGGTGGGCCTTCTGTACAACATGGTGTTCAACCGCGACGACATGATCCACTCCGCCGTGAACTTCCAGGGGTGCGGCCTGCCCTTCGAGCTGAAGCAGCAGATCGCCGCCGAGGTATGGGGCGACGCGAGCGCCATCGATCCTGACAAGAACTACACCCCCATGAACGAGTACAAGGCGAACTTCGCCTGGTGGAGCGTGGTCACCGACGTGCTGCACGACTCGCTCACCCTGTGCAACTGGGTGTGGCCCATGACCATGAGCCCCACGGCCGCCCGCGACTACCGCGGCGACTTGGATCTGGAGGCCAAGTTCATGAAGGCCGTCACCGGCGAGGACGTGACCACCGAGGATCTGTACAAGATGGGCGGCAAGATCACCACCCTGCAGCGCGCCAACACCGCTCGCGGCATGACCGATGCCACAGGCAAGATGGGCACCAACGACTTCCGCGCCGTGCACGACGTGGTAACCGAGTGGCCCTTCACCCAGGATCCCGATATCCCCGTGTTCACCGAAGGCACCATCAAGATGGACAAGGACGATTTCCAGACCGGCCTGACCATGATGTACGAGTGCTTCGGCTGGGATCCCGAGCTGGGCTGTCCCACGGCCGAGTGCCTGGATTACTACGACATGCCCGACGTGAAGGAAGACCTGGCCGCCCTGGGCCTGCTCCCCGACGCCTAGGTTTTTTCTCTGCCCTTACCCCTACCCGCTTCCCCTCCTCCCCTCAAACCGGAAGACCCTGCAACCTGAAGGCGAACCGCACCCCAAATCTTGAGCGAAGAAACGAAAGCCCAGACTTGGCGGTGCGGTTCAGCTCAGAGCCGCGGGGCCTTCCTCGCTGACGTTGTGCTCGCCTCCTCACAAGAGCCGCGTCTCCCCTCGTTGGCGCCATACGCTCTCCTCGCAGAAACCGCGCCCTCCTTCCCCATTGGCGTTACGCCTCTTTTCTCACAGGAGCCGCCCCCTTCCTTATAGGCACTGCATCTCTCCTTATAGGCGCTGCATCCTTCCCTATAAGCACTGCATTCCTCTTCCTCAGGTGCGCCCCACCCCCTACGCCACCCTTCTGGCATTACCGTCAAGAATGAGGGGTTTGGTACCACAAAAGTTCATCCGAGAAACAATCGACCTGGGATTTTACAATCCACAAGTACCCAATCCCCCATTTTTGGCATACCAAACCCACCAATTCTGCCGCCTAAGCACCGCCAGTGGGCGAGATCCACGGGGCAAGACCCCGACCCATACCTGAACCGCCCCCCTTCTTGGGCAAGAGAAGCGGGGGGCAGCTTCTGGCATTTCAGCCGTCGCCGGGGAGCTGGGAGGTGCCTCAACCACCAAACAGCCCTTTTCCGACAGAAACTTCCTTGCGAGTGTCGGAAACGGGCTGCCTGGTACTTGGCCTGACCCCAGAAGGGAAGACGGCGGCTTTTAGACGTTACGGCCGCGCTCGACGGCATCCCATTCGGCGAGGGCCTTGGCGCGGCGGGGGCTGAGAAAGCGCGTGGAATAGAAGTACACGTCGCCGTTCGACGCCTCGATGCGCTCGATATCGTTGGCACGGCCCTGGGCCCGCGCCTCGGCGAAGGCGGCCTCCACCGCCGCAGCGTCCATACAGAAGGGCTCGTTGGCCAGCGACGAGACCGCCATGGGCCGCGGATAGACCGACGACTCCTCGCGCGCACATTCCACGAAGGTCGCGACGGGGTCGTCCTCGGCCGCCAGAAAGGCCCAGCGGGCGTAGGCATCGGTCATGGCGGCGCTGTCATACAGGTAGTAGCTCTCACGCCCCATGAGCAGACGGATACCCGTGCAATCGCAAGCCGTCTCGGATGGAGCAACCCGACGCACCGATTCGCTCTCGCGGCTCCCCTCAGTCGGAGGTGCCGGGCATTCCGATTCGCTCAGACAGTCCTCGCTTTGGGGAACAGCCCGCTGGGCTGTTCCCGTCGCTGCGGAACTCGCTCGGTCGGAACACCCGGCACCTCCTCTGCGCTCTTCCGCTATCGAGGCCTCGGGCTCCTCCTTTACCGGGGAGTCCTTGCGCTTGAACGGGGAAGCGCCCACAGCACGGCCGTTGGAGGACGAGAAAGGGGATTTCACGTGCTTGTTGACCGGTCGCGAAGGGGCGGCGCTCGCAGAATGAGCGTCGCCTGTGTCCTGCGCAGGCATCAGCGCACCGGCTTCCACCAGGCGGTCGTAGACGGCCATCTCCACATCCTCCGCCGTCATGCTCGGCGGCACGAGGCCGGAGGCCTCCCAATCGCAGGGCTGCGACAGGCGGCTCGCGCGCGTGGCGCGGCGCACCGCATCGAACACGGCGGCCAGGGCCTCCTCGCGCACTTCGTCGGGATCGGTCGGCACCTCCACGTCCTCGCCGTCGACCGCAGTGACGGCAGCGGCCAGGGCCTCGCCGTGGGGCAGGTCCGCGGACACGTCCCCGCCGGCCGCCTGGGCCTCGGCCAGGGCGACGACTGCCGCCCGAATCTCATCTTCCTCGCGCACAGCGCTCACCTCCCGCTGGGACACCCCTACCGGGTAAAGCTGTCCCAGACTGTCCCGTTTCCGAAACGTGGAACAGCCTTACCCGGTAGGGGTGTCCCACTTCGAGCCCTTAGTCGTCCAGCGATGCCATCAGCAGGTCGTTGCGGGTATCGCGCAGAGAGCAATGCTCGCACATCAGGCAATCCACCCCGTAGGGGTCGCAGGGCACCATCGCGTCCAGCCCCTCAAGGCCGGCCCCTTCCCGCACGAGGAAATCGCCCACCAGGGCCCGCACCGCTTCCACGGAAAATGCCAGCGTGTTCGCCTTGCCCGCGGGCACGCCGCCCACGGCCGCGCGCACCTCGTCGACCGTAAGCGCCAGCGCCTCCTGGAGGGTACGCCCCTCGACGAGCGCGCATGTCGCGCTGGCACAGCCGGTCATGGCCAAACAGCCCCGCGTCTTGAACCCCGCCGCCTCAATGACGCGCGTGGTCGGGTTCACGCGGGCGAACAGGCGGAACGCCACCTCTCCGCGCTTCGATTTGCCCACCATGGCCTGGGCGTTGGCCCCTTCGGGCCGACCGCCGTTGCGGTAGTCGGCCACAATGGACAGCAGCTGCTCAGAGTAGCCGGCCACTTCGTCCATCGACTCGGTCTGATAGGCGTCGGCCGTGCGCAGCAGCACGCGGGTCGGCGGTTCATGGTAGATGTCTCGCTCGCTCATAAGGCGACCTCCTTCTCACAACGCAACGGAAGGCCCGCAGTCGCGCGTCCCGGCCCTTCCTGGAGTTTATGCCAGCCTACCATGACCTTTTCGCGCAGATTCCCCTCTTTCAGGCGATGTCATTTTGCAGATACGTAACAAGATGGAACCAGCGGCAGAAACCGCCGCGCAAGCATTATCATGGAGTCAACAGGTCATTATTTTCAGGAGGAGAAGGGGGGAATCGTGGGCGCGGTGCTCGCCGGCCTTGTCAGCCGCTTCAAGACGTTCTGGCCCATGCTCACCGGCATGGTATGCGCCCGCACGGCGCTCATCGTGGCCTGCTACGGCAGCTACGCCTCCACTGATGACGGCATCTTCACCGACGGCGCCATGCTCGTCACCTGCGTTCTGTTCGGCCTCGCCCTGCTCGTGCTCATCCGATCCCACCAGGTGCTCAGCGATACCACGGTCCAATGGGCCTTCATCGCCAGCACCATGGGAGCTGCGGCCGCCTCCATGGCCCTTTCGGTCTTGGACGACACCGATCCCGCCCTTGCCTCCACCGCCTTCGTTCTCAGCGTGCTCAGCACCATCGCGCTGTCCCTGTGCATGTTCTACTGGCTGCGCTGCCTGCGCGGCACCGACGAGATCACTGCGGCGCTGTTCGTCTTCGGAGCATTCATCGCGAGCGAGGCGCTCGTTTACGCCCTGTCGTTTCTGCCAGTGCGCGGCCAGAACATCATCGGGGCAGCGCTCATCCTTGCCCAGCTCGCCCTGCTGGGGCCGGCCGCCCTGCGCGACGGACTGGCCGTCGAGCGGCTGCACCGCCGGGCCCGTACCTTCTTCACCTTCGCCCGCAGCCATATCCAGGACACGCGGTTTCTCGTGGCCTGCACTGCCGGCATGGGGCTCCTCAGCTTCGTGGACGGCTTTCTGCGCGGCTACCCCGACGGCCTGCCCATTCCCTTCACTCCGGCCACGCGCCTGGCCTACGCCGCCTGCGCCATCGCCCTGTGCGCCCTGCTCGCCATCCTCGTCGTGCGCCGCCGCGAGCGCGTCATGACCGTGGGTATCTTCCTTGTCATGGAAAGCCTCGCCGCCGGCTCCCTGGTCCTGTTCGGCGCCTTTCCCTTCCAGTGGGAAATAGGCGCGGTGCTGGTGAACACCTTGAACGTGATAATCTGCGCCTACTGCTGGTACGTCATCATCGCGTTCACCAGCTTCGGCGACCGCGATCCCTACTACTACGCCATGGGCGGCTGGATCGTCTGCTTCGGCTCGCGATCGGTGGCCCGTATGGCCCTGCACTTCGTCTATCCCCTCACCGGCAACGATCTGCTCATCACCGCGCTCTTGGGCGCCCTTATCCTACTGTCGGCCCAGGTGGTGCTCGTGCAGTTCTTGCTGGCCGAGCATCGCGAGGCCGCCACCCAAGCCGAGGAACGCGAGGCTCGGGCGGAGGCCGACCTGCAACGGGCGCAGCAGAACGTCGATCGCACCCAGGAAGCCCTTGCAGCGGCCGAAGAGGCCCTCGGCGCCGTCACGCGCAATGCCGCCGAGCACGAGGCGGCCCGGGTGGCCGAGGCCGTGGCTGCCGTGCAGAAGGCAGCATTCGAAGCAGTGACGGCGGCTCAGGCCCAGCGCTGCATCCGCTGCACCGACGGATGCTCACCCGGAAACCCCCGCGCCGCTGCCGGCACAGATAGCCCCGCGCCCGCAGCAGACCCAGACGCCGCCTCCTCCGCCCCGCTTCCTTCGGCAGCCGCCTCCGATGCCGACGGCATCATCAGCGCGTCGCTGCGCAAGCGCGTCCGCGCCATGGGCGAGCAGTTCCTCCTATCCGACCGGGAGGTGGATGTGCTCACCCTGTACGCGCTGGGGTACACCCAGAAGAAGGTGGCCGAAGCGCTCTACATCACCCCCGCCACCGCCCACAGCCACATCAAGCGCATTTACAGCAAGTGCGGCCTGCACTCTCGCCAGGAGATTCTGGAATATCTCACCACCTGGGGCTCTTAAGGGCATCGCCCGTTGCACGGGGCCCGCTTCAGCCGTATGATGCGAACGGCGCGTCGAACATGCCGTGCCCTGCCCCGTCCATCGAAAGCGAGCCTCCCATGAACACACCGCGCAAAGTCCCTGGACATGCCGCCCTCTACCTGCGCTGGCTCGGCATCCTCTGCGCCGTTATGGCCGCCTTCTGCGCCGGCGTCTTCCTCATCGGCTACCAGGGCCCCACCTTCGGGCGCGTCGCCACCTTCGTCGCCCTCTGCGTGGCGAGCCCCGTCCTCCTCTGGCTCTCCCGGCGGCTCCGCTAGCCTCCCCCAGAACCGCCGAGCGCGGCCCTCTCCTTGCGGGAGCCGCGCTCGCTGTCTTTCGGCGGCCGCCCCGTTCCCTCCGGCAGTCGCGCCCGTTGTTTTCGACGCCCCGCCTCCGGGGCGTAGCAATCCCTAGGCTTCGTAGCTCTGCTTCAGGGCGGCGAACGCCGGCATCGAGCGCTCGATGACGTCGCGGGCGATGCAGTAGGACAGGCGCACCCAGCCGCCCACGCCGAAGCTGTCCGAGGGCACGATGAGCAGCTCGAACTGCTTCGCGCGCTCCGAGAAGGCGGCCGCATCGGGCTCCAGTGCCCGCACCCACAGGTAGAAGGCCCCGTCGGGCTCCACGTACTCGTAGCCGAGAGCGGCAAGCCCCTCGGTCAGCAGGCGCCGGTTCTCGGCGTAGGCCGCCACATCCGAGGGCTCGTTCACGCAGCGGGCGGCCACCCGCTGGAGCATGACCGGGGCGCACACATAGCCCAGGGCCCGGCCGGCGCCGGCCACGGCCACGGCCACCTCATCGCCGTCCTCGGCCGTATCAGACACGTACACCCACCCGATGCGCTCGCCCGGCAGCGACAGCGATTTGGAATAGGAGTAGCACACGATGGTGCGCTCGTACACCGACGGCACCCAGGGCACGCAGGCCCCGTAGGTGATCTCGCGGTAGGGCTCGTCGCTGATGAGGTACAGGGGCCGGCCCAGCTCCGCCTCTTTCTCCCGCAGCAGAGCGGCCAGAGCCTCCAGGCTCTCTCGCGTGTACACGGCGCCGACGGGGTTGTTCGGCGTGTTGATGATAATCGCGCTCGTCTTGGGCCCGATAGCCGCCCGCAGCGCCTCGATGTCCGGCTGGAAGCTCGGCTGGGCGGCCGGTACCTCCACAATGGCGCAGCCGGCCGCCTCGATCCATGTGCGGTACTCGGGAAAATAGGGGGAGATCACGACGACCTCGTCCCCCGGCTCGGTCACGGCGGCGATGGAGCAGGCCAGGGCCGCCGCCGCGCCGGCCGTCAGGTACACATGGGCCGCCGTGGCCGGCACGCCATAGCGCTCGGCGATGGCCGCGGCGATAGCCTCGCGCACCTCGGGCAGGCCCGCAGCCGGCGAGTAGGCGTGCAGTGCCACCGGATCGCCCTCCAAAAGTTCCAGCAGCGTGTCCCGCACCAGGGCCGGCGCCGGCACCGAGGGGTTGCCGATGGAGAAGTCGAACACGTTCTCCGCCCCAATCTCGGCCTTGCGGGCAAGCCCGTAGGCGAACAGCTCGCGAATGGCACTCGGCTCGTCGCCGAGCCCGTACATCTTCTCGTTAATCATGGCGCTTCCTTTCCCTCTGCACGGCATCCGCAACGGCCCTTCCGCGCTTTCCCCTCAGGATACTACAACGGCCCCGCTCCCCAGCGTCGCCTCCGCCGAGTCGACCACCGCGGCCCCCAGCTGGACGATCTTGCCCTGCAAGTCGGGGTGCGCCCGGAAGACGAAGGCTCTCCCCTCCTGCTCGCGCACCAGATAGCCCTCCCGCTCCAGACCGAGGAAGTCGGCCCGCGCCGTGCCGTAGGCGATGCGGAAGGTGCGCTGGTGCGGCGCGATGCGCAAAATGGCCCCCGGCTCGCGGCAGAGCGCCGCCAGAATGGACTTCTGCCGCGGGTTGATATGGGACTCGAAGATGCGCTCGATCTGCTCGTTGAGCTGCTCCAAGTAGGTGATGGACACCGCCAGGCGCTCCAACTCCCGCAGGTACAGGCGCAGATTCAGCTCGAAATAGGGGGTGAAGTCGAAGCCGAAGCCGTAATCGGTGGACCAGTGCTCGAACACCGCCTGGTGGCGGCGGGCGTCCACCGGTGCATCGGGCAGGCTCGGATCGAAGCCCTCGGGCAACCAGCTGAGCACCGGCAGGCCCCACTTCAGGGCCAGAATGTTCCGCAGCAGCAGACCCACCAGCACGTTCAACCGCGGCAGTACGTTGAAGTAGCGGAAGAACCAGGTGATGTTGATGATACGCAGCACGGGGCCGAAGCGCATGTCGTCGCCCACCTCCCGGGCCCGGGTGCAGACGAGGTCCATGAGCACCTGGGACTGCGGCGGGGGCAGCTGCGGATCCAGCGGCGCCAGCACGCGCTCGGGCAGCTCATCCACATCCACCCCCTCGACCAGCCCGTAGTAGAGATTCTCGATGAGCCCGTGGGTCACCTCGCGGCGAGCCAAATTGTCGCACTCGCTGGAAAGCCAGAAGTAGTTGGCGATGAGCTGATCGACCGAGTTGGCCGGAGCAGCACCGGTGAACAATTCATGCACGCGATCTTCATCGGCCACGATGCCCTCAGCGAGCAGGCCGCCCACCAGGGTGCGCTCGATGAACCGAGTGACGAAGGGCGAGCCTTGCATCTCGCGCAGAGAGCGCTCGAGGGACGAATCCACCTTCGACCGCACCTCCAGCATCTCGGAATTGAATGAGAGCGAGCTCGTGGTGACCATCCACATATCAGCCTCGCGCTCGGGATCTTCGGGAATGTAGACCGCCGCCTGCTTGCGGATAGAGAAGAGGATGCGCCAAATATCCTCCTTGGAGTATCCGGCGGGCAGCTCGAAGCGATCCAGATCGTCGAACAGCAGAATGCCCACATCCACCGCCGTGCGCAGCTCGTAGAACACCGGATGGCTCATGAACGCCACCACATCGTCGACGGCCAACTGCGGGCGCTCGGCGGCGTTCTCCGCAGCCGCCCCGCCCCTCGCCTCTCTGTCGTTCGCTCCTCGAACCATGGAAACCCCCTCGGGATAGCCGCAGCCCTTTGCTTGCGTCATGGCCCATAATATCAAAGTCCACTGATGCTATGAGCAATTATTGACAAAGTAGCTATTAAATTCTGCTTCTATTGCTATCAATTTTTATCTTAGCTACTACTATTTTCTATCTAACTTATTATTAGAAATTTAGATATTGATAGTAAAGCCAAAGGGCCGTATAGTTAAGCCATCGAAAGCACCGAATCCAAGGAGGCCCACCATGAGCGACTGGCCCGTCATCATCCGTTAACATCCGGGCGTTAACCGCCCCGAACATCCTGCGGTCGCCCTACCCGCAGGCCCTCTGAGGTAAGAACCCCGCTGCAGCCCTCATTTCGGCAGCGGGGTTTCTTGCATATGGGCAGCAGCCGCCCCCAAACGCCTCTCGCCCGCGCCACTCCCTCTCCTCACGGGCCCCCACGCAAAGGGACCCCGCATTGCGAGGCCCCCTGCCAGCCATCCAATCTCGAACAACCACGGTGCCGCAAGCATTCCCGCCAACGGCACCGAAAAGCCTACTTCACGTCATCCAGCTTCTTGCCGGAATGATCGTGGGTCATGAACATGGCCACGAGCGCGATGACCGCGATGACCACCATGTACCACGCCGGCGCGATGGCATTGCCCGTGATGTCGATCAACCAGAAGGAGATGAACGACGCCGAGCCGCCGAAGATGGCGTTGGCCAAGTTAAAGGACAGCGCGAAGCCGGAGTAGCGCACGTCGGTGGGGAACGTCTCGGTCAGATAACTCGCCAGCGTGCCGTCGTTGATGGTGAGGATGAGGCACATCACCAGCTCGACCAGCAAGATCACCCAGAAGTTCATCGTGCCGAGCAGCATGAAGGCGGGCACCGTGAACACGATGAAGCCCACGCAGGCGCCGATGAGCATCTTCTTGCGGCCGAAACGGTCGGAGATGCGGCCCGACAGGAAGATGAAGCCGATGTAGACAATGAGCACGATGGTGGTGATGGTAGATGCATCACCGGGGTTGTACTCGAGCACCGTCTCCAGGTAGTTCGGCAGGTAGGTGAGCACCGCGTAGAAGCCCACGGCGTTCAGCACGCAGGCGCCGAACGAGATGACGAGCACGCGGAAGTGCTTCTTGAACAGCGTGCGGATAGGATGCTCCACCTTCTCGCCCATCTCTTTCATGCGATCCTGCATCTGGGCATATACCGGAGAATCCTCCAGGTGGGTACGGATGTAGTGGGTGATGTAGCCCAAAGGCAGCGCCAGCCAGAACGGGATGCGCCAGCCCCAGTCCACCACGAAAGCCGAATCGGCGCCCCACATGTTGAACATGAAGGTGGCCAGAAGCGAGCCCACGAGCAGGCCCGTGGCCGTAGAGGCCGGCACCATGGAGCAGTAGAAGCCGCGATGGTTGTGCGGCGCGTACTCGGCGATGAAGGTCGCCGCGCCGGCGTACTCGCCCGCAGCCGAGAACGACTGCACCATGCGCAGCAGCAGGAGCAGCAGCGGGGCACCAATGCCGATCATGGCATAGCCGGGCAAACAGCCGATGAGGAAGGTGGCGCCGCTCATCATGAGGATGGACACTGACAGCGCCCACTTGCGACCCTTCTTGTCGCCCATGTTGCCCCAGAAGATTGCGCCGATAGGACGCACGAGGAACGAGAGGGCGAACACGGCGAAGGTGCTCATCACGCCTACGAAACGATCCTCGGAGGGGAAGAACACCAGCGCGATAACGGTGGCCAGGTAGGAATAGCTCGCATAATCGAACCACTCGATGAAGTTACCGAGGAAGGAAGACCCCGTCACCTTGCGCAAAACGGCGTGCTTCTCCGCCTCGGTAGCCTCGGCGTAGGTGGTGCTCTTCACGGGAGTTGCGTTACTCATGGGAATCACCCGCCCCTTCGGGTGTCAAATAGAAAGCGGTCATGGCTTCTCCTTTCAATAATGCCCTGACTTAGCTTTATACCTTACCACATCAGGCCTTTTGTGCAGTTGAGAAAATCTAATTACTCAGGTGCACAATTTTTGAAGGCCCTAACAAAAAAAGGAACCCGCCGAAGCGGGTTCCTTGCAAACGCTCTCGCGCAGAGGTGGTGCGCAGCTTACTTCCACATCTCGGGGCGCACGAGGGTGGGATCCTCGACGCGGTTCGGGAAGTAGTCGAGGCACTCGCCCTCGCGGTAGACGTCGGCGGTGGAGCA